>JAULUH010000229.1:0-22212 GCA_032111745.1 Anaerolineae bacterium | reverse complement strand
CTGAGGCAAAGAGGGAGCAATCAGATCGTGATTGCCGGTGGCTGCCGAGTCTCAGAAGCAAACATGCGGGGTCAGGTCGAAGATTGCACCCTACCTACTATAATTAGTATAACATTAGTTCACTACTTGTCAACAATGAGAAAATCCTCACATCATACTGATGCAGGCACCGTGCATCTCCCTTTACCCGCCCGGCCGGATCTTGACACGCCAGACAACGTGATATATATTAGCACTAATAGTTAGGTTAAGGATGACTATTGGAGAGCCCATGGAATTCCTAGCGGAGCTGATGGCCATTGGCTTCACGGAATACGAGGCCCGGGTGTTTGCGGCGCTGCTGAGCGAGCACCCGGCCACCGGATACCTGATCAGCAAGCAGTCGGGCGTGCCCCGCTCGATGGTCTACGAGGCGCTGGGCCGGCTGTACGCGCGCGGCGCGGTCATGCGCACCGACGACCGCCGCGCCACGCTGTACAGCCCGGTGCCCCCTGACGTGCTGCTGGATCGCTATGAGCAGGACCAGGCCCGGCTGGTGCGGACCCTGCGCCGCGACCTGGGCGCGCTCTATGCGAGTGAGCCGGAAGAACGCGTCTGGACGATTGCCGGGCGTGCGGCGACGCTGGCCTACGCGAGGCAGATGGTGCAGGACGCGCGCGCGGAACTGTGGCTGGTGCTGGCCGACGCGGACCTGCCTGCGCTGCGGGACGATGTGGCGGCAGCCTGTGCGCGTGGCGTGGCAGTCAGCGCGCTCCTCACCGGCACGGGCGAGCTGCCCTGCGGCCAGGTGGCCCGCCATCCCCCGCTGGAAAGCGAGCTGCAGGCCGTGACGACCCTCCTCCTCGTCGTGGCCGACGGCAAGACCTGCCTGGTTGCCCGCAGCGGCGAGGAGATGGAGGCCACCATCACGGGCAACCGCCACCTGGTCTTCATCGCCCGCCAGTTTGTCTGGATGGAGCTCTTCACGCAGCGGTTGAACGAGCGGCTCGGCACCGACTTGCTGGCTCTGCTGGATGCCGAGACGCGACAGGTGCTGGCCCGCTTCGCCACCACCCACGAGCCTCCGGCAGAAAGGACGGGACAGACGCCATGACCTTCACTGCTCCTCATGTGACTGCCGCCGCCTACGCCGAACAAGAGCGCTACCACACCGATGGCGATCCGCATCGCCGCGCCTCCAGCCTGTCCAACATCATCCTCGGCGGGCAGGACGGGCTGGTCAACGTGCTGGGGGTTGTCCTCGGCGTCGCCGCGGCCACGTCCGACCCGCGCATCGTAATGGTCGCGGGGCTGGCCGCCACCTTTGCGGAATCGGTCTCCATGGGCGCGGTGGCCTACACCTCCACGCTGGCCGACGCCGACTTCTACGAGAGCGAGCGCGCCCGGGAGCATCGCCACATCGCCGAGGTTCCCCAGGTGGAGCGCGAGGAAATCCGCCAGATCTACGCGGACAAGGGCTTCGAGGGCGACCTGCTGGAGCGCATCGTCGCCACCATCACGGCCAGCCCGGACGTGTGGGTGGAGGTGATGATGGCCGAAGAACACAAGCTGCAACCGGCCGACCGCGGCGTGGCGTTGCGGGCCGCGCTGGTCGTCGGTTTCTCCGCCATCGTCGGCTCGCTCATCCCGCTGGCCCCCTTTGTCTTCCTGCCCGTGGCGACCAGCATGGTGGTGGCGATCGTCCTGACGGCGATCGTCCTGTTTGCCGTGGGCGCGTACAAGGCGCGCGCCATGGTGGGCCACCCGGCGCGCAGCGGGCTGGAGATGGCCCTCATCGGCACGGCCAGCGCGCTGGCGGGCTATGCCGTCGGCGCGTTGCTGAAAGTGCCGGTGACGCCCTGACCGGACGGCCTAACGCGGGCCGGTGCTGCCCATATCCCCAAGTCCAGCAGACCGGGGCCAATCAGATGATCTTGTTGGCGAAGTCAGGTCATCTCCACAGGTTTGACGAATCTGGCGACTCGTTATACAGTCCTTGTGCTGGTGTGCTCATGCCAGTCCGTTGGAGCAAGGCGGTCTCGTCGCCGGAGTCGGCGTCCAACAGGCCGCGGATCCCGGCGAGCGGCTACGTCCGCTCAGGCCGCAATCTGATATCAGGTGCTGAAGATGGAGTCGACAGTGTCTCTCATTCAAGCGGAGAATCTCACCAAGGTATACGGCACGGGCGACACGGCTATCGTCGCGCTCGATCATGTCAACCTGGGCGTGGACGCTGGCGAATGCGTCGCCGTGATGGGGCCGAGCGGCTGTGGCAAGTCCACGCTTTTGCACTTGCTCGGCGGGCTCGACCGGCCCTCGGATGGGAACGTCAGCATCGACGGGCAGCTGCTCGCCAAAATGTCCGACAAGGCCGTGACGGAATTGCGCCGCCGCAAGATCGGTTTTGTGTTCCAGTTCTTCAACCTCATACCGACACTGTCGTCGGTGGAAAATGCCGCGCTGCCGCTCTTGCTTGACGGCGGCAACTCGGCCGAGGCCAAAGCAAAAGCGAGCCAGTGGTTGACCAGGATTGGCCTGGGCCAGCGCCTCGCCAGCCGTCCCGATCAACTGTCGGCCGGGCAGCAGCAGCGAGTGGCAATTGCGCGCGCCCTGATCACCGATCCCATCCTCGTGCTGGCCGACGAGCCAACCGGCAACCTCGATACCAAGTCAGCGGATGAAATCGCCGGCCTGCTGAAACAGGTGACTACGGACTGGGGACACACGGTGTTGATGGTAACGCACGACCCGCGCATTGCCGCGCACGCCGACCGCATTGTCTTTCTCAGGGACGGTAAGGTTGTGAATGAGATGCAAGTGGATTCCCAGCACGCCGGCAATGCGGATGCGGTCTCGCAGATCATGAAAGCCATCGCCTAGCACGGCGATAGGCAGGCATGGACGCGGTTCCTGGTTGATGTGAGGTGTGCTATGAAGCTCCAACTTACTCTCGCCTCCCGCTACTTGAGTGGCCGCAAGCTGCGGACGTTCCTCACCACGCTCGCCATCGTCATCGGCGTGATGGTGGTCTTCGGCATGGGCATCCTCCTGCCCACAATGACGGAAGCCTTCGACCAGAGCCTCCTGGCGGCGTCGGGCCAAACCGACGTGATGGTTACGCACAAGACCGGCGAGGCCTTCTCCGCGTCCACACTGAATAGGATCGCCAGGCTCGACGGGATTGCGGCCATCGCCGGGTCGCTGGAGCGCACCATCAACCTGCCCCCCCATTTCTACGGCCGGGACTCGACGGTCAACGCCTTGTCGGTGATCGGCGTCGACCCGGCGGTGGCGCCCTATCTGCACGACTATCGCACAATAGCGGGACGCTTTCTGGAGCCGGGTGATGGCAAAGTCGCCGTGATCTCAGAACGGCTCGCCGATTCTATCGGCGTGGGTTTGAACGACACGATCAAGTTGCCGACCACCGAGGGCGTGGCCAGGCTTGAGATTGTTGGCCTGCTGCCAGGGCGCGGGCTGGCCGGCAACGAGCAGGTGCTGCTGACCCTGACCCAGGCGCAGAAGCTGATGGACATGTCGGGGCGCATCAACGTCGTCGAGGCGAACCTGATCACCAAAGACCCGGCGGCCAGCGCGGCCATCGTTAACAACATCAAAGCGCAGCTGGGAAACTCGTTCACGCTGGGCGGGCTGACCAGCGGCTCGGAATATGCCTCCGCCATGCGGGCCGCAGGCGCGGTATTCAACATGCTGGGCATCCTCACGCTGGCGATGGGCGGGTTCATCATCTTCAACACCTTTCGCACGATTGTCGCCGAGCGGCGGCACGACATCGGCATGTTGCGGGCGATCGGCGCCAATCGCACGACGATCGCCGGTCTGGTGCTCACCGAGGGCATGGTGCAGGGCCTGGTTGGCACGGCCATTGGCGTTGGGTTGGGCTATCTCCTGGGAGTGGGTATCACGGCCGGGATGAATCCATACCTGAAGTCGCTCATGAACGTTGAGATGACTCCCGTGGTCGATCCAGCCTTGTTTGTGGTGGCGATTGCCCTGGGCCTGGGCGTTACCATCCTGTCGGCGCTGTTGCCGGCGCTGAGCGCCAGCCGGGTCACGCCGATGGAAGCCTTGCGCCCGTCGCTGGGCGAGGTCACGCACGGCGTGAGCCGCATGGTCACGCTTGCCGGCGCCGTGATGCTGCTCATAGCCGCCGTGGGGCTGCTCAGCGGCAATTTCAACCTGGTTGCGCTGGGCGGCCTGCTGGTGATCGTCGGCCTGGTGCTGGTGGCGCCGGCGCTGGTCAAGCCGATTGCGGCTGTGTTTGGCGCGCTGTTGGCGTTGATCTTTGCGCGTGACGGCACGGGCGAGCTGGCGCAGGGCAACCTCACGCGCCAGCCCACGCGGGCGGCCATCACGGCCAGCGCGACGATGATCGGCCTGGCGATTGTCGTCGGCGCCGGGGGGATGATCTTCAGCATGGTCGGCCTGGCGGAGGGCATGTTCAACAAGTCGTTGGGCAGTGACTACTTGCTGCTTCCCCCGTCAGTGGCCGTATGGAAAGGCGATATCGGCGCCAGCGAAACCCTCAAAGGCAGGCTGAAGGCGATCCAGGGGGTCAGCGCGGTCAATTCATTGCGCTACGCTCAATCGGCGGTTGACTCGGCCGCGCTCACGGCTGGTATGGGTGAGACGGCGATCTCCGTCCTCGGTATCGACCCCGCGGACTATGCCATGATGTCGGGGATGGACTTCACTAGCGGCAACGGACAGGATGCGTTCAACGCGCTGGCTGCCGACGAACGCAATGCCATCGTCAATGGTATTCTGGCCACGCCCCTGGGCCTCAAGGTCGGCGACACCATCCCCCTGGAGACGCCGACCGGGCCGCAGAACTACCGCATTGTGGCGATTGGCAGCGACGTGTTGAGCCTGAAGATCAATACGGCGTACATCACGCAGCGGAATATGAAGCTGGACTTCAACAAGAGCGAGGACATCCTCTACCAGCTCAACCTGGAGGCGGGTGCCGATGTCGCGGCCGTCGAGCAACGCCTGAATCAGATCGTGGAGGATTATCCGCAGTTCCGGCTGATTGCCGGCCGCGCGTATATAGACGAGTTCATGGTGCAGTATGAGTCGATCATCGGGGGATTCTATGTGTTGCTGGCCGTGCTGGCGTTCCCCTCGCTGATCGCCATCCTCAACACGCTGGCGATCGGCGTCATCGAGCGCACTCGCGAGATCGGCATGTTGCGGGCGATCGGCGCCACCCGCGGCCAGGTGCGGAAGACAATCATGGCTGAAGCGCTGTTGCTGGCGGCCATGGGCACGGCGTTTGGTATCCTGGCCGGGTTGTATCTCAGCTATGTATTCGTCGAGGGAATCAACGCGGCCGGCGTCATGCGCATGGCGTATACGTTCCCGCTGGCCGGCGTCCTCTCTGCCATCGCTGCGGGCCTGATCTTTGGCGTGCTGGCTGCCCTGGTGCCTGCGCGCCAGGCGTCGGCCATGGAGATCATCAAGGCACTGCGGTACGAATGACAGGGATCAGCGGCCAGGCCTTTCCAGCGCTTATGGGCATCGATAGGCACCATGGCAGCCATCGGCCGGCCGGACACGCTCCACCAGAAAGCTATCCTTCTGACTGTGATGGGTCACGACATCGCCTCGGGATGAGCGCGCAATGGCAACTCTGAAGATGGTTCAATTTCCACAGTGCCGGGCCGCTCCGACTCGAATGCCCGCAACAAGTCCCCGTAGCGGTTCGCCAACCTGGTGTTGATGCCGCACTATGTGGACGCAGACGAAACACTGCGTGATATCGGCGCATTGAAGCGAATAGCTGAAGCCTAGCAGGGTCGCCGTACGAAGCAAACAATCATGGCAAAACCGAAGCTCACCCTCGAGATCAAAGCGCAAGCCGACGCCATCGTGAGCCGCTTCAACGCAGAGCAACTGAGAGGTCGGCCCCGGGCCCACTACGTGACCAACTACCGGGGCGCGCATCTCTACCTGGGACACCAACGGGGCGGCAAGTTCTGGCCGGTCTGCCGGCTCACGTATACCGGCGACATGGAGAACTGGGAGTTCGCCATCTACAAGTACAGCGACGAGCGCTATGATCCAGATGAGTGGTTCTTCCCCGGAGGAGCCGAAGTCGACGGCACCATCGAAGGCGCCATGCGTGCGGGGCTGAAGGCCTATCCCCCATGACCCACCACAACGCGCGCCAAGTTTTCCGGTGCGAGTAAGCATCGACGCCTTGGTTCCGGAAGGCAGCCAAGCACTGCGTCTCGTAATCCTGTTCGACCTGCTTGTGCAGGCAATGTGTTGCGATTGACGGGTTTCCGTCGATCGATGACATCGTGGTCGAACAGCATCGTCAGGTTGAGGATCTCGTGCGGCTCGATCCGCCCCTCAACCGCGGCCGGCTTCCAAGCGGTCGCAAGGGCGCCAAGCTCGCCCAGTACACCGTCGCCTGGTCTACGCTCCTCTTCGACCTCGAGAATCGCCATGACCTGTTGTGGGACGAGCTCGAGACGTACCGGCGCGGCGTCACGAACGCGCCGCGGCCGGAGTGCTGCGAGGCGCCATACACGACCGAGCCGACCCGGCGACGAAGGCTGCCCTGGCGAGCGCCGGGCGGGAGAACGACGTCTGGTTCACAAGGGCTTGTAACTCGGCCCTGCCGGCGCTAGAGCCGATCGACCGCGTGCCGCGCATCGCCGTGCTCACCGGGACGGTGAACCAGGATGTCTGGTCGCTGCGCAACCTGGGATTCACGGCTGACCCGATCTCCACCGCCAGCAACGGCCAGCTCAACGACCCGGCGGCGGCCAACCCGCTGGACGGCTACGACCTCGTCTTCAACACCGCCGGCTGGCCTGCTGCGGCGAACCAAGCGACGGCGCGCAGCCGGCTGCAAGCGTTCTTCGCCGGGGGCGGCGGGTACATCGGCGCCCTCACGAACGGCGCCAACTTCCTGACCAACGCCGGGCTGGTCACCGGCCTGACGGCCGCCAACCGGTCCGGGAACGGCCGCAGCGGCATCGTGCAGTGGAACAACGAGGGCGGCGTGGACAGCCCCATCGTCGGAGCGTTCCCGGCGCAGGACACGGCGATCATGGAGCCGCCGACCTGGTACGCGGCCATCCCCGCGACCATGACCGTCGACGGCCGGCTGCCGCTGGCCGGATACTTCCTGGCCGGGCTGTGGCAGCCCGATGCCCAATCCGCGTCGGCGCCCGGGTCGGCCGTCATCGCCCACGGCACCAGCATCTCCGGCGCAGCGCGACTGACCATCTTCGCCATGAACCCGCTCTACCGGGCAGATCCGGAGCGCGAGTGGACGATGCTGGCCTCGGCCGCGTACTGGGCCGACAAATAGTCGCTCCCAGATAGCCTCGAGGGGGTGGAGGCGGCCGGCCGCCTCCACCCCCTCGATAACACTGCCTTGGCGAACTAGCGGACCATGATGTTGCACGGGCCCCTCGGCCGAGTGGAACACGATTTCGCCTCGACAACGATCGCGCAGTGTCCCTCAGGGCTTTCTGAAGGTAAGGCAATACAAGTTGCCTATGGCAATGTCCTTGGCCTGTACATCTCTCATCCCTTCAGGAACCAGCCCCACGGGGGCTGAGAACCTTTCACCATGCTCCTGCAGCCACCCTCTAAACCCTGGAATCCAGGCGAAAGATTCCATAAGTTTGGCAGTCTCATCGACAATCACGATCCTGGTCCCTGCTCTCGCCACCCGGATCATTTCGCCGATGGCCTTGGCGCGGTCATTGAAAGCATTGATCCCGCCGACGTGGAAAACTGCATCGAACAACTCATCTCGCAGAGGCAGTTCTTCCGCATTGCCCAGAATCAACTCTGCTTCTAGCTGCCACCGCGTCAGATTTCGCTGGCATCTCTTCAGCATCCCCCAGGAGAGGTCCACTCCAAAGTAAGTTGCCTTCACCGGCAGATAGTGAAGGTTCGCCCCCGTGCCAATGGACACCTCAAGCACGCGATCGCCGTCCTGTACATCCAGTTCTCGAAGATACTCCTTGCGGAAGTGCTCTTCCCCCCGGCCTGCCAGGTACGCAAACAGCTTGATACCCGCATCGTAGAGCCCCGCGACCCTGTTGTAGAACCCTTGATACTGCTGGTTGAATCTGGAGACTTTCGATTCGTCCAGCAAGAGGGGAATTCCGTCCCGTATGGGGAATGTCTCCCCGGAGCAGGTACCGACCACTACTTCCTGTGCACTGCCATCGGACCCTGGCACAGAGGTCAGGTACAACGGTTCGTGCGTTCCCGGCCGGCACAGCAGCGAGACGGTGTCAGGTTTCATCATTCGTCCTCCTGCGTCTTTGCTCAAGCCAAGCTGCCCAACCATGAGTCGCGAGAAAGCAGTCCGCATATCCTGCTATACAGCTTTTCCGCCTTGTGCCCCCGAACGGCCGATACCTCCAAGCCTATCACATCTTCATCACTCGCACCATGATCCTCGTCATGTGCGCCCCAAAATTGCTGCCCTCCCTCCCCGCCGCATGCTGGCGACCGCTGCAAGCGCAGCTGGGAGATCCGAAATGCTTCGAGCAGATGTCAGATCCCCAGCATCTGCTTGACAAACCATTGGTGCTACCTAGCACTGGAACCAACCCTGCCAGTTCGCTTGCATTGCTGGTCATTCGCGTTCTTCAGTGCCCCACCAACGCATCTTGCTGCGTCCCTTTCAGTCAAACAAATCCTGGTTTAAGACGAAAGGCAGACTGAGAAGTCTCGTCTCTAAATGATGACGAAGATCATACTCAACTTTGGTGATATATGGTATGTTTCTTGTGAGGGGCTGGAGCGCCGGCCGCGAGATTCATTCAGCAGTTCGAGGAGCTGGTGGAAAGCGGAAGCAGGCTTTTCGAAGAATAGACAATTGTAGTGATGACATGAAGAAGGCTGCCCCACTCATTCGCACGAAGCTGCGCCTACCCTTCACCCGGGCAGAGCTGGTCGCCCGGCCGCGGCTCCAGGAACAGATGGCGCAGGGGCTGCGCGGTCCACTTACCCTGATTACCGCCCCGGCAGGTTTTGGCAAGACCACCCTGGTGGCATCTTGTGTCGCCGGGGGTGGAATACCCGTGGCCTGGCTTTCTCTGGATAAGAACGACAACCAGACCGGGCGCTTCCTGAGCTATCTGGTCGCGTCCCTGCAAGAGGTTGACCCTACGATTGGGGGCGAGGCGGCACAGCTGGTGGCGGCGGGGCAGCAAGCACACCCGGAAACGGTCCTGACCAGTCTCATCAATGACCTGGATGCTACAGGCAGGGAGATTGCCCTGGTGTTGGATGACTACCAGTTCATCAACAGCCAGGCGGTGCATGAGGAAGTGGCTTTTTTGCTCGAGCATTGCCCTCATACACTCCACATGGTGATCGCTACCCGTTCAGATCCCCCGCTCCCTTTGGTCCGCTTGCGCGCGCGCGGCCAGACGGTTGAACTTCGCACCGCTGATCTCAGCTTTTCCGAGCCTGAGACAGCTCAGTTCCTGAACGACGTCATGGGTCTCCGCCTGGATGCCGGATCGGTCGCGGTGCTCAAAGAGCGCACGGAAGGCTGGATCGCCGGCTTGCAGATGGCCGCGCTCTCCATGCGTAACCGTGAAGATGTGCTCGGGTTTATCGAAGGGTTCTCAGGCACGAACCGCTACATTCTGGACTACCTGCTGGAGGAAGTCCTGGCCAGCCAATCGCCGGAAATCCAACGATTTCTTCTGGGTACGTCGATTTTGGAGCGCCTGACGGCTCCACTCTGTGATGCCGTCCTGGCTGATGGCGAAGGATTTGAGAGCCAATCAGCCTCCACCCTGGAGTACCTGGAAAGGGCAAATCTCTTTCTGGTGCCCCTGGATGATGCGCGGCAATGGTACCGCTATCACCACCTGTTCGCCGACCTACTGCGGACGCAGCTGCAAGAATCCCTCGGAGACCAGGGCATTGCGCAATTACACCTCCGCGCCGCGGCGTGGCACGAACAAAACGGCTTGATACTGGAGGCGATCCATCATGCGTCCATGGCCCCTGATGATGAAATGGTTGAGCGTTTGATAAGGCAGAATTATCTGGAAATGATGAATCGGGGCGAAATGTCCTGGGTCCGCTCTTGGATGGGCCATTTGAGCATGGAATTGGTCTATCGACGTCCCTGGTTGTGCCTGTACGAAGCTATGAATCGCTCCTGGTTCGGACAACTTGAAGAAGCCAGTTCGTTGCTCGACGCGGCTGAAAAGCGCATCCGGGCTGAAAGCTCGGCGCCCGGCGCTCAGTCCATGCTGGGGTATCACGCCTACGTCAAAAGCCGTGTTACCGCCATGCAAGGGGATACTCGTCGAGCCATTGAGTTTTGCCTTGCCGCACGCCAAAGCGTTCCTGAAGATAGCCTGGAGCTGCAAATTGATTATGGCATCACGCTCGGATATCAGTACTTCCTGTGTGGTGATTTTGTTAGTGCCACCAAGGTATTGAACGAGACGATACGATCAGGCCATATCGCCAGGGCGATCAATAACCCCGTTGCCGCCTATTGCCTTCTGGCGAGGTCGCAAGCTTATCAGGGGCGGCTGCACGAGGCGAATGGACTTCTTCAAAAGGCTGCGCAGCTGATCCACGAGGCAGGCGGCCCATATCTTGGCGCAACCGGCCTCGTAGAGGTTGAAACAGCCGCCCTATTGTGTGAATGGAATGATCTAGACACGGCTCTCGTCCGCGTGCAGAGAGGCCTGGATGTCCTCCCCTGGTGGGGCAAAGCCGACGATTTTTGCCTGGCCTACGTCACCCTGGCGCGAATTCAGCTCGCCCGCGGGAACCGCACTGAGGCGGCAGGCGCGATCGAAAAGGCTGCCCGGCTGGTGCAAGCGTGCGGCGTCTTCTCAGAAGCCCGCAATGCGGTGGAGGCAGCCCAGGTAAGATCGTGGCTGGACCAGGGAGATTGGCAGGCATTCAGCCGCTGGGCCGCTACACTCGACAAGCGCTTGAGCTTGACCGATCCATTCCCATACGAAGATGAGTTGGCTCATATCACGCAGGCGCGGGTATTCATCGCTCAGAATAAGCCAGATGAAGCCATCCGCTTGTTGACTGGTCTGGAAGAATCTGCCCGGTCATGGGGAAGGCAGGGCAGGCTGATCGAGATCATGGTCCTCAAAGCGCTGGCGCTGCAGACGGTAGGAGATACCTCGCAAGCGGTTGTTGTCTTGACCAGAGGCCTGGCGCTGGCCGAGCCCGAAGGGTATGTGCGAGTCTTCCTGGACGAGGGCCGGCCCATGCAGATGCTGTTGGGGAAGGGACTGGCCCAAGCCGGCGCCGGCCCTTTGCGAGATTACGCCATCCGCCTGCTCCCTCAATTCGCTGCCGAACCGCACGTGCTCATGGCCGCGCCGGAAAAAGCCTCCCCGACCGCGGATCCCTCGGCAGGCTCGGGACAGGCTCTGGTCGAGCCATTGAGCCGGCGCGAGCTGGAGGTACTCCAGCTCATGGCCCTGGGCAGGACCAACCAGGAGATCGCCCGGCAGCTCATCGTGGCCCCGGGCACCATCAAAGCTCACACAGCCAGTATCTATCGCAAGCTGGACGTTGCCAACCGGACCGAGGCGGTGGCGCGCGCCAGGCAGCTCGGTATCCTCCTCTAATCCCCCCAAATAGCCTCGCAGGCCAACAGGCTTACAAGGTAACCTGAAAAATAAACCCCAGATATCCCCTTTGGCAGATGCGGGCTTCCTCGCCGCGCGCTATACTATAGCCAGATAGTGAAGTCTGGCACAACCAGAAAGGAGGCACCCCATGAAAAGGGTCACCGCGTTCGTTGGCAGTGCCCGCAAGAAGAACACGTACCAGGCCGTCGTGCAGTTCCTGAGCGCTGTACAGGCTCTTGGCGACGTCGAATACGAAATCGTTGCCCTGCACGACTACACGCTCAAGGCTTGCCGAGGCTGCGAGGTGTGCTTATGGAAGGGCGAGGAGTTCTGCCCATTGAAGGATGACCGGGACGTGCTGATGGACAAGATCATGGCCTCTGACGGAGTCGTCTTCGCAACCCCGAACTACAACGGGCAGGTATCCGGGATCATGAAGACGTTCCTCGACCGATTCGCTTTCGTCTGCCACCGGCCGCGCTACTTCGGGAAGGTCTGCACCAGCATCGTCACCTATAGCTTCGCGAGTGGCGATAAGATCGTGGAGTACCTCGATACCCTCGCCATGGCCCTGGGATTCAATGTTGTGAAAGGTACTTGCGTCAATCTCTCTGAACCCGGGTCGGAGAAGGCACAGCAGAAGATAGACAAAGCTCGGGCAAGGCAGGCCAGGCAGTTCTACGCAGGACTGGTGCAGCCGGCCTATCCCGCGCCATCGTTGCCCATGCTCGCAGTTTTCAGGATGTTCCGCAGCATGATACGCCAGGACTCCGATGTCAGCACCCGTGATTACAGGTATTACGCGGAAAAAGGCTGGTTCGAATCCGACTACTACTACCCCACGCGCCTGGACCCGCTGAAGAAGGTAGCAGGGAAGCTTATCGACTCGATAGCTGTGCGAAAGAGTCTCGCATAGGGAGGGCTATTATGCCGGAATACTACGAGATCAGAGTCAAGAGCCACCTGGATCCACACTGGTCGGATTGGTTTGCCGACTTGAAGTTGACGCACCTGGACGGAGACGAAACCCTGCTCTCCGGCTCACTACCCGACCAGGGCGCCCTCCACGGCCTGCTCGAGCGCATTCGCGATCTCAACCTGAAACTGATCTCAGTTACCTGTTGCGGTCAATCGACCCACCAGCCCTGAGGAAGGATGAGGAGACAACAAGATGGGCAAGAACGTGCTCACCGATAACCTTGCGGAGCCTCTCAACGACGCGACGACGGCCAGGGTCGACATCAACGCGGGCGACGGCAACCTGACGATCGATCGGCTGACCGGTGCCGAGCCAGTGCTGGCCAGCGGCACGCTGCAGTACTTCGAAAACCAGGGCGCACCCGCGCGGACCCTGGTCACGGACGACGCGCAGGCCATCCTCACGCTGAAGGGCGGCCGCGCCGGACGGCCCTGGTTCCGCTTGCCCTGGGCAGCCTGCAACGAAGCAACCGAGTGGCAGATCCACCTCAATCCCGCGGTCTCATACGCCATCGCTGCCCACAGCGATGGCGGCAACGTCAGGCTGAGCCTGGCCGGTATGGCCGTCACCCGCGTCTCGGCAGATACGGGTGGAGGCAACGTGGACGTGGTTCTACCTGACAACGCTGCCAACCTGAGCGTGTCTGTCAAGACGGGCGCGGGCAATGCGACCGTTGAGATCGGCAGCGGCATCACAGGGAGCAACATCGTCAGCGCCAGCAGCGGCGCAGGCAACGTGGTCGTGCGCATCCCAAGCGGCGTCGCGGCACGCATTCACGCTACGACCGGGATGGGCAAGGCGACCGTGGACCCGCGGTTCAGCAAGACCGGCCATGACACGTACCAGTCGGCCGACTTCGACAGCGCCGCCGACAAGCTCGAGATCACGACCAACAGCGGCGCGGGCAACGTGATCGTCAACACAATCTAGAGCCCGGACTTCGATCTGCATGACCATGAGAGCTTAAGGTTGGTGGGTAGCCTGGCTGCCCGGCTACCCACTGCCGCCAACCGCACCGCATAGAAGAGATACAACCGACCAAGCGAAACCATAGGAAAGAGGCTGAAGTATCCGAAACACCGTCTGTCCCGCCAATCGTCAATCGTGCCATGAAATTCGTGTTACGCTCTCGTCTACAGTGCCATCATGATATGACCCTGAATCATGGCCCAGCTATTGCCTCCAGTACTGAACGCAGCTATAATTGAGCTTGGACGCACTGTTGCTTAGCGCTTTTGGGTATGCTGTCACTACTTCGGGGTTGCTGTTACTGCTAGGAGGTCGCCATGAGCGCAGACAGCAAGATGGACGAGCAGCACACCAACGACTCTGCGGCATTCACCGCGCAGCAGGCTGAGCTTGCGAGCGAGAAGGCCCGCCTGCTCGCTGTAGAGCAACAGCGAGTCGAAGAGTTGGAAGTGCTGCGCACGACTCTGGCCGACATTACCTCACAACTGGACCTGCCGGCCCTGCTGCACACCATTTTAGAGCGCGCGTCCGGTCTGGTGGGCGGTGCAGGTGGGGAACTGCGTCTGTACGATGAGGATAGCCAGGAGATCCAGATCGTCGTCAGTCACGGTCTTAGTGAAGACTACGTTGGCACCCGGCATCGACTTGGAGAAGGTGCCATGGGCCGGGTAGCTCAAACCGGCGAGCCTTTAATCAGCGCACCATCGAGCTTCGGGAGAGCGAAGTACGTGATTTTGAGACCCAGTTTCTACGACACGATGGCCAGGTGATTTGGGTGAGCGATACGGCGCGAGCTGTGAAAGACGACGAGGGTCGCGTGCTGCGCTATGAAGGAAGCCTGGAGGACATTACTGCACGCAAGATGTTCGAGGAGGAAATCCGGCGCCAGAAAGAGTATTTCGAGGCCCTGTTTGTCAACGATCCGGTTGCTGTGGTGACTGCTGACCTGGATGGCAAGGTGGTCTCCTGGAATCCGATGGCGGAGAAGTTGTTTCAGTACACGCCGGCCTGGGGTACGACACCGTGAAGCTGATCGCCGACGCCATCCAGCGTGCCGGGTCGGCTGATCCAGAGGCCATCCGGGAGGCGTTGGCACAGACCGAGGACCTGCCGGGCGTCACCGGCGCCATTACCTTCCAGCCGGGCAGTCGGATCCCGCAAAAGGGTGTCACCGTCATCCTGGTCAAAGACGGCAAGTTCACCCTGGCAGGGGAAGTGGTACCGCAGAAGGTGCCCGCACCGTAACCGGCCGCAGTTCCTGGGTAATGGTTGGTCATATCATGTAAAGGATAGCGCAAGGTCCCCTGGAAAGAGAGGGTCGTCCCGTGGATAAGCCCTGGCTGGCCTATTACGAAGATGGGGTGCCGGAACATCTGGATTACCCGGCAATCGGGTTCCACCAAGTGCTTGACGACAGTGCGGCCAGGTATGCGGATCGCCCGGCGCTCAAGATGGTGCTGCGCTATCTGCCCGCCGGGCAAACGATCGGCATGCAGATGTCCTACGCCCAGCTCAAAGACAGAGTCGACCGGCTGGCCACCGCTCTGCATGAACTGGGCGTGCGCCAAGGGGATCGCGTGGCGCTGCAGCTTCCCAACTCGCCACACGCCGTGATCGCCTTCTTTGCCGCCCTCAAGGTGGGGGCAGTCGTCGTCAACACCAACCCCATCTACACGCCGCGCGAGATGGAGCATCAGTTCCAAGATTCCGGTGCTGAGACGATCATCCTTCTTAATAGTTTCTATCCAAAACTGCAGGAGATCCGCGCCGCGACCGCGATCAAGCGCGTGATAGTCTGCCGCATCAACGATTTTGTCCGAACGCCGCTGAATCGCCTGGTCAAGCGTGCTCAAGCCAAAGAGGGGCAGTGGTTTGATGTGCCCGAGGGCAGCGGCGTCACCAGCCTGACCTCGCTCTTGAAGAAATACCTCCCGCTGCCGCCGCAGGTCGACGTCAAGCCTGATGATATCGCCCTGCTGCAATATACTGGCGGCACCACGGGCCGCCCTAAGGCGGCTATGTTGAGCCATCACAACCTGGTGGCCAATGTTGTCCAGTGCTCCTATTGGGTGACCGACCTGGAGCCGGGCCGCGAGATCTTCATGGGCGCCCTCCCGTTCTTCCACGTCTTTGGTATGCAGGCCATGGCGCTTTGCATCTACAGCGGTGGCAAGCTGGTCGTGGTGCCTAACCCGCGGCCCATCGACAACGTGATGAACCAAATCCAACGCGAGAAGTGCACTATCTTTCCCGGCGTGCCGGCTATGTACATCGGCATCATCAACCACCCCGACGTGTCGAAGTACGACATGACCAGCGTCAAGGCATGCATCTGTGGCGCAGCGCCGCTGCCCATGGAGGTACAGGAGAAGTTCGGCGAGATCACCGGCGGCCGGCTGGTCGAAGGCTACGGTCTCACCGAGGCGTCGCCCGTGACCCACGCCAACCCTGTCTACGGTATGCGCAAATCGGGATCGATCGGCGTGCCGTTTCCCGATGTGGAGGCCAGGCTGGTCTCGTTGGAGCCTGATGAAGACGGCAAATTCGTCGACGTGGCGAAGGGTCAAGAGGGCGAGCTGGTGGTGCGGGCTCCGCAGGTGATGATGGGCTATTGGGGCAAGCCCGGCGAGACCGCCGACGTCAAGGATGCCGCCGGCTGGCTGTATACCGGCGATATCGCCAGGATGGACGAGGACGGCTATTTCTACATCGTCGATCGCAAAAAAGACTTGATCATCGCCAGCGGGTACAACATCGTGCCGCGCGAGGTCGAGGATGTGCTCTACATGCATCCTAAGGTGCAGGAGGCCGTGGTTGCCGGTGTGCCCCACCCAGTGCGCGGCGAGACGGTCAAGGCCTACATTGTGCTCAAGCAGGGCCAGGTTGCGACGTCCGAAGAGCTCATCGAGTTTTGCCGGCAGAACCTGGCCGCCTACAAAGTGCCAACCATGATTGAGTTTCGCAGTGAGCTGCCCAAAAGCCTGGTCGGCAAGTTCCTGCGGCGGGTGCTGGTGGAAGAGGAAAAGCAGAAATACGCCAGGTGACCATTCTAGACCCTTAACGGGCTGGGCTTCTAAGGGCTTGCACCTGCGCCGTGCCGCCCGACCAGCTGAGGCCGTTATCGCGCCGAACTCAACACCCGCCTGGTCGGGCCGGCTCCGTCGAGTTGTCAGGCGGCACGCTGAGCTCAGATCACAACGAGCCCGCGTCAATGCCGCAGCGGAGCTGACCATAGAGGAAGAGGACAGCTCACGATTGTCCCACCAACCGCTCCTTCAACCGCATGATCCGCCTGTACGACTGGTCGATGCGCGACTCTTTGATGACCCCACTCTCTGCCAGCCCCTTGATGACCTGGAAGGCGCGCGCTGGGATCGTCGGGTCGAAGACAGAGCTGTTGTTGGCGTAGGCCAGGATATCGGCCCCTGCCTTGATCGCCAGCTCGATGGCCGTCTCAAAGCCGAAGTACTGGGTGATGGCCCCCATCCCCATGTCGTCGGTGATCACCACGCCGTTCCATCTGAGCTGATCGCGCAGGATGCCGGTGATAGTGGGCTTGGACAGGGTGGCGGGATAGTCGGGGTCGAGATGCGCGTTGAAGATGTGGGCGGTCATCACTACGTCGCACACCCCAGCCTTGATAATGTTGCGAAAGGGCTCCAGCTCGATCTCTGACCAAGTGTCCGTCACGTCCACGAAGCCCTGGTGTGAGTCGCCCGTCGAGCTGCCGTGGCCCGGGAAGTGCTTGAGGGTGGTCAGCACGCCGGCCTCGTGGTGCGCGGCGATCACCTCCAGGGAGTGGGTCGTGACGATGTCCGGGTCGGCGGAGAAGCTGCGCTCGTAGTGGCCGATGATCGGGTTGTCGGGGTTGATGTTGAGGTCCACGACGGGCGCCAGGTTGAGGTTGATGCCAGCCGACTGCAGCGTGTGCGCCGTGATCTCGGCGCACTCGTGGGTGAATTGCCTATCGTTCAGTGTGCCCAAGTACTGCTGGGAATAGGAAGGGGGAAAGCCGTACGCCGGCTTGAGCCGGTTGATCCGGCCGCCCTCCTGGTCCACGCTGATCAGGAGGGGCGGGACTGGCGTAGCCGCCTGCAGCGCCTCGTCCAGCGCCGCCAACTGCTCGGGCGATTCGATGTTGCGCTTGTACTTCTGGGTCGCGACGTCGTAGTCGAAGAGGACCACCCCGCCCAGGTCGCGGTCCTGGAGGTCGGCCACGATCGGGTTCTTCTCCTTGAGCGTGTAGCCCCGGAAGCCGGCCAGGATCATCTGGCCGATCTTGACGTCAAGGTCGACGGGAGGGGATTCTTTATGGTCCAGGATCGTCGGGCTGGCCCGGTAGAGAGAGTCGTTCCACGCCGGCAGCAGCGCCAGGGCCGCAATGGCCCCGCTGCCGAAACGCAGGAAGTCGCGGCGTGAGAGGGAAGTCGAGCGGTCCATCATGTCATCTCCTTATAGATATGATCCCAGGATCTACGGCGTCGCCAGCGGCTGCCACGTCTGCCCGCCGTCCAGCGAGCGATATAGCACCGGATTGCCGACGCTGGCGCCACCCTCGGCCAGCGGCGTCATTGGCCACATGTTGGCGTAGATCGCCAGCCCCTGCGGGCCCCAGCCCGAGGCCAGCAGGCTGGCCTGTGCGTTTGAGCCGAAGTCGTGCACCAGTTCCCACTGGACATCCGCTATGTCAGGGATGTTGGGATTGAGCGACCGCCAGAGCCCGACCGGTGCGACCTGGGTAGTGACGTAGAGCACGCCTGTGCCGCCGTCGATAGTCATGCCGGTCTCGATGGTGGCGTTATCCAGGGGTGTGGGCATCGTCTGCCAGAGGCCGTCCGGCGTGCCCCGGCGCAGGTAACTGCCAGCGTACTGTGGCTGGATAATGCCGTAGAGCGTGCTGTTATCGCGCGGGTCGAGGCCTAAGTTAGCCATGCCGCCGAAGGTAGCCAGGCCCGTGCTGGCATCCTGCCACGTCCTGCCCCCATCGGTGCTGTGGATGACGCCGTCGTCCTGTGCGGCCGCCCAGACGTTATCGGGTTGGCCGAAAGCTACCGCCACAACGTTCGTCAGGTGATCGGAGTGCTTTGCCCAGGTCTTACCCTGCGGATCCCAAACGTAGAGACCCTGGCAGGTGCTGGCGTAGAGGGCGTCGAGCGTGGCATAGTCCAGGTTGACATTGACCATGCAGGCCGCCGGAACGGGCAGGCCGCCCGGGAAAGGCGCCCAGGTCACGGCGAAGTCGTCGCTGATCATCAGGCGGATGTTGGAGGCCGGGAAGGCCCACAGCGGCCCTGCACTGTCCTTGACCAGGGCGTAGAGCCGGCCCGGCTCGCCAGGCGCAACCAGTAAGGTTTCCACCTGCCAGACCGGCTGTGAGCTCGTGCCCGCTGTCGCCGTCGGCGCAGCGGCAGGCATAGCCTCAGTTGGCGTTGGGGCGGGGGACAGTGCAGGCGCAGTCGCGATCGCGGGGGACGGCTCAGGCGTGGTCGCAACATTGGGAACCACCCCGGAGGAACAGGCTGCAGATAGACATAACATGACAATTAGGACAAAGGCATTTCGAGTCTTCATGGGATAATCCTTCGCGCACTGTGCATTTTGGAGGCGCCGCATGCCTTCATCGAATCACACGGGCGTGCGTAAAACGTGGACTGAGACGCTTTCTCCCCTAGCCTCTCGGGTGCATCACGTCTTCCCCTGCGGCCAGGCTTGTTTCACGGCCAGACTGGGGGCTGCGCCTCTGGCGCAGATGCGCTCTGGCGACCTTCAGTGTACCGCAGAAGGGTCGACGCGTCAATCGATGGTCAGCTGGTGCGAATCGTCCTCCCGCAAGGATTTGCGTAGTTGCG
Source organism: Anaerolineae bacterium (assembly GCA_032111745.1). GTDB lineage: Bacteria > Chloroflexota > Anaerolineae > JAAEKA01 > JAAEKA01 > JAULUH01. The sequence continues at coordinate 2,803 of JAULUH010000229.1, read as the reverse complement.
AAAATGATCTGGAGGATTTGAGGCAGTGGGTGGCTCAGGCCACGCTTTCGCCACGCTCGTCTGTTTCAATTGCGGTGTGCAGCTAACCCAAATGCGCAAGGAGCGAAGGATTGACATGAAAGAGCGCTATCCTGATTTCTGGTCATTGCGGCGGGAACATAACTGTGGTATGCTGGTTTCATCATCCCCGCCAAAGCCCTGCTAGGCGGGTTCGAGAAGGCTGGCTGGCAGCCCCGAGGAGGCGCAAACGATGTTGTTGGAACCCCACGATAGCGCTGAGAAGCAGGTTGACCTGAAAAGGGCCACAGGAGAGGAGGTCCGGGCGGGGATCGAACAGATGCACCAGGAAAAGGACGCCCTGCGGGACGAAATCGGCGCCATGCTCGATGCGATCGACTACGGCATCCTGCTGATGGGCCCGGACCTGCGCGCCCGCATCGCCAACCGCGCGCTGCGCGAGATGTGGGGCTTGCCGGAGGAGTTTCTCGCCCGCGCGCCGACCCTGGCCGAGATGATCAACTTCAACCGTTACACCGGCCTCTACGATGTGCCCGACGATCAGTGGGAGGCGTATGTGGCGCAGCGCGAGGAAGCGATTCGTCAGGGCCCCATCCCGACCACCCAGTTCCGCCGCGGCGATGGCCGCATCCTCAGCTATCAGGCACTGGTGCTGCCCGGCGGCGGCCGGATGCTGACCTACTTCGACATCACCGACCTGGTGCAACAGAACGAGTTCTTGGCCGCGCTCCAGGAGACCAATGCGCGCCTCTACGCGGCCGCCCAGGAGACGCAGCGCCGTCTGACCGACATCATCAACTTCCTGCCCGATGCCACGCTGGTGATTGACGCAGAAGGTCACGTCATCGCCTGGAACCGGGCCATCGAAGAGATGACGGGGATCACGGCGGCAGAGATGTTGGGCAAGGGCGATTACAAATACGCCCTCCCCTTCTACGGCGAGCGCCGGCCGATCTTGATCGACCTGGTGTTCAAGTCCCCGGAAGAGCTGGAGCAGCAATATGCCCGGGTTCAGCGCCATGGCGCCATCCTGATGGCCGAAACCTACGTGCCACAGTTGCAGGGAAGTGCGCACTACCTGCTGGCCACAGCATCCATCCTGCGCGATTCACAGGGCAACCCGGCAGGCGCGATCGAGATCATCCGCGACATCACCGACCGCAAGCACGCCGAGGAGGAACTGCAACAGGCCAAGGAGGCGGCCGTGGCGGCGACGCAGGCCAAGAGCGCATTCCTGGCCATGATGAGCCACGAGATTCGCACGCCCATGAATGCCATCATCGGCATGAGCGGCCTGCTGCTCGATACCGAGCTCTCCGCCGACCAGCGCGATTTCGCCGAGACCATCCGCAGCAGCGGCGATGCGCTGCTCACCATCATCAACGATATCCTGGACTTCTCGAAGATCGAGGCCGGCCGGATGGAACTGGAAAGCCAGCCCTTTGACCTGCGCGAGTGCATCGAATCCGCTCTCGACCTCATCAAGCTCAAGGCCGCCGACAAGGGCCTGGAGCTGGCCTGCGAGGTAGCACCGGACGTGCCGGCTGCCATCACCGGCGATGTCACCCGCCTGCGCCAGATTCTGGTCAACCTGCTCGGCAATGCGGTCAAGTTCACGGAACACGGCGAGGTGGTGGTTAGTGTCATAAGCACCCCGGCAGGCGGCAGCACGACGCCAGCAGGCACCGATCACGGATCACGGATCACCGCTCACGGATCACGGATCACGGACCACGGATCACGGATCACGGATCGCGGATCACGAATAACGGATCACGGATCACGGATCACCGATCACGGATCACGGATCACCGATCACGGATCACCGATCACGGATCACGAGCTGCACTTCGTCGTGCGCGACACCGGCATAGGTATCCCGGCGGACCGGATAGGGCGCCTGTTCCAGGCGTTCAGCCAGGTGGATGCGTCGACCACGCGCAGGTACGGGGGCACGGGGTTGGGGCTGGCGGTCAGCAAGCGCCTCTGCGAGATCATGGGCGGCACCATGTGGGCTGAGAGCGAAGGCGTGCCTGGCAAAGGCTCGGCCTTCCATTTCACCATGCGCGCCGCCGAGGCCGCAGCACTGCCGGAGCGATCCCGCCTGCTGGGGGAGCCTCCCGAGCTGCGCGGCCGCCGCCTCCTGATCGTCGACGACAACGCCACCAACCGCCGCATCGCCACCCTCCAGGCCCGGGGCTGGGGCATGGTGGCCCATGCCACCAGCTCACCACAGGAGGCACTGGCATGGATCCACCGCGATGATCCTTTCGACGTGGCCATCCTCGACCTGCAGATGCCTGAGATGGACGGCGTCGAGCTGGCCACGCGCATGCGTGCCCTGCGCGATGCCCGGGCGCTGCCGCTGATCTTATTGTCCTCGCTGGGCGGCCATAGCAAGGACATTCCGGCGGGCCTCTTTGCCGCCTCCCTGGCCAAGCCTGTCCGCGCTTCGACCCTGTTCAATGCCTTGGTTGACGTCTGCGCGGGGCAGCCAGCTCCTGCCGCGACCCCGCAAGCCGTCCCGGCCCACTTGGATCGGGAGACGGCACAGCGCCTGCCCCTGCGCATTCTGCTCGCCGAAGACTACGCCGTCAATCAGAAGCTGGCGCTGCGCCTGCTGGCCCAGATGGGCTACCGGGCCGACATTGCCAGCAACGGGCTGGAAGCCATCCAGGCCCTGGAGCGGCAGCCCTACGATGTCGTGCTGATGGACGTGCAGATGCCCGAGATGGATGGCCTGGAGGCGACGCAGCAGATCCGCGCCCGCTGGCCGGCCGTCGAG
>JAULUH010000228.1:0-9093 GCA_032111745.1 Anaerolineae bacterium | reverse complement strand
CACTGGGGCCGCGAGCTGCAGGAGAGCGCCTGAGGCATCCATGATAGTCGTCGACGAGGCCCAGTGCCAGGCAATTGCCCGGCGGCTGCGCCTACAGCGGGTACGGCCGGATGAGTTCCTGTTCGTGCCGGTCACCCCGGCTGAGGCCCGCCGTGAGGCCAACTACTGGACCTTCGCCATCGCCATCTGCCAGCACACCAAGAGCCTGGAGGGTGTCATCGACGGCCGCTGGTGCCGGGGCTGGGACTATCTGATCCGCGCCTCCCGCCGGGCGCTGGACGAGATGGCCTCAGCTGAGGCCATGGCCGCCATCACCGGCCCCCGTCTGCAGGCCATCCTCTCCGACGACTTCGACCCCGACCATTCCACCGTCGACCGCATCGACGAGCGCCTGCGCCAGCTGCACGAGGTGGCCGAGACACTCCTGGCGGACTACGATGGCGAGGCCATGAACCTCTACTGCCGCGCCGGCGGCCATCTGCGCGGCGGCGACGGCATCTTCCAGCGCCTCTCCAGCATTCCCGCCTACGCCGACCCCCTGGAGAAGAAGGCGCACCTCCTGGTGGGCCAGCTCGACGCCGCCGGGGTCTGGCCCCTGGAGGACCCGGAGAACCTCAAGGTGTGCATGGATTACCATGCCATGCGGGTGGCCCTGCGCACCGGCATCGTGGAGGTCACGGACCCCGGCCTGGTCCTCGCCCTCAAGCAGCAGGCCCGGGTCTCCGACGACATCAACCACGCCGTGCGCCGGGCCGTGTCCGCCGCCTGCGACCGCGTGATCGCCCTCAGCGGCGTCAGCGTCTTCGAGTTCGACAAGTGGATCTGGCACCTCGGCCGCAGTTGCTGCTTCTACGACCACGAGCCCATCTGCGGCCCCCGATCCTGCCACAAGATGGACGTCTGCACCTACATCAAGGCGGTGGATTACCCCTGTCCCGGGCGCTGCTCCCTGGACGGCGCCTGCAAGGGCAGCCGTGATGGCTACTACACGGCCTTCTGGGAAACCAACGTCTATACGGAGTTCTATTGAGTGGAACGGCTGAGGCCGCGTGCCAACTTCTGGGCTGAGGCCGGCGGCCAGGTCGTGTTGAGCCAGTGGCGCGTCCGCTTGCTGCAGGCCATCCGCGACACCGGCTCCATCAGCGCCGCTGCCCAGCAACTGGGCATCGACTATCGCCTGGCCTGGCAACGGGTGCACCAGATGGAGCAGGGCCTGGGCCAGCAGCTGGTCGATACCCAGGTGGGTGGCTCCGGTGGCGGCGGTGCCCAGCTCACCCCCGTAGCCGCCGAGCTGATTGCCCGCTGGGAGGATTTCGTGCGCGGGCTGGATGCCGTCGTGGCAGAGCGCTTCGCCGAAGCCTTTCCACCCCCGGCCGGCGACTAAGGGGCCAGCTATGCCTGCGCCGCAGTCTTCCAATCGTTTCCTGCTGCTTCTGCTCTCCGGCCTGGTCCTGGTCGCCGTTGCCGTGGCCGGCTGGTGGATCTGGTCCCAGCCCGCCAACACCGCAGCCCCGGCCGCCAGCCCCACCCCATTCGTTGCGGCCACTGCTACCCCCACTGCCACGCCGCTGCCTGCGGCCACGGCCACCATCCCAGCCACGGTGACCCCCACGGCGACGCTGGCTGTGACTCCCACCCGTCCCATTGCGGCCACGCCCGGCCCCACGGTTGCCCCAGACCTGGCCCTGGAGCTCTCCGCCGTCCAGCCCAACCAATACCTGGGCACCATCGCCGCTCGCTACGGCGTCTCCGTCGACGACCTGGTGGCCTTCAGCGGTATCGAAAACCCCGACGTGCTGGCCATCGGCCAGGGCCTGGTCATCCCCCACCGCACAGATCTCACCACCCCCGACCAGCCCCTGCTCCCCGACAGCGAGCTGGTCTACGGCATCGGCTACGACGACTTCGACATCGCGGCCTTCGTCGAAGAACAGGGCGGCTACCTGTCCACCTACCGCGCCCCGCGCCTGGACGGCGGGGAGTGGACCGGCGCCGAGCTGGTCGGCCGCATCGCCGAGCGCTACAGCGTCGGCCCGCGCGTCCTGCTGGCCTTCATGGAGGCCTTCGGCGGCTGGGTCACCGATCCCGGTCCCCAGGGGCTGGCGCTTGACTACCCCTTGGGCCACACCAACGGCGCGCCCGGCCTGGTGCCGCAGCTGGAATGGGTGGCCAACGAGCTCAACCACGGCTTCTACGGCTGGCAGGATCGCGGGGAGACGGCTATCCGCTTCGAGGATGGCTCTATCGCCCGCGGCGCTCCGGGCCTCAACCCTGGGTCCATCGCCGTGCAATGGGCCCTGGCCGGCGACGTCTCCTACGATCAGCTCGAGCCGGCCACGGAAGCCTTCCTGGAGGCCTACCGTCGCCTCTTTGGGGACCCGCTAGCCCTGGACGCCGGACCGGTGCTCCCTGCCGGGCTGGAGCAGCCCGAACTGCAGCTGCCCTGGCCCGAAGACGAGTGGTGGCACCTCACGGGCGGCCCACACGGCGGCTGGATCAGCACCAGCGGCTGGGCCGCGCTGGACTTCGTGCCCGAAACCGCCGGCATCGGCACCTGCCTACCGGCCCCCGACTGGGCCGTGGCCGCCGCGCCTGGCGTGGTCGCCCGTACCCGCACCGGTGAGGTCATGCTCGACCTGGACGGCGACGGCGACCTGCGCACCGGCTGGGTCCTGCAATACCTGCACCTGGCCGACATCGCAGTCGAAGAGGGCCACCGGCTGGAGGCCGGCGACCCAATCGGCCGCCCCTCCTGCGAGGGCGGCGCCGCCGAGACCACCCACCTGCACTTTGCCCGGCTCTACAACGGCCTGTGGGTGGATGCCGGTGGCCCTATACCCATGGAGCTGGATGGCTGGCGAGCCTACGGCACCTTCGAGTATGAGGGCGGTATGTCCAAGCCCGGCATGCCCTCCCGCGAGGCCAGCCACTCGCGCGATCGCGAGGTCAATGGGTTGAGCTGGTAGGCCATGCGCGAATCCCCGTATCCCATGATCCCCGTGGACGCGGCCCTGGCCCTGGTGCTGGCCCACGCCGCGCCCCAGCCCGCCGAGTCCATCCCCCTCGCCGACGCGCTGGGCCTGGTGCTGGCCAAGGACGTGGTTGCCGGCGAGGCCCTGCCCCCTTTCCCCGCCTCGGTCGTCGACGGCTTCGCCCTGCGCGTGGCCGATGGTCACACCCCGCGGCGGCTGGCCGGCGAGCAGATGGCCGGCGTCTTCGCCCATGTGGCGGTTACCCCCGGCACTGCCGTGCGCATCACCACCGGCGCCCCCATCCCTATGGGCGCCGATGCCGTGGTCAAAGTCGAGCATGCCGATGAAGCCGGCGACCAGATCACTCTCCATCCGGCCGCACGGCTGGCTGTGGGCACCAACATCCGCGCCATCGGCTCCGACATCACCCCGGGCCTGCTGGTGCTGGCCGCCGGCACTATCCTCGGCCCGGCCGAGCTGGGCGTGCTGGCCTCCCTGGGCCACACCCACGCCCCGGTCCGTCGCCGCCCCGTCGTCGGCGTCTTCTCCACCGGCGACGAGCTGGTCGAGCCCGGCCAGCCCCTCGGCCCCGGCCAGATCCGTGATAGCAATCGCACCACCCTGCTGGCCGCGGTGGCGACAGCCGGCGGCCAGCCCCTGGACCTGGGCATCGTGCGCGATCGCCCCGGCGAGCTGGAGCAACGCCTGGCCCACGCCCTGGCCCTGGCCGACCTGCTGGTGACCTCCGGCGGCGTCAGCATGGGCGAGCTGGACCTGCTCAAGCCCCTGCTGGAGCGCTGGGGGGAGGTCCATTTCGGCCGTGTCGCCATGAAGCCGGGCAAGCCCTTCACCTGCGCTAGCTTGCCCGCCCGCGCCCCCAACGGCGAGCTCGACCCCGGCCTGCCGCCCCGCCTGGTCTTTGCCCTGCCCGGCAACCCCGTCTCGGCCCTGGTCACCTTCCAGCTCTTCGTCATCCCGGCCATCCGCCGCCACCTGGGTATGCCCTCTCCTCACTTGCCGAGTCTCCTGGTTACCTTAGGCCACGAGTTCCCGTTGGACCCCGAGCGGCCTGAGTACCACCGGGTCACCCTGCGCCAGGAGGGGGGCCAGTTCGTCGCCACCAGCACCGGCAGCCAGGCCTCCAGCCGCCTGCTCTCGGTGGCCGGCGCCAACGCCCTGCTGGTCCTGGAACAGGCCGCCGGCACCCTGCCCCCCGGCACCCTCCGCCCCGCCCTGCTGCTCGACACCCACTGGCTCTCCTCGGGAGTCGAGCCATGACCCGGGTCGAAGCCCCCTATCGCAATACCAGTCCGCCCCGTTGGCCGCTGTGGCCAAACCCTCTCGTCCGGCTGCTCCGGCCCAGTTCCCTCTTTGCGCTCTCTGCGCCTCCGCGGTTCACTCCGGCTCTCCAGGTGTCACTATGCCATCGGAACTGACCCACCTTGACCACACCGGCGCCGCCACCATGGTCGACGTCGGCGCCAAGCCCACCACCGAGCGCATCGCCGTCGCGGCGGGCGAGGTGCAGATGTCCCCGGCTACCCTCGCCGCCATCGCCGCCGGCAACGTGCCCAAGGGCGATGTCCTCGGCACCGCCCGCGTCGCCGGCATCATGGCCGCCAAGCGCACCCCCGACCTCATCCCCCTCTGCCATCCCCTCCTCCTGACCCGGGTGGCCGTCGACCTGGCCGTGGACGAGCCCAACAGCCGCGTGTTCATCACCGCCACCGTCCATAGCCATGGCCAAACCGGCGTGGAGATGGAAGCCCTCACCGCCGTGGCCGCCGCCGCCCTGACTGTGGTCGACATGGCCAAGGCCCTGGAGAAGGGCATGGTCATCGCCAACATCCGCCTGCTGGAAAAGCGTGGCGGCAAAAGTGGCGACTGGAGGGCCGGTATCCATGACTGACCAGATCAACGTCCAGGTCCGCTTCTTTGCCTCCCTGCGCCAGGCCGCCGGGGCCAGCGCCGTCGATCGCCAGCTACCCGCCGGCAGCACCGTGGCCACCCTGCTGCGCGAGCTGTCTGCCACCTACCCCGGCCTGCCCACCGCCTCCGGCGCCATCTACGCCGCGGTCAATCGGGCCTACGCCGGCGCCGGCACCACGCTGGCCGATGGCGACGAGGTGGCCCTCTTCCCGCCCGTCAGCGGCGGCCAGCCGGCCACCCCCCGGTTGTTCGAGATCACCACCGCGCCCCTTTCCCTGGACGAGGTCGCCGCCCGCGTGGCCGGGCCGGACCGCGGGGCCATTACCGTGTTTGCCGGCGTCGTGCGCGGGGAAACCGGCGACCTGCGCACCGACCACCTGGAGTACGAGGCCTACGCCGAGATGGCCGAGCCCATGCTGGCGGACATCGGCGCCGAGGTGCAGGAGCGCTGGCCGCAGGTGCAGGCCATCAGCATCGTGCACCGGGTGGGCCGTCTCGAAGTCGGCGATCCCAGCGTCGTCATCGCCGTCGCCGCTGCCCACCGCGGCGGCACCTTCGATGCCTGCAGCTACGCCATCGAGCGCCTCAAGGCCATCGTGCCGATCTGGAAAAAAGAGGTCGGCAGCGACGGCCAGTGGTGGGTCGAAGGCCCCCGCGACGCCGCGCCCCCACCCATCCACGGCGGTTCGTAGTGAGCGCTTCAGCGCTCTCCGGCGCACTGAAGTGCGCACTACGAGCCAGGTATTGCCCGGTTTTTGACAATCCCCACGCTCGTGGTATAATCCCTCGTTGTCAGGCGGATACATTAAAAACCAAACATGGTTTGCAGGTTGGAGCTCCGTCGCTGGCGGCCGTGCGCCGCCAGAGGAACTTCCCGACTCCCACCGCTTCGTGCGGAAGGTTGCCTCACGAAACAGCAAGTGAGGGCACGCGGGTGGCAACGCCCGGGTGACTACAACCGCAACAGAAAGCATTCCCGGCGCCGGCAGCGGCGTCAGGGCTGAAACGGTGGCCTCGCAATGCGAGGGGGTCCATGACCCGGTAAGAGCCCACCAGCGGTGGCAGCAATGTCGCCGGCTAGGCGAGCGTGCAACTGGGAGCAAGGCGAGTGGGCTGGGCCACGCATGTGGTTCGGTCTCGCCGCAGCGGCAACGGTGAGGCCAGGTCACCCCTGGCAGGCCAGGCGCCGCCTCGGCCAACCAGGCCGAGAGACAGATGACGGAACGAACAGAATCGGGAGTACATCCAACCTGGTGATCCGCTGCCCATCTTGCCGACGTGGCGGAATTGGCAGACGCTGCAGACTTAGGATCTGTTGCCCCCTGGGCGTGGAGGTTCGAGTCCTCTCGTCGGCACTTCCGTTGGGTTTGGCGCCATGGGCCCGTGGCCTAGCGGGAAGGCGCCTCCTTTGCACGGAGGAGATCGTCGGTTCGAATCCGACCGGGTCCACCTGCAGGCCGGGCTGCCGTCGGTGGCGGGCAGAGCTTTGGTGATAATCAAGCGTGCGGGCGTAGTTCAGCGGTAGAACGTCTCCTTGCCAAGGAGAAGGTCGTGAGTTCGAATCTCATCGCCCGCTCTATTTGTTTGCCGAGATAGCTCAGTTGGTAGAGCACGCGACTGAAAATTGCGGTGTCCCCAGTTCAAGTCTGGGTCTCGGCACTTGGGTCGATTTGCCCACCACTATTCGGGGATCGTCTAATGGCAGGACAGGGGACTTTGGATCCTCTAATCGTGGTTCGAATCCACGTCCCCGAGCTTGCTTAGGCGACGGCAGCCGAAAAGCGATGAGGAGACTGGTCTAAAAGGCTGGTCTCCTTTTGTTTCCCCGGGCTTGTCCAGAACCGTGGAGGTAACAGGGTGAAAGCTGTCAAACAGTCCGACTGGCAAACGCAACCCTTGCCTGCAGAGAGGAGCACTGTCCCCCTGGACCGGAGCTTCTCCGAGGACGAGGTGCAGCGCCTGCACCTGGGATTGCTACCTCAGGAGATGGAGGACAAGTGGTTCGTCTACTGGCAGGACGACACGCTGTTCTTCCATCGTAGCTGGACGGGCAACTGCATCTACGTCGTGCGCTTTGGCCGGGACGGCGACTCGTACCGCATGGTCGAAGCCGATGTCAACCGCCATCCGGATCAGTACACCGAAACAGACGATGATCGTGACGCCAGGCTGATCTCATACCTGATCGATGTGCTCTTGCTCGCACGAGAGGCGCCGTTTCCTGGCGATGAGGTGGATCCAGAAAGGCAGGCCATCATGAAGTGGAGCCTCGTCGGCAGGGCCATGCTCGGGGAACATCCCAGGCAAGATTGAACAGGCCAGCAAAGGCGCCGTAGACCGGGCAGGCTGGCGCCTGTGTACGCCGCGCTAGCCTGCCCGGCCTGCCTCGGATTAGCTCAAGAAGGCTGTGATCAGCTCCCAGTTGGCCCACAGGTCGTAGAGGCCGATGCCCACCAGCAACAGGCCACCCGCCACGTTGATGAGCCGTGCCCGCACCGTGAACTGGTGGATCAGCCAGCGCTGGTTGGCGCCCGACAGGAAGGACAGGGCCAGCAGCGGCAGGCCAAAGCCCAGGCCGAACCACAGGAAGGTGCCGAGCTTGGATACCGCCTCGCCCGCGGTCAGCGACAGGGCGAAGATGCCCACCACCAGCGGCCCCGAGCAGGGCAGGGCGATGGGGCCGTACAGCAACCCATAGGTGAAGGCATTTACATAAGGGTGCGACAGCACCGGCACCCGGATCTGTGGCAGCTTCTTGAAGGGGTTGCGATCCAGCAGCAGCATCACGCCCAGGGAGATGATCAGCAGGTCGGCCACGGGAATGGCGATGGACAGCGCCTCGCCCACGGACACCGATAGCAGCGCGATCACCAGGCCCAGGGCCAGCATCATGGCCAGCACGCCGGCCAGCACGAAGAAGCCCAGGAAGTAGCGGCTGTGGCGGCCGGCCAGCGCGCTCTGGCCGCCGCTGATGTAGGCCAGGAAGCCCGGGTACAGCGGCAACACACACGGGCTGGTGGTTGCCAGCAGGCCCAGGGAGACAGACGTGAAGGCGGCTTCGAAAACCATGGGTGTTCTCCTGCAGGCAGGGTCGGGCTAGGATCCGCCCAGGAAGGGTGCCAGCGCCTCCTGCAGCTCGCCAGCGCTCTTGATGCCGAAGGGCAGCGGGTGCACCTGGCCCTGGCGGTCCACCACCAGCATGGGGGTCGACGGCGGGTTCAGGAACAGGTTGCCGTACAGCTGCCCGATCTCGCGGGCCACCTCCGGCGTGGCCACGGCGTAGGTCCAATCGAAGCCGTGGCGCTTGGCATGGGCTCGCAACTGCTCCGGGCTCTCGTTCAGATCGATGTCCAGGCCTACGCTCACCAGGTCCGCGCGCTCGCCCAGGGCCGTGTGCAGGGCCTGGATCTCTTTCTGTTGCCGCAGGCAGTTGGAGCACCACACCGCCAGGGTCTCTACCAGCACTACCTTGCCCTGCTGGTCGGCGATGGCAAAGGGCTGGCCCGTGTTGACATCCACCAGCTCGGCCATCAACCAGGCCGGCAGGGCAGCGCCCTCTGCCATGGCCTCGTCTCCAGCCATGGCTGTGTCGCCCACGGCACCGTGGCTCTCACCCTCGGTGCCCTCGCCGGCCTTGGCCATCGCGCTATCCTCAGCCATGGCGGTATCGCCGGCCTTGGCCATCGCGCTATCCTCAGCCATGGCGGTATCGCCGGCCTTGGCCATCGTGCTATCCTCAGCCATGGCCGTATCGTCGACCTTGGCCATCGTGCTATCCTCAGCCATGGCCGCCTCGCCCGTCTTGGCCATCGAGCTATCCTGTGCCGCCTCGTCCCCTTTGGCCATTGGCTCGCCGGCCGCCGTCGCCGGCATCTCAGGCTCGGCACCCGCAGCACCACAGGCCACCAGCATCAGTGCGGCAATCAACAACAACCCCAACAACGCAGGCTTCGTCTTCATGGTTAGTGCTCTCCTCTTGCTGAATCGGCTGGTGGTCGCTCCCTCTACGGGGACCCCGCCACCAACCCTGTCGAGCACTAGTATGCCTGGCGCCGCTTACACCCTCCTTGCGTGAGTGTTACGGATTCCTTGTGGCCAGGAGCTGTGCGGTGATTACGCATTATCCATGTTGGCGTTGGGGTATGAACGGCGAGACGTGACGGGGCTTTGCGGCCCCCCCCCAGCCCCCTCA
>JAULUH010000227.1:0-9026 GCA_032111745.1 Anaerolineae bacterium | reverse complement strand
GTGATGGCAGGATCGTCTGCCAGCTCAGGCACGACGCGAACGACCTGGGCCTGGATGAGCTTGGTGATGGCAGGATCGTCTGCCAGCTCAGGCATGACGCGAGCAACCTGGGCCTGGATGAGCTCGGTGATGGCAGGATCGTCTGCCAGCTCAGGCACGACGCGAGCAACCTGGGCCTGGACGAGACCAGTGATCGCGGGATCGTTCGCCAGCTCCGGTAGGATCCGGTCAATTTGAGCCTGGATCAGCATCGTGATGGCGGGATCGTTCGCCAGCTCGGGCACCACACGATCGACCTGGGCCTGGATCAGTTCGGTGATCGCGGGGTCGTTCGCCAGCTCCGGTAGGATCCGGTCGACCTGGGCCTGGACCAGCTCGGCGACGGCAGCGCTCTGAGCCAGGTCGGGCAGCACGTGGTCGACCTGGGCCTGGATGAGCTTGGTGATCTCGGGATCGTTGGCCAGTTCGGGGACCACACGTCCGATCTGGGCCTGGATCAGCTCGGTGATGGCAGGGCTCTGAGCCAGCTCCGGTAGGATGCGATCGACCTGGGCTCGCACCAACTCGGCCACGGCCGGGCTGGCGACCAGCTCGGCGAGTACGCGATCAACCTGGGCCAGGATCAACTCCGTAATGGCAGGGCTCTGAGCCAGTTCTGGGACCACGCGATCGACCTGGGCCAAGATCAGCTCGGTGATGGCATGGTTCTGGGCCAGTTCCGGCACGACGGCTTCTACCTGGGACTGGATAAGCTCGGTGATGGCGGGGTCGTTCGCCAGCTCGGGCAGAATCCGGTCGACCTGGGCCTGGACCAGCTCAGCGACAGTGGGGTGGTTGACCAGCTTGGGCAGAGCCAGGTTGACCTGAGTCTCGACCAATTCGGCGACGGCCGGGTGCCCAGCAAGCATGGGGACGATCTTGTCGACCTGGCTCTGGATCAAGGCATCCACGGCCGGACTCTGCGCCAGGTAGGCCACGACAGAGTCGACGATGTCGGCAATGAATCCCAGGGCAAAGCCTGTACCGTGTTGTAGCTCTGTACGACCGATATCCGCGACTACCTCTACGGAGCGCTCGGCCACGTCTGAGATTCCCATGGCGTCCAGCGGCCAGCGCAGCGGTGCCGTCAATCGCCAAACTCCCCGGGTGACCATTCCGGCTGCGGATACGCCTACGCCGACCGCCGAGGCAGCGGTCGAAGCGGCTCCGACCATCAGGTCAATGGCATTGCCTGCCTCCGCGGTCTCATCGCCATAGGTAGGCGCTCCCAGCTCCTCGAGGTCGTACACACCAGCGGAAGGTTCCAGGCCGTTCCACGACGGTAGCGTCCCCTGGAGCGCATCAACGCCCAGGCCCAGGCCGCCAATGCCCAGGTCCAGGATCCGCTGGACCAGCCCACGCGACTCCGGCTTCTCAGGGCCCTTGCGCCTGTCGTCCCTTGGTGGATTGGCCATGAGTGCTACTCCTTAAAGACCGGCTGACGGTCTGCATGCACGGCTCCAGACGCGCGCTGGATGCGCCGTCAATGAATCGTCCTATGATATCACGGTTGCCGAAATTCGGAAAACGCCGCGTTCATCACGACGCCATGAACCACCTTCCACGCCTCAGTCCACGGAGAAATCGGCTCGAAATGACCGGCTCCTTCCAGCCAGATCTCTTCAACGCTGTCCCCGGCGATACGGGCGATCGCAGCGTAGCGCTGGCTGAGCTCCATGGGCACAACCTCGTCGGCCGTGCCGTGGATCAGCATCTGGGGCACACCAACCGGCACCAGATCACTGGGAGAGGCTGCGTCATAACGCTCAGGCACCTGGCCTGGTCCACCGCCTAGCAGGTCGCCTACGACTCCCTGGCTCAATCCCAGCGCCCAGGCCCGCCGCAGGTCAGGCACGGCCGCCAGGGCGATCACAGCCCTCAGGGCCGCTGGGTCAGGCCCGCGCAGCGCATGGTCCAGCGGGAGCCGCGGTGCGGCGGCGGCCCATAAGGCCAGGTGTCCGCCAGCGGAATGGCCCATCAACACAGCCCGTTCCAGGTTCAGGGGATAGTCGACAGATAGCTGGCGCACAAAAGCCACCCCACGGGCCACGTCCTGAAAGGTGCCCGGCCAACCACCGCCGGGATCGCCGAGGCGCCGGTACTCGATACTCCACACTGCGATCCCGGTCTCGGCCAGGGCCTGGCAGAGGAAGCCGGCGTGGTCCAGGGTGTAGAGGTTGCGCCAGAAGCCCCCGTGCAAGAAGACCACCACCGGATGCGGCCCAGCTCCCGGCGGCAGCCAAAGGTCGCCGAATTGGGCAGCTTCGTCGCCGTAGCGCAATCGATGGGGTGCTTGGGGTGGGGCCAGGGCCAATACCCTGGGACCCACCGCGGGCAACGGACGCCGAGACAGTCTGGATATCACGCCAGCAGTATAGCACAGGCCAGGCATAGAACGATAGACCAGCGAACGGGTGTGACGACACGAGTACGGATGGTGGAGTAGAGGGCAGTGACCAGGCAGACCAGAACACGGACGCACACGGAAGCCGGAAGTGAAGAGGGTGGCCGCCAAGAAACACGCGTTCCTTGACGCAGGAATGATCCGGCGAGACAGGATCAAGGAGCAGCTTTCGAGAAGCCATGGGGGCTGACTCTGGCTGGCATTTTGGGTCTTGACAAACCGGGCGACATTTGATAGAATGTGACCGGTCACATTGTGTGTTTTGTCTGCCCTGGCCGTCCAAAGAGCCATACCAGCGGGGTGACGCCACCCCAGCCAACTCGCCGTTGACGAGGCAGTACTTTGAGGCAAAGCCGCCCGACTATCCGTGACGTGGCCAGCCTGGCCGGAGTCTCCTACCAGACGGTGTCACGCGTCATCAACGGCAGCGACCGTGTCCGGCCTGAGACCCGGACCCGGGTGGAGGCGGCTATCGCCGAGCTCGGCTACCACCCCAATGCCATCGCGCGTTTCATGGCTACCGGCGACACCCGCACCCTCACCTGCCTGGCGCCCAACCTGACCGACTACACGTTCTCCTGCATCATCGAAGGGGCCGCGCTGGAGGCTCGCCAGCACGGCTATTCCCTGTTTGCGGCGTCGGCCGGGGACGAGGGCACCTTCGCCGACCTGGTCGACCAGATGGTCACCAGCCGGCGCACGGAGGGCCTGATGGTCATCAACCCCTACGCCGACCGTCGCCACGCCCTGGTCCCGGCCAACGTGCCTACGGTCTACGTCGGGGCCCGGCCGCGGGAGGAGTCCGTGGACAGCGTGGCCCTGGACGACCATGCCGCCGGCCGCATGGCCACCGAGCACCTGCTGGCGCTGGGACACCGGCGCATCGCCCTGATCACCGGCCCCCTGGCCGAGGACTGTTCCCAGGACCGCCTCGCTGGCTATCGCCAGGCCCTACACGCTGCTAGTCTTCCGTTCGACCCCTGCCTGGTCATCGAGGGGGACTGGTCAGCCACTTCGGGCTACCAGGCCTTCATGACACTGGCCCGGCTGGACCGGCCCCCGAGAGCTGTGTTTGCCCAGAACGATCGCATGGCGGTTGGTGTGATCCGCGCCGCCCGGGACCTGGGGCTCTATGTGCCCGCAGATGTGGCCGTGGTGGGCGTCGATGATATGCCGCTGGCCTCCTATTTTGACCCCCCCCTGACCACCATGCGGCAGGACCTGCATGCCATCGGCCGGGAGGCGGCCAGGCTGCTGGTGTCCGCCGTCGAGCAGCCCGTCGCCGCGCGCCGGCACCTGCGGCTACCCGCCGAGCTGGTGGTGCGGCAATCCAGCGGTGTCAACGAATTGGTGCCTGCATGACCGGAGTCGTGGAGATGTCCTCCCAGGCCGTCTCTGCGACCTGACCATGGCCACAGAGAGGAGGTGATGCGTTGCCGCATAACGGACGTAGCTCTGAGCAAGGCGCTTGCTCGGTTAGGCACCCGGGTGCCCACTGATTGATCCGATCCCATCGACCAACTTGTTAGGAGGAGACCCCATGAAACGCAGTTCGCTTGTCGTGCTCTTTGGCCTGCTGGTTGTCGCCAGCATGGTCCTGGCCGCCTGCCCCAGCGCACAGCCGGGCACGGTTGCCACCGTGGTTAGCGAGGTACAGACCGCTGTGCCCACTATCGAGGCCGCCGCCACGGCGGTAGCGCCAACCGTCGCCGCCGCCGTGCAAGAGGTGGCTACTGAAGTGGCTGAGGCCATGGAACCCACCGAGGAGCCGGCCGAGGCCATGGCCGGCGAAGAGGTTGCCCTGCGCTGGCGTACCCGCCCGGACAACCAGGAGGAAGCTGCCGTCTACCAGGGCATCAGCGATGAGCTCGATGCCCAGTTGGAGGGCATCGCCCTGACCTACGAGCCTGGTGGCAGCGAGACCGCCAGCTACCAGGACGTGCTCAAGACCGAGATTGCGGCCGGCACTGCGCCGGACGTGTTCTGGATCCCGGGCACCGACGTGGGCGACTTCGCCAAGCGCGGCCTGATCCTGAACTTCGCCGACCTGGGCAACGCCACCGAGGGCTTCAGCGCAGACGACTTCTACGCCGGCCCCATGGGCTTCCTGACCTACAACCCCGAGACCGGGGCTAGCGACGCCCTGTGGGGGCTGCCCCGCGATGTGTCCACCTTCGTGCTCTACCTGAACAAGGACCTGCTGGCCGAGGCGGGCGCAGCTGATCCCATCGAGCTGGCCGCCCAGGGCGAGTGGGACTGGGATGCCTTCCTCGATGTGGCGCAGAAGGTGCGCGGCCTGGGCAGCGACATCTACGGCTACGGCGCCAACGCTTGGTGGGGTCCCTACGGTACCTGGAGCAACGCCGCCGGTGGTGGTTTCTTCAACGCCGACCGCACGGCCTGCAACCTGAACTCACCCGAGTCACTGCAGGGCCTGCAGTTCCAGCAGGACCTCTACCAGACCTACGATGTGGCCGTGCCCTACGGCGAGGACAGCGAGCCGCCCTTCCGCGCCGGTAAGGTCGGCATGTTCCAGAATGGCCGCTGGGCCACCCCCGGCATTCGCAACGTGGAGTTCGATTGGGACGTGGTAGAGCTGCCCAAGGGCCCGTCCGGGTCCGCCGGCAACTGGCAGTTCTGGGGCGCCTACGCCATCAACGCCAACACTGAGCATCCCGAGGAAGCCTGGCAACTGGTGCAGGCCCTGACCCAGGCCGACACCCAGGCCAAGATCAGCGCTCTGGGCACCAATATCCCCAGCCGCCAGAGCCAGGATGCCGTCGATGCCTTCCTGACCTTCACGCCGCCGGCCAACAACCAGGCCTTCATCAACGGCCTGCAGGATAACGCCACGGCCGAAGGCCCGATGTGGGTGGGCAGCTGGCCCGACTACGTGGCCATCATGGACTCGGCCGTCTCTGCTTTGATGACGGGCCAGACGTCCATCGACGACTTCGCCACCACCATCTGCGACGAGGGCAACAAGGCCTTCGTGGAGCAATAGCCTGCACTGTGGAGCGCAGTGAATCGTCGTTGCGCTTCACACTCGCCATTCCCATGAGCGTCGGGGCCACTCTCCAGGCCCCGACGCTCTCCACCACCGGAGGCGCCCCACCATGACTGCTTTGAGCCTGACCGGCCGGCGCCAGTCCGCTGGCACTTGGCCGGCAATCCTGATCATCTGGCACGGGCTGCTGGCCGTTGCCGGGGCTTTCGCCGCCTATAGGGTCTTTACTGCCGTGCCTGGGGGCTTTCGCTTCGTGATCGCCGGCGTCCTCGGGGTGTGGGCCCTGTTGAGCGCCGCCGCCGTGCCCCTGATCCTGCAGCGGGACCACCGGGGACGGGTCCTCTCGCTGGTGGTGAACTACCTGGGGTTCCTGACCTGCACCGCCGCTCTGTTGCACCTGATCGGGTTCTTCACCGGCGTCGACGACCTGGCGGCGCGTTTTGGCCGGGGCCTGCCCTTCCTGCTACTGGCGTTCCTGGGCTACCTGGTGCGATCCCAGGGGGACCGCTACGAGCAATACCCTCAACGCCAGAAGACGTTTCAACGCCTTGGCAACATGATCATGCTGGGCGGCTTCGGGTTGTTTCTGATTGCCATCAGCAACCCGGCGGGCATTCCAGGCCTCGTGCAAGAGCTCGTGCAGCCGGTGCGGTTGGCCCTATTGGCAGGGCTGCTGCTCTTTGGCCTGATGTTCTGGGCCATGTGGCGCCAGCCCACAGCCGAGGCCATGCACGTTACCAACGCCAGTTCGGAAACCCTCAGTGGCTACCTGTTCTTGTCCCCCAATTTTCTGGGCTTCCTGCTCTTCTTTGCCGGCCCGCTCCTGCTCTCCCTCTACACCAGCTTTACCAACTGGGATGCCTTCGGCACGCGCGACTGGGTGGGACTGGGCAACTACGCCCGGCTACTCAATCTCACCATCGCACCCCTCAGCTCGGCCACACAGCTGGCCTCCGAGGCGATCGACGTCACGGTGTACGACGAGCTCACCCGATTCTCGGTGCTTGGCCGTAGCTTCGTCGTGGGTGCCCAGGACAAGCTGTTCTGGCTGGCGCTGCGCAACACGATCCTGTTCTGCCTGATCGCCGTGCCCCTCAGTATCATCCCGGCCCTGCTGCTGGCCAACATCCTGACCAGCGACCTGCCGGGCATGAAGATCTTCCGGGCCATCTATTTCATTCCCAGCGTAGCCGCCGTGGTTGGTGTGGCCCTGATCTGGCAGTGGCTGTACAACGCCGCGGTGGGCTGGATCAACTACGGCATCACCTCGGGGGTCAACACGGTCAACGGCCTCACCGGGCTGGCCCTTGCGGACCCGCAGGTCCGGTGGCTTTCCAGCTCCAGCACCGCCTTGCTGGCCATCGCCATCATGGTGGCCTGGCAGACCATCGGCTTCAACACGGTGCTCTTCACCGCCGGTATGCAGAATATCCCCAAGACGCTCTACGAGGCGGCTACGGTCGATGGGGCCGGCACCTGGGCCCAGTTCTGGCACGTCACCCTGCCTCTGCTGGCGCCGACCACGGTGTTTGTGGTGGCGACCACCCTGATCCAGGCCTTCCAGGTATTCGAGCCGATCTTCATCATGACCAACCCACCGGGCGGGCCCAACAACTCCACGCTGAGCCTGGTGCTCTATCTCTACCAGAACGGCTTCCAGCGTTTCCGCCAGGGCTACGCGTCGGCCATCGCCTGGGTGCTCTTCCTGGCTATCTTTGCGGTCACCCTGGTCCAGTTCCGCCGCCAGCGCGGCGCCTCGTACGAGGCGTAGGAGGCAGCGCCCATGACAGCCCAGGCCAGCACTGCCGAAGCCAGCGCCGTCCGTGAGACCCACCGGTCGCACCGCCTGCGCACCGCGATGAAGTATATTGCGGCCTACACCATTCTGATCATCTTCGGCTTCCTGATGATCTTCCCCTTCCTGGTGATGTTGTTCACCTCGTTCAAGGTGCCGGCCGATACCTTCTCCTACCCGCCGCGGCTATTGCCGCGCGCGCAGGTGACCACGACGGTCGAGGGCTTCGACGAGCCGCTGCCTCTCTACAACATCGAGGTCGACGGAGAGGAGCGCCAGCTGGCCCTGGCCCGTAGCGGCATCAAGGTGGGCGTCTTCGCCGAGCCCGACAACCTGGAGGCGACCTACGAGCGGCCGCTGTCGGAGGTCAAGCCCACCGGCGGGGCTATGAACCAGGCTACGGCGACGGTCAACGGCGAGGAACAAAAACTCTTTGATGTGACCGTGGAGGGCCAGGCGATCCCCATGGTGCAGGTCAGCCAGACCGCCCTGGGCAGCTTTGTCGATCCGGCCGATCCATCCTTTGCGGTGCTGCGCAACGTGCGCCTGAGCGAGCCTGTGGGGCGCCTCACCTGGCGGCCCGAGAACTATCGCGAGGTCTTCGAGCTCAACGGCGTGGGACGCGCCCTGGTCAACACCGCCCTGGTCACGATCCTGGTCGTACTGGGCCAGCTGGTGACGTCGGTCCTGGGCGGCTATGCCTTCGCCCGCCTGCGCTTCCCTGGCCGCGACGCCCTGTTTGTGCTCTACCTGGGCACCATCATGATCCCCTTCGTGGTGCTGATCATGCCGCTGTACCAGTTGATGGTGACCATTGGCTGGGTGGACCGGCTGGCAGCGCTGATCTTCCCCTGGGTCTTCACGGCCTACGGCACCTTCCTGATGCGCCAGTTCTTCATCACCATCCCGCGGGAGATCGAGGAGGCGGCGCTGATCGACGGCGCCTCCCGGCTGCAGATCCTGTGGCGGATCTTCATCCCGGCCGCCACCCCGGCCCTGGCTACCCTGGCCACCTTCACCTTCCTCTATGCCTGGAACAGCTTCTTCTGGCCGCTGGTCATCATCAACACCGGCAACACCGATAGCCATGTGCTCACCCTGGCGCTGAACGTGCTGCGCGGCCGGGCCGCCGACAGCCCGAACCTGGTGCTGGCCGGCGCCGCCATCTCTGTGTTGCCGCCCATGCTCATCTTCATCCTGGCCCAGCGCTTCTTCATCGAGAGCGCCACCGGCAGCGCGGTCAAGGGCTGACATGGACCTGCTCCTGGGACTCGACCAGGGCACCAGCGGCACCAAGGCCTACCTGATGACCGGGGCCGGGGAGCGCGTGGGCCTGGGCTACGTGCCGTTGCCGCGCCTGCACCCGCAGCCGGGCTGGACGGAACAGGACCCCCGGGCCGTGGCCGCGGGCGCGGCTCAGGCCATCGAGCTCGCTTTGGCAGAGGCTGGCGCTGATGCTTCGTCCGTAGTTGCGGCTGGAATCGCCTCGCAGCGGGACACTGACTTTGTCTGGGATGAACGCTCATGCCTCCCCATCGCCAATGCTATCACCTGGCAGGACCTGCGCACCACGGCACTGGTGGAAGAGCTCGATAGCTGGGCACTGGCGCATGAGCGGCGCTACCGGCTGGGCTATTTCCCCGGCCCGTGGTGCGCGGCCATGCACCTCAGCTGGCGCATGCGCCATCAGCCCGAGTTCCAGGCCGCCGTGGAGGCCGGCCGGGCGCGGATTGGCATGTCCGCCGGTTGGCTGTTGGCGGCCCTGGGCGCGCCCGCAGCCC
>JAULUH010000226.1:0-2180 GCA_032111745.1 Anaerolineae bacterium | reverse complement strand
GAAGCCAGCCCACGATCCTGGGGATGGCGTCCAGGTCGGCCTGCGTGCCCACCTTCACCCCCGCCGCCGCGGCCAGGCGGTAGAACAGCTCGGTCATGGCCGGCTCACCCAGTGGCTCCAGTTCCACCACTGTCCACATCGCCCGCTCTGGGTCCTCGCGGGTCGTGATCAGCGCACGCACATCCCCGGGCAGCTGCTCTACGAACTGGCGCACGTCCCGCGTTTGCCACACATCCTCGGCGTTGTCCCACACGATCAGCGCAGGCGCATGGAGGCCCGCCAGCGCCCAGCGCACCGTGGACTCCTTCTTCTCTGGCTCCAACTGCCCCGGGTCCAGGCCGCAGAAGGCCGCCATGCGATCCAGTAGGGTGTCCAGTGCGGGCCCGCCCCGGCAGTCCAGCCACAGCACGCCGCCCGGGAAGCGCCAGCTCTGACGGTGGGCCACCTCGGCCGCCAGCGCGGTCTTGCCGATGCCGCCGGTGCCCCAGATCACCACGGGCTGGCCTGCCCGGAAGCCCCGGCTCACCCCTTGCAGTTCCGCGCTGCGGCCCACGAAGATGGGGTTGGACGGTACGCCATACAGCGGGCTCACCACCTGGGCGTAGCCGCCTGGCGTGCGCCGCGCCAACTCGGCCCGCGCCTCGGCAAAGCGGCTCCTGGCCGCGCGCAGGGCCGCGATCTCCTGGGGCGCGGTCAAGACGCCCACCTGGCCGATGGAGCGCTCCAGCCGCTCGATCTCGGCGCGTCCTGCGCGCATCGCCTCCCGCAGGCCGGCCGTGTTCTCCGGCAGCGCCTGGCCCGGGTCGAAGAGCCGGGTGTCCCCGGCCGGCCGGCCGTAGAAGGCCGGGATGAACCAGCTGGCCCCCTTGCTCTCGGGGATCAGCGGCAGCCGGGCGTCGGCCACCGCCTCTACCACCGGCTTGCCCGCGGCCAGGGAGAGGGCAAACTGGCGCATGAAGGCCAGCGCGGCATCCACCCGCATGCTCACCTGCATGCCGATGGCCAGCGGCACCCCCGCCCGCACCAGCGCCGGGGCTACGGCCGACCACACGGCACCGGTGGTCCCGTCCGGGCCGGCGGCCACCTGGGCCGACTGGCAGGCGGCCAGCAGCACCAGTCGCACGTCTGTATTGCGCAGCGCCGCGCCCAACTCCGTGGCCCTCACCGGGGATCCCCCGCCGTACTCGTCCTCGAAGAGTAGCAGCCCACCTTGGGCTGAATTGTACGCCCCATGGCCGTAGAACACGACCAGGTGGTACCCGCCGTTGCGTACGGCCTCCACCAGGGTGTCGAAGCTTGGCGGCCGCAGCGGATCGACGATCACTGCGCCCATCTCGTCCAGGCTGCGCAGGCCGTGCAAGAGCTCGTGCCGGGCCTCGGCCGGGAAGATGGGCGCGGCGTCGGTGGGCTCGGAGAGCACCAGCAGCACCCGCAGCGGCAGGCCGGCCATGGCCTCGGTAGGCGGGAACGCGCCCTCGGGATAGCGGGAGAGGGCGATGGAGGTATCGGCCACGAGGAAACGGCCCCGGTAGTGCAGGAGCTCCCAGGGCAGGCCGGCTAGCGCATCCGCGCCGCTGCCGATGTGCAGGGACACGGGGAGGGGCTGGCGCGCCGCCTCGGCCCGGGCCAGGGCGCGGTCGAAGAGGGAGCGCACCGTGGCATCGGCCAGCAGGGCGTCCGCCAGGGCGCGGCCGGCGGTCTCGGGCAGGCGGGCCGGGTCGCCGAGGGGCTTCAGTGCCGCTTTGGTATCCGGGGCAGCGTTGGCCAGGTCGAAGCCGGGCTCCAGGGCCTGGAGGATGGCCGTCCAGGTGGCAGGGTCGTAGGGTGGCGTGAAGTAGCCGGCTGCCTCGCCCACGGCCGGCCCCTCGACGCGCAGGCGGTAGACGCCACCTTCTTGCGGATGCAGAGTGATCGTGAGATGGTTGGTGGCAACAGGCATGTCTCTGGCCCCGTCTCAAGCAAGATGGCTGTGGCTCTACTGGCCGCTCCTCAGACGCCCGATCGACCTGATGGCCTGTGCCGGTTCGTCTAGGCCGCTAGAAGGCCACGGTACCCAACTGAACCAACACCGAAAGTCTACCACCGATCGCGTTCAGGCGCTATGATCTAGATCAGGAATGGGGATGAGTCTGGGATCAGTGAGGAGATTTCTGGGGGGTGGGAGGACGGCAAGGCTTGAC
>JAULUH010000225.1:0-3714 GCA_032111745.1 Anaerolineae bacterium | reverse complement strand
GATGGAGACGGCGACGGTGACCAGGGTGAGCTCGACGTGGCAGCCGGCGGGGAGAGGCAGGTCTGGAGAAACCGCTACTGGCCGGCCCGCAGCGAAGTCGAACTGCTGCAGGTACCGCTGCTTGACGACCGGGTACCAGGGCCCGGCCCGGTCGAGCTCGGCTGCCAGAGGCCCAGCGAGGGCGGGGGACGGCTCGAAGGTCCACTTCACCCACTGGTCAGTGCGACCAGCCACGGCGCCCAGAGAGAACGCCTGGAGACCGGCGACCAGGGCCTTGACCTCCAGCCGGCCCTGGCGTTGCTTGACGCTGGCTGTGCTGGCACCGGGGAGGAGCAAGTACAGGTCCGTGCGTTCCTGCTCCAGCTTGACGAAGGGGCCATGGGGCTCAGCCGGGTCGTAGGTGCCCTCATCGCGAACCTGTAGCTGGCCAGCCAGTGTGAACCAGAGCAGCATACGATCCCAGCAGTTGCCTGCGGGCACGAACCAGCGGAGCTCGGCAGTGTGGTAGAGGTGGTTTGACATAATTCAGCTCCATGGCTGGCATGTGGAGCGGTACCGGACTGTGGTTGCTCTTCCAGCACGGCAGTCCGGGATTCACTATACTACCACAGCAACATGAAACGAATCAACCAGGCGAGAACAGTGACCACCTATGCGATCGCTGGCGCTGGCGGCCATACCGGTTCCATCGTCGGCAACACCAAGCACCGCCGTCACAGCGGCGCAGTGAGCTCGACTTGGATGTTGTCGGGGTCGCGGAAGGCGAGCACGGCGATGCCGAAGGGCTCCAACGGCTTG
This sequence comes from Anaerolineae bacterium, assembly GCA_032111745.1. Lineage (GTDB taxonomy): Bacteria > Chloroflexota > Anaerolineae > JAAEKA01 > JAAEKA01 > JAULUH01. The sequence continues at coordinate 2,916 of JAULUH010000225.1, read as the reverse complement.
ATCTCGCCGTGGGGGATGGCCCTGCCGTCGAAGAGGGCGGCGGCAGCGTGCAAGTCGGCCATGCTCCCTACACTGAGGCTGAGGTGGTCCAGGCCGATGCGGTTCTCACTGAACTGGTCGGCGGGGATGGCCTGGGCTGGGTCGGGGGGCGGGTTCAACGCCAGCAGCACGCTGCCGTTGTGGAGCAGAGCCTTTGGGCCGAAGTCGGTCAGGAAGTTGAAGCCGAGCAGCTCGGTGTAGAACTGCTGCGAGCGACGGACGTCGCTGACGGTCAGGGCGACGTGGTGGACACTGGTGGTGGTGATTGGGCCTGTCATGGGTGAGCTCTCTGTTCGATCCAGGGTGATGGCCAGCTGGTCGATCAGCTGCTGCCAGCTGCGAAAGTAGCGCGCCTCGCCGGTTACGATGTGGTGGATCTTGCCGCGCCATTCGACCTGCTCGGCGTCCAGCTGCTCGGGCCAGAGGCGCAAGAGAAAGAGCTGGGCATGGGAAGGATGGCCGGCCGGCGAGTTGGTCATGGGATCTTTGGGACCTGGTGTGATGGCGCCGGTGGGGATGGCTGGCCTTCCAACTGTCCGCCCCCACCGGCTGTCTGGCGTCGCTCAGCCGGCGGTACCGGGCATGATGCGAATGGTGCCCTCAAAGGCCAGGGTGGCGGGATCGACCAGCTGCCCCTCCTCGTGGACCTGGGCACCGAGCAGCCAACCCTCGACGACGGTGCCGTTCATCACGACACTGCCGGTTTCGGTGTTCAGGATGCCGCTGAGGTGCGCGGTGAAGTCGTTGGCGTCACCGGCAGCATCAACGATCCAATCGAACTCGACGTGCCAGATAGGCCCACTGATCCTGAGATCGGTCAGGACGGTGGTCAACTGGCCTTCCAGGTCGCCGCTGACCGTCCCTTCCCAGGTGCCGATGCCGGTGCTTTGCTTCGAGAAGGTGAGGTTGACGGGCGCGTTGTTGCCGGCGGCGACGGCCTGGGGCAGCAGCGCAAGGGCCAGGACGAGAACGATCAGGATAGTGCGCGACTTGGTTTTGCTCACGATAGTCCTCCTAAGCTTGACGTGTGACCGTGATGGAGATTGAGCACAGGTGCTCGACATCGGTCAGACGCCAGCTTATACCATCGCGCGCTTCAGCCGCGCTTCATGATAGGTTGCACAAGCTCAATCGAAGGAGGCATCCAGCTGGGCCAGCAAGGGCTCCAGGCGAGGGACAAGAGCGTCCAGGTCTACCGGCTCGAAGGGGATAAGCTCGGAGACGTCGGGAAGCGGTGGAGGGTCAGGCAGTGTCTCCCCGGTCAGCTGCTGATAGCGCTGGCGGTAGTCGTGTAGACCGGTTTCGGCAAACAGCGATCGATAGAGGGTGGCTGCAGAGGTGCGGGTCTCTTCGTCATCCGGAGCAATGTGCCACAGCTCGTACCAGAGCGCCGCCTGATGGGCCGGCATTGAGGCCTGATGCAGCAGGGCCTGGAGCTCGGCCGCGGCACTGGCTGGGGCGGTGCCGGGTAGAGACGCAAGATCTTGCGTCTCTTTGGGTGATGTGGCGCCGGGTAGAGACGCCAGATCTTGCGTCTCTACCGGTGGGGTGTGGCGCAGTCGAATGCCCAGCACCTGGGCGCTGAAGCGCGTGTCCTCGCCGGCGAGATACTCGCCTTGAACGTTTCCGATCAGCGCCACGGCCTCGGCGTAGATCGAGGTTGCTTCCTCGGCTTGCCCTTGCTCCAGCAGGAGCCGGGCCAGGTCGACAAGGGTGCCGGAAAGATAGCTGGGAATGCCCAGCCGGCGCCCATAGCCGGCAGCCTTGCGATACAAGAGCTCGGCTTGCTCCACCCTGTTTTGGCGCCGGGCGACGTCTCCGATGTTGGAGACGTTGAGGCAGGCCGTCCAGCGATCGCCAATTTCCAGGGCGATCCTCACGGCCTGCTCATAACCTGCCAGCGCCCGGGGGTAGTAGCCGCGATTCTGGAGCTGGTTGGCGGTGTTGGCGATGGCCCATGACAGCACCTGGCGATCGTCGATCTGTCGGGCCAACAGGCCGGCGCGCAAGTACCAGCGCACCGCCTCGTCGGTGGCGCATTGCGATGAATAGACATTGCCCAGGGTGATGGCGGCGCGGGTGATGACCAGGTGATATCCCAGCGGCTCGGCAATGGCAATCGACCGCTGGCAGCAATCCACGGATCGGTCCCAATCTCCCTGGCTCCAATAGACCATGCCCATGGTATCCAGGGCCTCGCAAACGCCGCGCTGGTCGTCGATCTCGGTGGCAATTCCTAGCTGCCGCTCCAGGGCGACCAGCGCCCGCGGGTTATCACCCTTGAACCAATAGATCTCGCCCATGGTCCACAGCGCGCTGACCACGCCGCGCCAATCCGTGATGGACTCATAGCCGAGCTCGGCCCTGGCCAGCCATTCCAGGGCGGAATCGTAGTGGCCCTGCAGGCGCAGCACATCGGCCAGAGCGCGCTGGGCCTGTGCCTGTAGGGGGACGTCACCCAGGGTTGCGGCTGTGGATTCAGCTTCCCGATTGATGGCCACGGCCTCGGCCCACTGCCCGGTTAGCCGCCATACCTCACCCAGGGCCAGCATCACGGCGCAGGTCTCGGCGACGGACAGGCTTCGACTGAGTTCGCCGTCCAGGAGATGCCGGTAGTGACGGATGGCCTCGGCGTTGGCGTAGATGCGTTGGGCGGCGGCCGCGGCCCGGCGATAGTAGGCGACGGCCGGCTGGGGCCGCCCGGCCTGTTCGAAGTGGCCGGCAATCTGGGCGCTGTGGGCGTCCAGGTCGCCGGTGCGCAGTGTTTCCAGGGCCTTGGCCACCTGCAGATGGAGGGCGCGGCGCCGGATGGGGCTGATGCCAGCATAGGCCACGACCCGGATCTTGTCGTGGCTGAAGTCGTAGGCGTCCACGCCA
>JAULUH010000224.1:0-4755 GCA_032111745.1 Anaerolineae bacterium | reverse complement strand
GCCCCTACAATTTGTCTTACCAATAAGCCACGGCCAGGCCCAGGGCGAAGAGCACGCTGAACCAGAGGCTGAGGCGGGCGGTGTTGGCCAGGGCCAGGTTCAGGGTGGGGCCGCTGGTGTGGACGATGGCCTGCCGCAGGCGCAGGGCCAGGGGCAGGGTGAGCCAGGGCAGGAGCAGGGCGGCGCTTAGCCACGTGGCCTGGCCCCCGGCGATGCGGGCCACCAGGAGAACCACCGGCACCAGGTAGGCCGCGGCCAGCAGCGCGGTGTACTCCAAGCGGGTGCCGGCGGGGCCGAGGCGCACGGCCAGGGTGCGCTTGCCTACCTGGCGATCGGTCTCGATGTCGCGCAGGTTGTTGACCACCAGGATGGCCGTCACCAGGGCGCCGGGCGGGATGGCTGCCAGCACAGCGGTGGGGGTCACGGCCAGGGCCTGGACGTAGTAGGTGCCTACCACGGCGGCCAGCCCGAAGAACAGAAACACGAACAGGTCGCCCAGCCCATGGACGGACAGCGGAAAGGGGCCGCCGCTGTAGATCACGGCGGCAACCATGGCCGCCACGCCCAGGATGAGGATGGGCCAGCCACCCACGAAGACCAGGTAGAGGCCCAGCGCGGCGCACAGGGCCAGCACGGCCAGCAGGCCCAGGCGCAGCTCCTGGAGGGAGATCAGGCCGCTGAGGGCCACCCGGGTGGGGCCCAGGCGATCCGAGCGGTCGTAGCCCTTGACGAAGTCGTAGTAATCGTTGGCCAGGTTGCTGGCGATCTGCAGGAGCAGGGCGCCGGCCAGGGCGGCCAGGGCCGGCAACAGCTGGAAGGCGCCATCGCCCACGGCCAGGCCGATGCCCACCAGCACCGGGCCGACGGCTGCCGGCAGGGTGCGGGGGCGGATGGCCAGCCACCAGGCCTGGCGACGCGTGATCTGAGAGGGGTCGGCAGCAATCATCGGAGTGACGGCAGGAGCTGTTAGTGGCCGTTGGCCGGGGTGGGCAGGCGGCCGGCCATGGTGCGGGCGGTCGCCCCGAGGTTCTCGATCATGCTCTGGAAGATGAAGCCGTGGATGGGATAGAGCGAGTACCAGTAGAGCAGGCCTGAGAGGCCCTTGGGCGCGAAGAAGGCGGTCTGCACCAGCAGGGTGCGGCCATCGGCCTGGGGTTTGGCCTCGAACTGCAGCCAGGCCCGGCCGGGCACCTTCATCTCGGCGCGCAGGCGCAGCAGGCTATCCTGCTCCACGGCCTCCACGCGCCAGAAGTCCAGGGCATCGCCCATGCGCAGGTCGTCGGGATCACGGCGGCCGCGGCGGAAGCCGGCGCCACCTACCAGGCGGTCCATGATGCCGCGCAGCTGCCAGGCCCAGTTGAAGGAGGGCCAGCCGCGCTCGCCGCCGACGCTGGTGAAGGCCTCGAACACGGACGCAGAAGGGGCATCCACCAGCAGCTGGCGGCGCTCGATCATCATGCCATCCTGCACGGTGAAGGTGACGGGCGGGATATCGCCCTGGCTGGTGACCAGGGCATCGCTCCAGGCCGTCTCAACCTCGCCGGCGTCCAGCTTGGCCAGGGCGCGGTTGACCGCGGTGCGGTAGTCCAGGAGCTCGATCCCCGGGAAGAGGCGGAGCGCCTTGTCGTCGCGCACCACGACCTCGTTGCGCAGGCCCTCGATCAGGGGGCGGGCAATCTCGGCGGGGATGGGCGTGACCCAGTGCACCCAGTAGGAGGAGAGGCGGGGGGTCAGCACCGGCACCGGGATCAGGAAGCGCTTCAGGCCGCGCTCCGCGGCATAGCCCAGCATCATCTCGCCGTAGGTCAGCACTTCGGTGCCGCCGATCTCGACGACCTGCCCGGCGCTCTCGGGCACTTCGAGGGTAGCTACCAGGTAGTCCAGCACGTTGCGGATGGCGATGGGCTGCACTTTGGTGTAGACCCACTGGGGGCAGATCATCAGCGGCAGGCGCTCGGCCAGGTTGCGGATCATCTCGAAGGAGGCGCTGCCGGAGCCGACGATCACGGCGGCGCGGAACTCGGTGACCGGCACGCCGGCCTCGCGCAGGGCCGCGCCCGTCTCCTGCCGCGAGCGCAGGTGTTGGGAGAGGTCGGCCTCCGGGTCGCCCAGGCCGCCCAGGTAGACGATGCGCTGCACGCCGGCCGCCCGGGCAGCCGCGCCGAAGTTGCGGGCGGCCTGCAGGTCGCGCTGGTGGAAGTCACCGCTGCCCGGCAGGGCCTTCTGCATGCTGTGGATCATGTAGTAGGCGGCCGTGACCCCGGCCATGACCGCCGGCAACGTCTCCGGCTTGAGCACGTCGCCCTCGACGACCTCGACCTGGTCCGACCACGGGCGGCCCTCCAGCCGGTGGCGGTCGCGGGCCATGACGCGCACCCGGTAGCCCGCCTCCAGCAGCCGCGGCACCAGGCGGCCGCCGACGTAGCCGGTGGCACCGGTAACCAGCACCAATCCAGATGGTTCCATGGTGTTCACCTCGAGGCTGCCGTCGTGTCCAGCGCCTGGTCCGTTGGCCGGCGCCGGTTGATCTTGCCGTAAACCCAGAGCCCGCCGCCGAAGATCAGGGCCAGCACCAGGACGGAGAGGTACTCGATCACGGGGATGCGCACGATCTCATTCAGCCGGCCCCAGCCCAGCTGGCTGTAAACCAGGGTCACCGAGGCGACGTAGGCGATGATGATGCCCCAGCGCATCCAGGCCTTGAGGCCCAGGCCCCACATCTGGGTGACGACGAAGATGCCCAGGAAGCCGAACAGGAACATGGGCCACAGGTTGTTGCCCTGCATCACGGCGACCAGGGTGCCGTGCAGGGCTACCGTCAGCTCCATGGTGACCATCCAGTAGCGGTTGATGTGGACCCGGGTGAAGAACAGGCTGCCCTGCAAGAGGAGCAGGAACATGTAGACGAAGCCGATCAGGTGAGCGCTGGTCGACACCATGGGATGGTACCAGAAGGTATAGATGGTGGCCCAGGCGAAGAAATAGCCGTGGTACTGGCGGGCAAAGCGGCCGATCTCCTGCTTGATGGGAACCTTCTTGCCGAAGAACAGGCCGCGGCGGCTGTTCTCCATCAGCAATACCCAGACCAGTAACACGATCACCGAGCCCTGGGAGCTAAAGATGCTGACGTCCTGGGCCAGGCCGTCGTACCACAGGTGGGTCTGGCCGAAGTGCAGCAGGATGAACAGGGCATTGACGGCCAGGGCGACGACGTTGATCTTGTGCAGGCCGGTGGTGTAGCGCAGGTTGCGGCGCTGGGCGTACCAGATCAGGCCCCAGATGGCGAACTGGTGGCCCAGGTACAGGCTCCAGGCCGAGAAGCGGGTCCAGAAGGTGGGCTCGGGGAGCTTCCAGTAGTACCAGGCCATGCCCTGGTCGGGTAATAGCGGCACGCTATCCAAGCGGGCTCCGGCCAGCCAGATGATGCCAGTGAAGACGAAGCTGAAGATGATGCCCAGGATCAGGGCCAGGATGTCCTTGCGCAGGGGCTGGGAGGTATTCGGGCTAGCAGCTTGGCCGGCGGCAGTCATGCGGCGATCTCATTCTGGCTTTGCTGGCGAAAGACAGCGGTGCCTGGGCAACGATCGGGAGCTTTGGTTTTGACGAGCCCCCACATACCAGGTTTTCCCGGATAAACGGTTACCGGTACATGGGAGAGTAGAGCGCCTGGCGCGGTGCTCCACCCTGGGACGGCATGATTGTAGCACAGCATCCAAGATTTGTCCAGTATGTGAATAGATTTTTTAGACAGAGCACCGGAGAGCGCTGAAGCGCTCGCTACGAACGGTAGGGATAAGGTCCGCCACAGACTTTGGATGCGCGGGAGGGGCGAGGGGTTGCACCATCCGTACCAACTAATGCCTTCCCCTGGCCGGCCATGCCGCGCCCTACGAGGAGATGGGGGTCGCGCAGCCGTACCATACGGTCAGGTTGGCGGATTCACCAGGCGATAGGCTTGACCAGGGCGAGATTAGTTGGAATGCATGGAGGTTGCACCGGGCGGTGGCGCAGCTGCGGCCTAGCGGACCTTGGTCCAGGTGACGGGCTGGGTGTGGGTGATGGTGCGCCAGAAGCCGGCCAGGGCGGCGGCGTTGGTGAGGCAGAAGTAGAAGGCGACGTAGGGCAGGCCGGCGCGGATGCCGCGGCGGGCCTGGAGGTAGCCCAGGGCGGCGGTGCTGTAGAAGAGGGTCTGGCCGGCGGCCAGGGCCAGGTAGAGGGGCGAGCCGAGGAGCAGCAGGTTGAGCAGGTAGACCAGGGGCAACAAGAAGGGAGTGACGGCCCAGCGCAGCACGCGATGGGAGGCGTATTGCCAGGCCACCAGGCCGCGGCGGGGGTCCAGCAGGCCGGGCAGGCGGGCCATGGACTGGAAGCCGCCAGCGGCGATGCGGGTGCGCCGCTGCCAGTCGCCGGCCAGGTGGGGCGTGGCGGCCTCGTAGGCCACGGCATCGGGCTGATAGATCACCCGCCAGCCGTCCTCGACCAGGCGCAGGGAGAGCACGAAGTCCTCGATGATGGAGTCGGGCTCGGGGGCGGCGCCGGCGTAGAGGTCGCGGCGCACGGCCAGCAGCTCGCCGGCGGCGCCCATGACCGAGGTGAGGGCGCTGTCGCAGCGCTTGAGATAGGACTCGTAGCGCCAGTAGAGCCCTTCGCCGCCATCCAGCACCTGCTTGGCGCCGGCCACGCCGCCCACGGCCGGATCGGCGAAGTTGGGCATCATGGCCTGCAGCGCGCCCTGGTTGAGCATGGCGTTGGCGT
>JAULUH010000223.1:0-5939 GCA_032111745.1 Anaerolineae bacterium | reverse complement strand
CTCCAGCGACCACCTCTACCTCTACCCCAACGGCAGCCGCATCGACGACGAGATCCGCGCTGCCGCCGAGCTCGGCATCCGCTTCCACGCCACCCGCGGCTCCATGAGCCTCGGCGAGAGCCAGGGCGGCCTGCCCCCCGACAGCGTCGTCGAGACCGAGGACGCCATCCTGGCCGACTGCCGGCGGGCCGTCGAGACCTTCCACGATGCCCGTCCCTTCGCCATGGTGCGCGTCGCCCTCGCCCCCTGCTCCCCCTTCAGCGTCACCCCCGACCTGATGCGCGAGAGCGCGGCCATGGCCCGGGCCTACGGCGTGCGCCTGCACACCCACCTGGCCGAAACCCAGGACGAGGAAGAGTTCTGCCTGCAGACCTTCGGCAGGCGCCCCGTGGCCTACGTCGAAGACCTGGGCTGGACCGGCGACGACGTCTGGCATGCCCACTGCGTGCACATGAGCCCCGCAGAAATCGCCCTCTTCGCCGCCACCGGCACCGGCGTCGCCCACTGCCCCAGCAGCAACATGCGCCTGGCCAGCGGCATCGCACCCATCAAGGCCCTGCGCGCCAGCGGCGCACGGGTCGGCCTCGGCGTGGACGGCTCCGCCAGCAACGACTCCAGCCACATGCTGGCCGAGGCCCGCCAGGCCCTGCTGCTGCAGCGGGTGCCCGGCGAAGCCGGGGCCCTGGGCGCGGCCGGCGCCCTGGAGCTGGCCACCCTGGGCGGCGCCGCCGTGCTCGGCCGCGCCGACATCGGCGCCCTGGTCCCCGGCCTGGCCGCCGACTTCATCGGCTACCGCCTCCAGCGCCTGGACTTCGCCGGGGCCCTGCACGACCCCCTGGCCGCCCTGGTCTTCTGCACCCCCGTGGGCGTGGACCTGTCCGTGGTCAACGGCCGCATCCGCGTGCAGGACGGCGCCATCGTCGACCTGGACCTGCCGGCCCTGGTCGCCCGCCACAACACCATCAGCCGCGCCCTGATCCGCGACGAGCCCATCCCGGGCCCCGCCGCGGCCTGATCCGCCATGGACGACCTGTTGCAGCAAGCCGCCACCATCCTTTCTCGCAGCCGCCGCCTGGTGGTGCTCACCGGCGCCGGCATGAGCAAGGAGAGCGGCATCCCCACCTTCCGCGACGCCCGGGACGGCCTGTGGGCCCAATACGACCCCATGCAGCTGGCCACCATGCGCGGCTTCCAGTCCAACCCCGAGCTGGTCTGGCGCTGGTACCAGTATCGCTTCGGCCTGCTCACCAGCTGCACGCCCAACCCCGGCCACCACGCCATCGCCGAGCTGGAGCGCAGACTGCCGCACGTCGTCGTCATCACCCAGAACGTCGACGGCCTGCACGCCGCGGCCGGCAGCAGCACCGTGCTGGAGATCCACGGCAGCATCCGCCGCTACAAGTGCCTGGCCGGCCACCGCAACCTGGCCATGGACGACCTGGCCGGGCAGGACGCCATCCCCCCGCGCTGCCCCCGGCCCGGCTGCACCGCCCTGGTGCGGCCCGACGTGGTCTGGTTCGGCGAGACACTGGATGTGGACCTCCTGCACTGGGCCGTGGCCGAGAGCGAGACCTGCGATGCCATGCTCATCGTCGGCACCAGCGGCGTGGTCCAGCCCGCGGCCAGCCTGCCCTACAGCGCCTGGAACCACCGCGCCCGCCTGGTCGAGGTCAACCCCGAGCCCAGCGAGCTCACGCCCCTGGCCCACCTCTACCTCCAGGGTCGCGCCGGCGAGATCCTCCCCCAAATCCTCTCACGGATGGCATTGCCCTAGAGCACCGGGCCGGGACGGACACGGATGCCAGAAGCGAACCGCAGAGGCGCAGAGAACGCAAAGGGGACCCTGGACCAGAGGAGCCGGAAGGGAACGAGTTGCCAGGATCGAGGGTCAAGATGGTGGGCTACTGGGAAAGCTTTGTGCGGAACGCCACATACTGACAGCAACGACATTTCCGTGTATACTGGGAAATGAACAAGACGCCCCGGCGGCGCGTGCCATGATCGATACCATCAACCGGATGAACCGCCAAGACGTAGAGATCGCCAGGCCAGACCAACAGAAAGCCTTTGCGTCCTCTGCGCCTCTGCGGTTCACCCCGGGTTTCAGGACGATACTATGCCAGAACGAACTCTAATCCGCCACGGTACCCTGGTCACCCCCGAGGGTGAGATTCAGGCCGACCTGCTCATCGAGGGCGAGCGCATTCACTCCATCGGCGTCGACCTCCCGCTGGACGCCACCGAGGAGATCATCGACGCCAAGGACTGCCTGGTGCTGCCCGGCCTGGTAGACCCCCACACCCACATCCACCTGGACACCGGCATCTACCAGACCCCCGACGACTGGGCCATCGGCACCCGCACCGCGGCCTGCGGTGGCGTGACCACCGTGGTCGACTTCGCCACCCAGTTCCCCGGGCAGGACGTGCGCACGGCCGTGGCCAATCGCCAGGCCGAGATCCATGATATGGCCAAGGTAGATTACGGCTTGCACGTCATGCTCACGGAGCTGCCCCCCGACGACGAGGAGCTCGAGTCCTGGATGGACGACCTGGTACAGCTGGGCACCCCCTCCGCCAAGGTCTACACCACCTACCGGCCCAACTACTACCAGGACGACGCCAGCCTCCTGCGCATCCTCACCGCGGCCGGCCGCCGCGGGGTCATGGTCATGGTGCATGCCGAAAACGACGCCCTGGTCACCGCCAGCACCGAGCGCCTCGTCCGCGCCGGCCACACCGGCCTGGCCTACCACGGACAGGCCCGCCCGGCCCTGGCCGAGGTCGAGGCCGTGCACCGCATGCTGTTATTAGCCCGGGAGGCCAGCTGCCCCCTCTACGTGGTCCACTGCTCCGTGGCCCGCTCCGTGGAGCAGATCCGCGCCGCGCGGCAGGCCGGCCAGGTCGCCTTTGCCGAGACCTGCCCCCAGTACCTCCTGCTCGACGAGCGCATGTATGCCGGCGAGCATCCGGACTGGGCCATCATGCAGCCCCCTCTGCGCGCCGTGGGCGAGCCCGACCGCCTGTGGGACCTGGTGAGCGCCGGCGCGGTCAACAGCCTGGGCACCGACCACTGCGACTACACCCTGGTCCAGAAGCACGGCCTGCAGCCGCTGCAGAAGCCTGAGGTCCAGGCGGTGCTGAGCATCCTGCCCGAGGAGGAGCGCGAGATGGTGGTGCTGCGCGCCGGCCTGCGCGACGGCTGGCAGCGCGAGTGGCGCGAGGTCGCCCGCACCATGGGCACCTCCCGGGACGCCATCCGCCGCCTCGAAAACGACGCCGTGCGCCGCCTGCAGGAGGCCAACGGCGCCCTGGCCACCCTGCAGGATGCCCTCATCACCAACGGCCAACCCCAGCTGCCCTTCACCAGGACTCCCGGCGGCATCCCCGGCCTGGAGACCGCCCTGCCCCTGCTGGCCACCCACGGCGTCGCCGCCGGCCGCCTGACCTGGCCCCAGCTGGCCCGCCTGACCTCCGCCAACCCCGCCCGGCTGTTCGGCCTCTACCCGCGCAAGGGCGCCCTGCTGCCCGGCAGCGACGCCGACGTCGTGGTCTTCGACCCCAGCGTGGAGTGGATCGTCAAGGCCAGCAACCTGCACAACATCGCCGGTTACACCCCCTACGAAGGCCAGCGCCTGCGCGGCCAGGTGCGTTTCACCCTCAGCCGGGGCAAAGTCGTCTGCAAAGCCGGCGAATTCCTCGGCCACCGCGGCTGGGGCCGCTTCGTCGAAGCCCGCCCCTTCAACCCCCGCGACCTCAACATCTGAGGCAACGGTCGTAATGGCGTGCTCGCGTAGGGTCATCATCGCACATGACGCACGGAGGGCTGCCCCGGTCCGCCCATGAGCGACGACTACCTCCCCACCGGCGCCATCGCCCATCGCCGCTTCGACCACGCCAAGCGCCAGGCCTTCCTGCAGGGCATCACCGCCCTGCTGCGCGGCCAATCCGCCGACCTTCTCCCCTTCGCCGAGGTCCAGCAAAAACTGGGCCTGCACATCTCCCGCGAGCGCGGCCTCCAGCAAGTCCCCCTGGACAAAATCGTCGGCAGCCTCGGCAAATACCGCGACTTCACCCGCGCCTTCTGGCCCAAACAGGAAAAACTGCGCGAGCGCTGGAAGTGGATCTACGTCGCCGCCCACAGCTTCGGTGGCCTGCCACCCGTGGAACTCTACCAGGTCGGCGAGGTCTATTTCGTCAAGGACGGCAACCACCGCCTCTCCGTGGCCCGGGAGCTGGGCAACCGCCTCGTCGAGGCCTACGTCACCGAGTTCATCAGCCCCGTGCCCCTCACCGTCGACACCCTCGACGCCGACCTGGACGTCCTGGTGCTGGCCCTGGAGCGGGAGGAGTTCCTGCAGCGCACCCGCCTCCTCGAGCTGCGGCCAGAGGCCACCCTGGAGGTGACCGAGGTCGGCGGCTACCGCCGGCTGCAGGAGCACATGGCCGTGCCCGGCTACGTGCTGAGCCAGGAACGCCAGCAGGACATCGCCTGGGAAGAGGCGGTCACCATCTGGTACGACGACGTCTACCTGCCCGTGGTGGCCACCATCCACCAGCACAACCTGCACGAGTCATTCCCCACCAACACCGACGCCGACCTCTACCTGTGGCTCATGGAGAACCGCTCCTACCTGGAGCAAGGGCCCGAGAAAGAGGCTGCCGTAGCCGTGGCCGCCCGCGGCTTCGTGGAGAAATACACCCCCCGCCTGCAGTGGGTCTGGGAGACCCGCCCCGCGCCCGGCCAATGGCGCATCGATCGGGTCGAGCCGCGCGGCGCCGACCGGCTCTTCGCCGAAGTGCTGGCCCCCATCGCGGCCACCCCCGCCGCCTGGCAGCTCCTCGAGCACGCCCTGGACGTCGCCACCCGCGAGCAGAGCCGCCTCCACGCCCTCTTCACCGGTGCGAGCCCGGCCGACCACCTCGCGGCGGCACCCCTGCTGGAACAGTTCGCCGCGCGCTGCACCGCCGCCGCCGTCCCCTGGAAATTCCGGGGGGAGATCGGCACCGGCGCCGAGGACGCCTACGCCAACAGCCGCGGCTACGACCTGGTCATCCTATCCCTGGACTCCATACAGTCCGCCCGCCACGGCCAGCTCATGGGCTCCGAGATCCAGGGCATCATCCGCCGGGTCACCTGCCCGGTCCTCGTCCTCTCCCCGGCCCGGCCCCAGCTCAGCCGGGCCTTGCTGGCCTATGACGGCAGCCCCTACAGCGAAGAGGCCCTCTACGTCGCCGCCTACCTCGGCCGGCACTGGGACATCCCCGTGACCGTGGTCACCGTCGAGGAAAGTCCCCGCACCACCCCCGCCATCCTCGAGAACGCCACCGCCTACCTCAAACAGCACCAGGTCCCCAGCCGCGGCTTCTTCAAAAGCCCCGACCCCCAGAGCAAAGACACCACCAGCGCCGTGGCCCGCACCATCATCAAGACCGTCGTAGACCAGGGCTGTGACCTGATCATCCTTGGCGACACCGGCTACTCCCCCTTCGGCGAGCTCTTCGTGCGCAGCACCGTCGACGGCATCCTGCGCGAAGCCACCTGCTCCGTCCTCGTCTGCAGCTAGCCCTGCACCCTGTCCCTCACCAGAAATCGCTCACCAGATTCGCTCACAACAATCTGTCCCACCCGTTCCCCAAACCGCTCACCGCCCCCAATCCCTCTACACCCTCTCCATCCTGCCCATCCTGCTTGCCTGAGAAGTGCATAAGGGCAACGCGAGCTCCGTGCTTCGCGCTTCGTGCTCCGTTCTTCGCGGCTCCGGATTTCGCGCTCTGCGCGCCGTGAATTCGCCTAACCTTCGCGCGTTCGTGATCCAGGAATCCAGGGTCTATCCCGCACGCACCCTCTGCCGCAACAGCCCCTTCACCACAAACAGCACGGCGAACGACACCACCAGCAGGAGCACCGCCAGCGTCAGCGCCACACTCAGCTCCAGC
>JAULUH010000222.1:0-2307 GCA_032111745.1 Anaerolineae bacterium | reverse complement strand
GTTGGCCAGCACCCCGGTGCGCAGCCAATCGAACATCTCCCGGTGGTACTGCGCATGCAGCGCCCGCTCCACCTTGGGATAGCGCTTGTCCTCCTCGGCGCCGAACAGCCACCCTCCCTCGCCGCCAACGATGGGTAGCACGAAGCCAATACGCTCCTGCATCCAGGCCGCGTAGGCCAGGAAGCTCACCACACCCATGGTGTCCTGCACGATGGTCTGGCCGGGGTTGTCCGCCTGGTTGCGGGCGTCGTACGGGTAGGCCGGCGGGTGGTTGGCGCCATAGTTGTGCTGCACGAAGAAGGTGCGCTCCCAGATCTCCTCCCGCCCCATGGCCTTGACCGCGTCCACGGCGGCGTCGAAGGCCGACTTGGTCAGCACCTGCAGGCCTGGATAGCCACCGGCGCGGTAGATGCGGTCGGCCTGGTGCGCCCAGTTGCGGCCAAAAATCCCCGCCCAGTTGGGCGGCCTCCCGCCGCTCTTCCACTCCCGCTCGTCCTCCGGCTCGTTGTAGACCTGCACCCACGGCACGGAGTTGAAAGCCGCGAAAGGCTCCCTGAGCTCTGCCACATAGGGCTCGGGCTCGAAGCCCTCGTCGACAAGCTTGCTGATGCGCACCACGGGCATGATGCCGGCGGCCGCGCACGGCTGGGCGGCCCGGCGAGCCTGCTGCGCATCTGCGGCATAGATCAGAGTCCACGTGGCCCGGATAGACCTCAGGCGATCTATCGTGCTGGTGATGAAATCGTCCCGCAGGTCCAGGTGGAAGTGCAGGCCGATGCCGTTGTCCTGCGGTGGCCGCGGGAAGCCCTTCAGCCGCTGGACGTTATCGGGGCTCAGGGTCACCGTCGGTGGACGGGTGGCAGCAGGTGTGGTGGTCATGGCTGGTAACTCCTTGTGCCTCGATGGTCAATGTCGGCGCTGGTTGGGGCACTCCACCTCGCCAGGCAATGGCTCGGATTATACGCATTCCGGTTAATAACGCAATCGTCCACAGCGCCATGACCTCCAGCAAGCGCTCATTGACAATACGCCTCCCTCGGCTGCAACTCCACGTTGAACAGGGACCCCGATGGCGACAGCAACGGGACCAGCATCATCGTGTCTCAATAGCCCCAACGCCAGGTGCCTGCTCGCGGAGTCGAGGCTTCAGCCGGGGCGCACGCCCAATCACCGGCCAAAGCCTCGACTCCTTTCCCCGGAAGGTGTTTTCCCGTGGCGTGGTACTAGCCGGAATCACCCCGCCCAAACAGCCGCTGCAGCGGCGAGGCCCGCCGGGAGGCAGCCGGCTCCAGGGAGGCCATGATCAGCATAAATGGGAGATGCGCAATCTGCTCCCAGGGGCCGGGCAGGGCGCCAGCGCGGCGCTGGGCAGCCCACAGCGCTTCCCGCTCGGCATCGGTCAGGCCAAGGTCGCGCAACAGGTCGAAGCGCTCCCGCGCCGGCGGCGTCATGGTGCTCATCAGCTCCACGCTCACCTCCAGTCCCTGCCGCGCCAACAGGCCGGGCAGCTTGCGCCCCACATAGGGATCGGCCCCCGCCCGCTGCAGCGCGGCAATCCACAGGTCACGGGTGGCGATCTTGGGCGGATACTCGATCATGCCCCCGTAGTCCGGCTCGATGGCTACCAGGGCGCCGCCCGGCTGCAATACGCGGCGGATTTCCGCCACGGTGGCCTCCAGCGGCATCCACAGCAGCGCCAGCTGGCAGAACACCAGGTCAAAGCTGCCATCGGCGAAGGGCAGGCGCGTCGCGTCGGCACAGGTGGGGCCGGCCACCGGGGAGAGCAGGGAACTGCCCAGCGCGGCCGCGTTGTGGTCCAACGCTACCACCTGGCGCCCCGGCAATAGCAGCTCCGGCGTCACCGCCCCATAGCCGCTGCCCAGGTCCAGCACGGCGCGGCGGCGGGCCAGGCTCGCTCGCTGCAGGATCCAGGACCGCGCCGGGGCCAGCCAGCGGGCCTGGGCCTGAATCAGCTCCAGGGGTGGCAGGTCGATACGCGCCGCCGTGGCCGCCAGGTCCGAGTGAGCCTTCCTAGGTCCGATGCGACTTGTCATCGATTTTGCACCTGTCGCTTCTTAGCCGTCACCGTCCGCCAACCTGATAGGGTCCCTGGACCCAGCCTACCTGCCGCCGCCCGCGCAGGCGCAGGCACAGGCACAGCCGGCACAGGCACAGGCGCAGCCACCACCACCGCTCCGGCCGGAGCCGCTGCTCTTGCCCATAGCCTCGAACACACTGCCCACAGTGCGGTCGAAGCCGCTGAGGTCCACAAAGCCACCCTTCCCGGCTGAGGCCAACGACCCTGGC
>JAULUH010000221.1:3810-4527 GCA_032111745.1 Anaerolineae bacterium | reverse complement strand
GCTGTGATCCTCGCCAGCCGGCGCGCTCTCGCCGCTTTCCTGGACTGGCGCCGTGGTAACGGGTGCCGGAACGACACAGCCGGTGATGGCCAGGATACAGGCAGCCACCAGCAAGAGTGATGTTGCCAGATTGGTCTTGCCTATCACGTCGGAACCTCCTTTGCCTGTTGCAGGCTGCTTTTGCAGGACGGACTCAACCGTTGAACTCAAGTTCACGGGATGTCGTGCTGGCGCGTCGGGGACTCGTCCGCTGCGCCAGGCTCTTGACCTCTGAATCTGCTGAAGAAGCGGCCTAAGGCACGCCCGATCTCGTGCCGCCACATGTCCACAAACACGGCTGTGGCCAGGATGATGCCCAGCGTGATCTGCTGCCAGGCTGCGGGCACTGCGTTCAGATTAAGGCCGTTCTGGACCACGGCCACAATCAGGGCGCCGATCAGGGTGCCCAGGATGTTGCCATAGCCGCCATAGAGGCTGGCGCCGCCGATCACGGTCGCGGCGATCGCCTGCAGCTCCAGGCCCACGCCATAGTTGGGCGAGCCGGAGTCCAGGCGTGCCGTCATCAGCACGCCGGCGATGGCAGCGGTCACGCCCGCCAGCAGGAAGGTCAACAAGCGCGTGCGATTGACCTGGATGCCGGAGAAGCGAGCCGCGGTCTCGTTGCCACCCACCGCATAGATGGCGCGCCCGGTGCGGGTGTTGCGCAGGAAGATGTAG
>JAULUH010000221.1:0-3800 GCA_032111745.1 Anaerolineae bacterium | reverse complement strand
ATCACGTACAGGAAGGGCAGGGGAATCCCAAAGAGATCGCCGTAGAAGAGCGGCTCCAGGCCTGGCGAAATCGTGAAGATCGGCGAGCCATCGGTGATGTAGAAGGCCAGGCCCCGGTAGACGCTCATGGTGGCCAGGGTGACCACAAAAGAGGGTATGCGCCCGTAGCTACTCAGGACGCCGTTGATGCTGCCCAGCACCACACCCAGGCCCAACACCAGCAGGATGCCAACCGGCAACGACAGGCCCTGTTCCATGACCAGGATGGCCAGCGCACAGGTGACCAGCGCCACCATGGATCCAGGGGACAGGTCGATGCCTCCGGCCAGGATGACCAGCGTGGATCCGATGGCCACGATGGCTACAGTGCTCACCTGCAGCGACACGTTGATCAGGTTCTGCACCTCCAGAAACCTGTCGGTGGTGATGCTGAAGATTAGGAACACGATGGCCAGGGCCGCCAGGGGTCCTATCAGAGACGATCGGAAGGTCTTGCTGAGTCGATCCACAGGCTGGCTCTCCGTATGCGCCTACGTCGAATTGGCTGAAGCCGGTCCTATCTCACGCAACTGAAAACCAGGTCCAGCACTGTTCTGATCGGCAAGGTTGCCGGGCTCGGCACCGGAGGCAATGGAGGCCATCCGGTGCTCGCTGAGGCTCTGCGCATCCGCAATATGCAGAATGCGCCCATCGCGCACGATGGCGATGCGGTCGCTCATGGCCAACAGCTCGGGATAGTCGGAGCTGATCAACAGCACGCCAATCCCGTTCCGCGTGAGCTCGTTGATCACGTTGTAAACGTCGATCTTGGCGCCGATGTCGATGCCGCGGGTGGGCTCGTCCATGATCAGCATCCTGGCCTGGGTAAACAGCCAGCGGGCTATCATCACCTTCTGCTGGTTGCCGCCCGACAGGAACTGTACCGACCGGTCCATCGCCGTGGGCGTGATGCCCAGCTTGTCGACGTATTCCCGGCCATACTGGCGCTCTCGTCCCAGGCTCAAGAAGAGCGATACCAGCAGGGCCTTGAGACGGGCGATGGTGATATTCTGCGGCCCTTCGAAGTTGAAGAACAGGCCGTCGGCCTTGCGGTCCTCGGGCACCAGGCCCACGCCCTGCTCGATCGCCTGTTTGGGCGTCGAGATCTGCACAGGTTGCCCGAGCAAACGCATGGTGCCCCGGGTCCGCCGGTCGATGCCGAAGATCGCATGCGCGATCTCGGTGCGGCCCGCCCCCACCATGCCGCCCAGCCCAAACACCTCACCCACCTTGACCTGAAAGGTGACGCCGTTGACGCCGTTCTCCGAATGCAGGTCGTCAACCTGCAGGCAAGGTGCCTCGACGGCGTTGTGCTCCTTGGGGTAGTGCTGCTCGATGGGCACGCCTACCATCAGATGGACCACCTCGTTCATGGTCAGCTCAGCGATAGGCTTGCCCTCCGCCACCACCCTGCCATCCTTCAGGATGGTCACCACGTCGGCCACCTCGAAGACCTCGTCCAGGCGATGGGACACGTAGAGAACGGCCCGCCCCTGCGCGGCCAGCCGCCTGATCAGGGCCAGCAGCCGGTGGGTCTCCGCCAGGCCCAGTGCAGCCGTCGGTTCATCCATGATCAGCAGGCTGGAATCGATAGCCAGGGCCTTGGCGATCTCCACCAGCTGCTGCTCTGCCACCGACAGATCCCGCACCATGGTGTCGGGATCGATGTCCAGGTCAAGCTCTTCCAGGAGCGCCCTCGTCTGCCGGCGCATGCCCTCCCAGTCCACCAGCCTGGAGCCAGCCCGGTATAGGAGGCGGCCCAGGAAGATGTTCTCCGTGGCGCTCAGGGTAGGCACCAACGAGAACTCCTGGTAGATGGTCGCTACCCCGTGATCTCTCGCTGCCAGGGGATGGGTGAAGGTAACCGCCTGGCCCTGCCATACCATGCTGCCCGCGTCCGGCTGGTGCACGCCCGACAGGCACTTGCACAGCGTGGACTTCCCGCTGCCGTTCTCGCCGATCAGCGCGTGCACCTGGCCCGGCACCAGCCGCATGGTCACATGATCCAGGGCCAGCACACCCGGGAAGGCTTTTGAGATGCGCTGCAAGTCCCACAGGGGGGCCTTCTGGTCGTTCATGGGCTAGACAGGTAATAGCTGCCGGTCAGCGCGCCCGCCTTCTGGCCGCCCCACAGGGGCGGCCAGAAGGCGGGCAGCACCCAGTTTATGGGCACTCGTACTCCTGGGAAGGAGCCGGATACAAGTTTTCCGGCTTGCACAGGAACTCGGCCACATTGTCCTTGTCCACGATCGTCGTCGGCGTCTCCGTCCAACCGCCCGGATACTCGCCCATCAGGCAGTCGTGGGCCACCTGCAGCACCACCTGGCCCATCACGTATGGCGTGGTGTTCACCGTGGCCGTCCAGCGGCCCGCGGCGATATCCTCCAGCCCCGTGGTGTCTCCATCGTTGCCGAAGATCAACACGTCCTCTCGACCCAGCGCATCGGCCGCCTTGGCCGCCCCAATGGAGATGTAGTCGTTGGCCGTCACCACCACCTCCACCTCAGGGTGCGCCTGCAAGAGGTCCATCATGGCCGTGTTCCCGGTCTCCACGTTCCAGGCCGTGGGTAGGGACGCGACCACTTCCATCCCGGGAGCGTTCTCCTCGAAGTAGTCCAGGTAGCCTCCGATGCGCTCGGTGGAGTGATAGCCCGGCAAGCCCTCCAGCACCCCGACCTTGGCCTCTCCTCCGACCAGGTTGACGATATACTCGCCTTCCTTGTAGGTGCCATTGCGCTGGCTGTAGCCCACCACGCCATGCACCGGCGTCGGGAAGTTCGGGATGTCCGAGTTCACGATGATCACTGCGATCCCATCTTCTACCGCCCGCCTGACCAGCGGCGCCGCGGCATTCTCATCATGGGTCGACAGGATGATGGCATCCACATCCTGGGTCATCACATCCTGGATCATCCCCATCTGACCCTCGATGTCCGAGCCACTCTGCGGCGCCAGCATGAAGGTCTCCACGCCGAGCTCCGCAGCCTGCGACTTGATGCCCTCGCCGATGGCCATGTAGTAGTTGAACTCCGTGGCCGGCGGCATGTAGGCGATCTTCATCGGCTCCCCGGCCACGTAGCCCACATCCTGGCACGCAGCCTGCGCGTTCTCCGCCAGCGCTACCGGGGGAAAGGCTCCGCCGATCGGCTCGTAGGCCATGGGCTCGGCCGCGGGCATCGCCGCCTCTGCTGGCTCTTCCGTGGGCGCCAGCTCCTCGGGGGCAGCTGCGGGCTCTGCCTCCTGTACTACCTCCTGGGCTGGCGGGACAGGAGCTGTAGGTTGGACACAGCCCGCTGCCGTCAAGACCAGGGACAACAGGACCAGCAAGATGATCAGCCGTTTCATTGGGTGTACCTCCTAGGTGTCACGATCATGGTGCCTGGACGTCCATTATTATCGCCCAATCCGCAGACCGTCCGGGGCCAGGACGCAAGGCAAGGTCGAAAAAAGAATTCAGATAGCTGTTGCTATCACGGTCGAACTGGGTCCAGGGGTGGCTGGCCCAATAGCACGGCCCTGGCGTTCTCCGCCGCCACGTGACGGCATTCCTCTAGGGACTGCACCGAGACATATGCCGAATGGGGGGTGATGAAGCAATTGTCCAGCGTAAAGAGTGGATTCCCTTCCGGCGACCACGATTCCAGTTTGGCGGGCTCCTCCTCCACATCGTCCAGGCCGGCCGAGGCGATCTGGCCCTGGACCAGCGCCTGGTATAGCGCCTGGTTGTCCACCAGCTTGCCTCTCGCACAGTTGATCAGCAC
>JAULUH010000220.1:0-10980 GCA_032111745.1 Anaerolineae bacterium | reverse complement strand
CGCCAGCCAGCGACCGAACAGCAGCACGCCGATAGCGGCGCCGATTCTGAGCGCGATCTGAAGCAGTGCATATTGATCAATTGGCATCAGATTCTCCTCGACCGATCAGCGCCGGCACTCTCGCGAAGCCGATCGCGGCAGCACAATAGCCTACTCGGGTCATCACCCAACCAGGACCGTCTCCTCGGGGTATTTCGCCAGGCTCTCATGTCCGCGGCGCTTCAGCAGGATGAGCATGATGGTGATCGCGCCCAGCCGCCCCCAGAACATGAGGGCGATGATCAGCAGCCGGCCAAAGGTGTTGAGCTGACCCGTCACCCCCAGCGATAGGCCGGTCGTGGAAAACGCCGAGACGACCTCGAAGAGCGCCGGGCTGAAGGTTACTTCCTGGGTGAACAGAAGCAGCCAGGTCGCGATCAAGACCACGCCGAGGCTAATGAAGAGCACGGTGATGGCGCGCCACACCATCGCCATCGAGATCGCGCGCTGGCCGGCACGCACCCTGTCGTAGCCGCGCGCCAGGCTCCACATGGCGACCACCAGCACGGAGAAGGTGCCTGTCGTGATGCCGCCGCCCATGGAGGCCGGCGCGCTGCCGATGAACATGAGGCAGATGAGCAAAAGGCGGCTGGCCTCGTGGAGATTGGCGAAATCGCTCAGGCCAGCAAAGCCGGCCGTGCGCGTGGCTGCTGACTGGAACCAGGCGCGCAACATCCGCTCTCCGAACGAAAGGTCCGACAGCACCCCCGCCTGCCGATACTCACCGGCGAGCAGTCCCGCCCAGCCGACCAGGACGAGGACCAGCGCCGACCACAGCGCCAGCCGTGTTTGCAGGCTCAGGCGCCGGAGCCGTCCGCCCTCCTTGCGCGCGGTCCGGCGGTGCAGCAACTCCATGTACACAGGAATGCCCAGCCCGCCGATGATCACCAGCCACCCCAGCGTCAGCAAGGTGATCGGGTCAGCCGGGAGGCCTTCGGGATACTGCGGCAGCCCGGCGAACAGGTCGAACCCGGCATTGCAGAAAGCCGCCACGGCATGGAAGAGGGCGTAGAACGCGGCGTCGCCAGCCGGCACGATGCCGCTCATGCGCCAATGCACCCAGAGGATCAGTGTGCCAAGGCCCTCGACTGCCAGCATGAAGGCCACCGTGCGCGCCAAAACCTGCAAGATAGCCTTGGGATTGGCCAGGCCCAGCGAGCTGCTGACCGCCAGGCGATCCACCAGCGAAATCCGGCGCCCCAGCAGGCGCAGGGTGAGAACGACGGTCACGAGAAACCCCAGCCCACCAAACTCCATCAGCAGCAGGATCACCCACTGGCCCGGCCGCGTGAAGGCGGTGCTGGTGGTGAGGACGGAAAGCCCCGTGACCGCCGAGGCCGAGGTGGATGTGAACAACGCCTCCATGAAGCTGATCCGCTGCGTCGTCATCCAGGGCAGAAGCAACAGACCCGTGCCAATGCCGATCAGCGTTGCCAGCGCCACCAGCAGGCGGAGCGGGACTGGCAGGCGGCGCCTTCTCTGCAGGTCCAGCGCCTCCTGCGTTGCCTCGGCGAGGCTTGGATGGCTGCCCAGGGTGGACGTCATGGCAAGGACGCGACCTCCAACAGCTTGGCGCGCTGGCCGACCACGAAGAGCGTATCACCCTGCTCCAACCGGGTTTCGGGACTGGGACAGGGGACCAGGCGATCCTGGCGTTGGATCAGAATCACAGTGACGTCGTGGCGCGCCAGGCTGGATACAGGCTGCGCCACCAGGCTGGCGGGCGTTTTCAACTCGGCAAGGCTGTGGTCGGCATCGAGCAGCACCCACTCCAGCATGGTGGGCGCGGCCAGCGTTTCGGCAAGCCGCACGCCGCTGTCCTCGTCGGACAGGATAACCTGGTCAGCGCCGATGCGCAAAAGGATGTCGCGGTGCCGCGCTGTTTCGGCCAGGCAGATCACGCGCGCGATGCCCTGGCCCTTCAGATACGCCGCGACCAGGGCGCTGGCCTCGAAATCATCCGCCATGGCGATGATTGTCGTGCCAAAGGAGGCGATGTCGACCTCCTGCAGCGCATCTTCGTTGGTCACGTCCAGGGCGACAGCCGACGTGATGTCGTCGGCGATAGCCTGTACCCGGGCCATGTCGCCGTCTACGCCGAGGACGACGTGGCCCATGGCTTCGAGCCGCCGCGCCAGGCTGGCGCCAAAATGCCCCAGGCCGATCACGGCGAATTCTCTCTCGGGCTGTCCCTTTGCAGAGCTCTTCGACTTACGTGCCATGTGAGATCATCTCCGTCTGATCCATTGGCGACTGGCTATCAGGTGGGGTTGATAGTCATGGACGCCTAGTCTCTCGGGACCGAGGTTGTATCCTGGCCCTGGGAACGCCTGAGATTCGCCAGGAGAATGTGCACGCTGATCAGGAGCACCCACAGCGGGAAGACCAAGGGCGCCCAGTAGAGAGAGCCGAGGCTGAGCAGCAGAAACAGCGCCAGCACCAGGCCGAGGTACGCCATCCAGCGCGGGATGATACCGGTGCGCAGTGAGAGCGTGCAGGTCGTGATCATGAACACGCCTGCCATCTTCATGGTATAGACGTTCATGATCTCATAGGTCACCGTGCGGCCGAATGTGTACAGCCCAGACTCGATCAGCATGCTGGGGTTGGCTCCGTACACTCGCAAGATGCCGCCGGCCACCGCCGCAGAGGTGAACAGCATGGCCAGAAACAGCAGGCCGCTGCCGAGAAAGACGGTGGCAAACAAACGGTCCTCGCGCTCCCCGAGCCGATCGCGCACCACGCCGATGAACCACAGAAACGCGATGCCTGCAAACGGCAGCAGGTTTAGAGCGAGCGAGACCATCCTCCATCCACCAGAAAGCCAGTCCCCCGCATCCTGCGGGTCTTCGGGAACGGACAGGCGGACCAGCACCAGACTGGCGATGAGTAATAATGAAAACAGGATGCCGGCGATCGCTGCGGCCCGCGGTGTGGTCAATTGCGAGCGAGTTAAGACGCGTTCCTGCTCCATCATGGTTCTCCTGATTTGTTCCGTTGCTCAAAATCGTGTACCGCCGCGGCGACGCTGAGGTAAACGCGGTCCTCACCGATCTCGGTCATCAGGCTGGCCTGGCGCAACCGGTCGCGGACGCCGCCGCGCATCTGGGCCAGGAGCACGTCGATGCCGAGTTCATCCAGTTCGACGACGAGGTTCTTTAGCATGTCCAGGCTGGCGATATCCAGATCGGCGCTGGCGCCCAGGTCGAACAGCACCGCCACGGGCGCCGGCTGGCTCGCCGAGATCAGATCGAGAAGCTGGCCGCGCGCCACGTTGGCATTCAGAAAGTAGAGGGGCGCGTCGAGCCGTACGATGAGCAAGCCGGGGATGAGTATGTTCTCCGGGTGGCGCGCAAGGTCGCCGTAGGCCGCCTCCTGGCCCGGCACCTTGCCCAGGACCGCCATGTGAGGCCGGCTGGCCCGGTACAGGATGATGAGCAGCGAGAGAAACACGGCAATCAACAAGCCGGTGAGTACATCGGTGCTGATCACGCCCAGCAGAGCCACCATGGCCAGCGCGAAATCGACCCGGTTGGAGGCGTAATAGCGTCTCAGCTCGGGCACATCCATCAGACCGACGACCGAGGTGATGACGATGGCGGCAAGGACGGCATTGGGCAGGTTGCGAAAGAGAGGCGCCAGGACGATGACGGTGATGATGATCAACACCGCGGTGACGATGGAAGAGAGCTGCGTGCGCGCGCCGGCTTCGTCGGCGGTGGCTGTGGACGAGAGGCTGGCGTCCACGGTGAACCCCTGGAACAGCCCGGCGTTGAGGTTGGCTGCGCCCAGGGCGATCAGCTCCTGGTCCGGGTCGATCTCGTAGCGATACCTGGCGGCAAACGCACGCGCGCTGCCGAGCGATTCACCTACGGCTAAGAAGACGATGCCGACCGCACCGGTGATCAAGTACGGCAGATCGCTCACCGAGATACTGGGCAACCCGGGCATGGGCAGCCCGGTCGGAATAGCGCCGACAATGCTGACGCCTTGTTGGTCGAGATCGAAGATCGTCACGGCGAGGATGCCCAGGACCAGGACGACCAGGCCGGATGGGATCCGTGGGTAGCGCCCCTTGATCAGGAAAATGAGCGCCAGGGCGCCGGCGCCAATGATCAGCGTCCACGGATTTGTCTGGTCGAGCTCGGCAATCAACCCGGCCAGTTGCTGAAACGAGTTCCCGCTGGTGGCAGGCACGCCGAATATCTTGGGCAACTGGCCGATGGCGATGGTGATTGCCAGGCCAAAGACGAAGCCGGTGACCACCGACTTGGAGAGGAAATCGGAGATGAAGCCCAGGCGGGCGATCCCAGCCAGCAGCAGGAGGACGCCGACAGTGAGGGCGAGGGCGGCGGTGAGTTGTAAATACCTGTCGGGGTCTCCCCCTGCCATCGCCGCAATCACTGCCGCGGACATCACGGCCATGGTGGAGCTGGCCGTCACCTTGAGGTGGCGGCTGGTGCCGAAGATGGCGTAGGCGAGCAGCGCCGCGAAGGCTGCGTAGAGCCCGTTCTGTGGCGGCACGCCGGCCATCTGCGCGTACGCCATCGCCACCGGCACCATCACGCCCCAGACCGTGACGCCCGAGATGACGTCGCTGCGCAGGAAATCGCGTGGGTAGGCGGGCAGCCAGGCCGTGATCGGCACGTAGCGGCCAAGTTGTTGGCGCAGGTTCGAGCTCATCGACTCTCCTGGGAATTCGTTCTTTGGCAGCTACCTGTGGCAAGTCTATGCCGCGCCATAGCGTGCGTGATACGCCGTCACCGCCGCGCGCACCGATGGAAAGACGTGCTCTGCGCCAAGCCGCTTCATCAGTCCCGTCGCCGTCAATAGCTCGCGCAGCGGCGCATTCGCGCGTGCGATCCATAAGTCGACGCCGAGTCGTTCCAGGTCCGCATCCAGGTTCTCCAGCGCCTCAGCCGCCGTCGAATCGAAATCGCTGATCGCCTCCGCATCGAGAATCACGCACTTCAGCCCCGGGCCGGCGTTGGCGACGAGTGCTTCCAGCCGTTCCGTGAAGAACGCCGCGTTGGCGAAGACCAGCGGCGCATCAAAACGATAGACGATCAAGCCCGGCTCGGTCAGCGCCGTCTCTTTGTCGGCGACGCCGCGATACACCGTGCCACCGGCCGCATCCACATCGTCCAGCAGCGCATCATGTGGCCGCGACATGCGATAGAGCACGTTGATCAGCGAAAACATCACGGCGACGAGAATGCCCTGCAGAACGCCGACGGTGAGCACGCCGAACGCGGTCACCACCGCCAGCCAGAACTCGGCGGGACGCACCTGCCGCAAGAAGCGAAACGCTGCGATGTCGATCAACCCAAGCGAAGCGACGATGATGACGGCACCCAGCGCGACCGTGGGCAGCGGCGCCAGCAGCGGCGTGAAGAAGAGCAGGAAGATGATGGTGAGCGCAGCGGCGATCAGACCGACCCACTGCGTTTTGCCGCCCATCTGATCGGAGACGGTCGTGCGCGAGGCGCTGAGGGCGGCAGGAAACCCGGTCAAGAAACCGGCGCCGATATTGGCCATGCCGATGGCCACGAATTCCTGGTTGGCGTCGACCTTCTGGCCATGTTTCGTCGCAAAGACGCGCGAAGTCAGGATCTCATCGGCATAGATCAGGATCGTGAGGGCCAGGGCGGCGGGTAGCAGCGCCAGGATATCTGGAACCGTGACTGCGGGGATCGTTACCTTTGGCAGTCCGGCCGGCACCGCGCCGACGACGGCGACGCCCTTGGCTTCCCAGCCGAGCACGGCGGAGGCAATAATGGCGCCGACGACGACGATGAGCGGGCCGGGCAGCTTGCGATTCACGCGGCGCATGATGAGCAACGCCGCCATGCAGACGACGCCGATGGCAACGGTGAGCAGGTGCGCCTCGTCGAGGCGGCTGATGAGTTCCACCACCTGCTGGAAGAACTTGTCGCTCTCCAGCTTGATGCCAAACATCTTGCCCAATTGGCTGCCGATGACGATCAACGTCGCGCCGAGGATGTAGCCGACGAGCACCGGCTTGGACAAGAAGT
The DNA here is from genome assembly GCA_032111745.1 of Anaerolineae bacterium. Lineage (GTDB taxonomy): Bacteria > Chloroflexota > Anaerolineae > JAAEKA01 > JAAEKA01 > JAULUH01. The sequence continues at coordinate 4,906 of JAULUH010000220.1, read as the reverse complement.
CGGTGATGAATCCCAGGCGTGCGACGCGAGCGAGCAGCGACAGGACGCCGACGAGGAGTGCGAGCAACGCGGCGAGCGCAGCATAGCGCGCGGCATCGCCGCCGGCCAGCGGTGCCACGGCGGCTGCAGTCATGATCGCGGCCGTCGCCTCGGGACCCATGACGACCTGCTTGGAGGTGCCAAAGAGCGCATACATCACCAGGGCAGCGAGCGCCACATAGAGACCTGCGACGGGCGTGACCCCGGCGAGATCGCCATAGGCCATCGCCGAGGGCACAAGCACCGCAAACACCGTGATGGCCACGATGAATTCGGTGCGCAGCAGCGCGGGGCTGAACCCCTTTATGAGGGCCAGGCCGGGAATGAAGCGGGTAATACCTGTGGCGGTCGGCGGTGATGGAGGCATGAGAACTCCTGTCTCGCGCTATCGTTGCTGTGGGGGCGCATGCAGGGGGACATAGAACGCTAAACGGTCTCGCTTCCCTCTGCGCCGTGGCGTGAGCCACAATTGCTCGCCAGGACTGGCAGTCCTGGCGAAAGTTGTTTTTCGACGCGTCCTGAATATGCGCTACGCCGTCGCCTCGGGTGGGAGCGCTTGCGCCTGAGCGGCGGCGCGACGGGCGGTACGCAGCGTCACCAATGCGGTCAGCAGGGCGCCAACGACCACGGCGACGGCAATCACGGCCGCGGTTTCCTTTTGCACCAGGACCAAGGGGAACAGCACCGCAAACAGTGGCGCTCTTAAAGCCGCAACCAGCGCGCCGCCCATCGTCGCCGCGACTGCAACCGCCACCGGAATACCGGGGAACACCAGATTCACCGCCAGGCCCAGGGCAACGCTGGCGAACATGATAGGGAAGATGTAACCGCCCTTCCAGCCGGTAGTCAGCAGCAGGGCGGTGACGAACAGCTTGACCAGCGCCAACACGATGAGCATCAGGACGCCGATCTCCGCCGCATTGTTGATCAGGTCGAGGGTTTGCTCCTCGCCCGAAAACAGCGTCAACGGCAGCAGCGCGCCGATGATCCCCATGGCCAGGCCGCCCAGCAGCCCGCGCAGCACCACATGCGCCTTCATGGGCTGGAGCAGTTGGCGCAGGCGTTGCAGCGCAAGCATGAACAGCAGGCCCACCACGGCGCCGACGAAGCCCAGCGGCGCGGCGTACAACAGATCCCTCAGCAGGGGGGTGTAGTCCGGGAACTGGTACAACGTTGCGAAGAACTGCCCGCTCAGCATGACGAACGCCACGGTCGCGACGGCCGAGGCCAACAGGCTGGGGAACAGTATCCAGAAATAGGCCTGCTTGCCTCCCGTTCCACCCTGCGCCGATTCCAGGCCCAGGATCGCCCCACCGACCGGCTGGGTGATGAAGGAGGCGAGCATGGCACTGACGCCGGAGTAGCCCATCGTGCGCGTTTCCTGCTCGTCGAGCTTGAGCTTGTCGGCCATCAGCGTGCCGATGCCGCCGCAGGCGTCCGCCAGCGGCGCTTCGGGGCCGAGGCTGCCGCCGGCGATGAGCGACACGAAGGCGGTGGTCACGATCCCGGGGGCGTGGCGATAGTCAAAGCGGCCAGTCTTGCCAAATTCGAGCATCAGTTCGGCAAAGATGGCGTTGTGATCGCCAAAGAGCTTGACCAGCAGCCCGACCGCCAGGCCGCCGAGGGTGCAGACCAGGATGGTGAACAGGCGCGTATCCATGCCCAGCGCCTGTGCGGCTTGGTCCCAAATCGCGCCCGTGCCCACACTGACGAGGGCCACAAAGGCAAACGTGACCAGGGCGCTGATCAGGCCGAGCACGGCGACGAACGCCATGAGTTTGATGTAGGCTGCCGGTCTGGCTTGTGGGTCGATCATGGTTGAGCTCCTTGCGAGTTCAAGTTCAGAAGAACAGCAGGGCCACCACACCGATCAGGCCTATGTACAAGAGCGGATAGGCCCAGTCAAGAACGCTGTCGATGCGTTGTACGCGTTCGTCCTTCCCCTGATTTTCCAGCCGCTTCATGACCACGTTGTAGAGCAGCACCAGGACGTTCACCGCAAAGGTCACGGTCATGACCGCGTCCAGGAAGGTGAGGTAGCCGAGGCGGGGGTAGTTGTCGGCCAGGCTCCAACTGAACGCGATGAACAGCAGGATATTGGCGCCAGCGGCCTCGATGCGCCGGGTGTAGTCGCTCAGGAAGAAGGTGAACCACGAGATCAGGATGATCAAGATGATCGGGAGAAAAACCTGGAGGGTGTAGTAGTTCAAATGGCGCGGCGCGCTGAAGCTGAACGTCATACGTGAGACGGGGTTGTCCGCAGCGTTGGGCGCCGCGGTGCTTGGCGTGGCCGTGAACTCGCTGATGATAAACTCATCTTCCCCGTGCGCCGGGTCGATCTCGCTGTAGCCAGACAGCTCGACCATCGTGTACTGAGATGTTGGAAGGATCTGGTCGAGATTGATCGGGAAGGTCTGCCTGTCAAAGGGGTACTGGCGGAAATCGAAGTCGGCCTGAAAGGTGGTGTTGAAGTTCTCGGCGTAGCGAGCGCGGCCGTCGGGCCAGACGGCCACGGCCCGGCTCGGGATCCAACGATTGCCCAACTGGTTGAAGAAGGTGAAGGCCGGCCACCGGCTTTCCACATCCGCCAGGAAGCGATCGAACTCCTTATCGCTGTAGAGCTTCACGGAGCAGTTGCACAAGTCCGGGCTGAAGGCCAAAGCGGGGTCCGTCCAGTCCATCCGCAGGCTCCCTATCACGGTGAAGTTCTCGTCCTGCGAGTCCACCGCGCTGATGCGGAAGATCTTGAGCCCCGTCTGAACCTCGATCGGCGTCGCAAGAATCTTTTCGCCCTGTGGCTGCGCTTGCCCGGTCAGGACATCTGGCGCGTTCAACCCCACCAGCACGCGATAGCCGCCCTCGGTCACGGTTCCATCCGGCAGCGAACCCGCCTGCACCACCAGCGTGTAGCCAACGGCGCTTTCCGTCGTGGTGTACGCCAGGGTCGCCCGGGGTTCCTGACCACCCAGGTTGCCGGCTTCGAGCGCTTTGCCGCCGAAGTCGCGCAGGGCGATCATCGGGATCAGATTGCCTGAGGTGGCTTCGACGTATACCGTGAGGCTCTGACCGGCGTCGAGGTCGGCGAGATTCAGGCTGGCCGTGGGCGCCGCGGCCGTCAGGGCGCCTGCTGATTCTTCCACGGACACGGCGAGGCCCCAAACGGCTGGCAGCCGTTCGGCGATGGGCGCGTCTGCCGGCTCTGCCGCGCCATCCCGGCTGGCGGGCGACTCGAGTTCGACCAGCAGCTCGTAGTCGCCGGATGTAGCGCGGCCGAAGGCCGAAAGTGAGCTGCCTGCGAGGAGCACATAGTCGCCCTGAGCGGGCACGTTGAACGCCAGGGCCGACGCATACCCATCGCCGCTGTCGTCGTCCCAGGCCAGGAAGTACTGGTTTCTGAGCTCTTCCACAGCCTGGGCTGGGCTCTCATTCTCTGCCAGGAGGCGCTGTAGGTCCGCCTGGAAGGCGGCCATGGTTTCGTCCAGCGGCGCGGCCGTGTCCACGATCCCGATGGCAGGATCGAGGTTGCCCGCAGTCGCCCGCATGGAAACCGTGAGCTTGTCCCCTCGCTGGAGATCTTGGAGAAGGTAAGCGTGGCTCTCTCCGGCCTGCAAGCGCGCGGTGATGCGCTGCGTGCGCGCCGGCTGATCCTGCGCGGCCGAGGGACTGGCCAAGAGGAACAGGAGGCCCGCCAGGAGCACTGCCACGCTGAGAAGTAAGGCCGCAAGAGGTCGCTGCTGCATGGTTGGTTTCATAGATAGCCCCACATCTTGAAAGATGTGGCTGGGCCGGAACGTCGGTTCGGCCCCAGGGGCAGCCCCACAGTTCAGTGTGGGGACTCGTCCAACCCCGAATCGTCGGAGTTGATAGGCCCACATCTTGAAAGATGTGGCTGGGCCGGAACGTCGGTTCGGGGACAGCCCCACAGTTCAGTGTGGGGACTCGTCCAACCTCGAATCGTCGGAGTTGACAGGCCCACATCTTTCAAGATGTGGCTGGGCCGGAACGTCGCATCGGCCCCAGGGGCAGCCCCACAGTTCAGTGTGGGGACTCGTCTAGCGCAGCAGCCCGACGCCGTTGCGACGACCAACCCCGCCGACAGGGCCGGGGGGATTCGGCCCGCGGCCTACGCCGCCGACCGGGCCGGGAGGATTGCCGCGGCCTACACCGCCAACCGGGCCGGGGGGATTCGGTCCGCGGCCAACGCCGCCGACCGGGCCGGGAGGGTTACCGGCGCCAACGCCGCCCACAGGGCCGGGGGGATTGGGTCCTATTCTACCTGGCATGATGGTTCTCCTTGTGAATTGTTGCGATAGTGTACGCTATTCCGCGCTCATGGCCTGCACGAATTCATCGACGATCTCGGGCGCAATCTGGGCCCGCTCCACCAGGACCCCGCCGGCGTCCACGACAGCCTGGCGGAAATTGGCAACCCACAGGTTCTCCCACAGGAGGAGCATGGCCGCCGACTTGTTGGGCAGCTTGGCCGCGGCGATCTCCAGGTCGTCGTTGGTAAAGAGGCTGGACACGTGTTCGCCGATGGGGACGAACATCTCATACGATTTGGGGTCAAGATCGTTGAGCTCGACGGTGCGGATGTTGCCGTCCTCCTCTTTGTGGATAAAGACGATGTCCACAAAGCGCACGATGCCGCGCTCCGCCAGGTCCAGCAGCTCGGGCACGATCTTGCCGGTCGGCTCGGCGTTCTCGAAGGCGATCAAGGCATATTCCAGGGGAAGGTCAAACATGGTCTGGCTCCTTTGGTCGACGTCCGCAGGACTCCGAAAGAACCCTGCGGACGTCGCATGGATCTGGTGACGGTCGTATCTAGCGCTACTGCTGCGTCATCGCAATGCGAAGGGCGTGCTCC
>JAULUH010000219.1:0-9883 GCA_032111745.1 Anaerolineae bacterium | reverse complement strand
ACATCCTCCTTGCGCAGGTGTAGCGCTGGAAAGACCGGATGGGAGGGGGTCCCGCCAGCCATCTGCAAGATGTAATCTCCCAACTGGGTGTCCAGGACCTCTATGCCGGCCGCGTCCAGGGCAGGGTTGAGGCCGATTTCGGTGGCAAGGCGGGAATGGCTCTTGACCACGCGCACGGGTTGCCGGCGCTTACCAGCGGAACCCAGGGCAGCGCGTTGCCGGGCCAGCTGGACGATGTAGGCGTTGGCGGCGGCGGCGTCCTCGGCCCAGTAGACGACGCCCCCGCGGGCCAGCACTTGTTGCTCCAGCTGCTGGAGGAGGGAAGGGAGCCGGGCCAGGGCGAGGCGGCGGGCGGCACCGGCGGTGGCCTGGAGGTGACGAAAGCTCTCGGGCGACGGAGTAGCGGCACGTTGCCAGCGCGAAAGGATGGTCGTGCTGCGGTCGAGGGTCGCGCGCTGCCGGCTATCGGCCAGAGCCTCGGACGCGCGGACGGCGAAGCTGGTGGGCATGCTAGTCGCGCTTGAACTTGGAGTAATCCAGCGTACGGTACTTGCTGGCGCCGACGCCGGCGATATCGAGCATGGCCTCCACCTTCAGGGGTAGGCCAAAGATCTTGATGAAGCCCTCGGCGTCCTGCTGGTCGTAGACGTCCTCCTCGCCGAAGGTGGCGTAGTCCTCGCGGTAGAGGGAATAGGGGGAGCGCCGGCCCACAAGCAGGCAGTTGCTCTTGTAGAGCTGCAGACGCACGGAGCCGGTGACATTCTGCTGGGTGGCCTGTACGAAGGCATCCAGGGCGTGGCGGAGGGGGGTGAACCACTGGCCATTGTAGACCAACTCAGCGTATTTCAGGGCCACCTGCTGCTTGTAGTGCAGGGTCTGTTTGTCCAGGCAGAGCTCCTCCAAAGCCTGATGAGCGGCGTAGAGGATGGTGCCGCCTGGGGTTTCGTAGACGCCGTGGGATTTCATGCCGACCAGGCGGTTCTCCACCAGGTCGACGCGTCCGATACCGTGCCTGGCGCCAAGGTCATTAAGCTGATCCAGAAGGCTAATGGGGCCCCGGGCGACACCGTTGATACGCTTGGGGATACCGCCCTGGAAGTCGACGACCACGGTTTCCGGCTCATCGGGCGCGGCAAAGGGGCTGGTGGTCCACTGGTACATCTCCTCTTCGGGCTCGTTCCAGGGGTCCTCCAGGAGGCCGCCCTCGTGGCTGAGGTGCCAGAGGTTGCGGTCGCGGCTGTAGATGGACTTCTCGGAGGCGGTGACGGGCACATTGTGCTCGGCGGCGTAGTCCAGAGCATCCTTACGGCTGCGGATGGTCCACTCGCGCCACGGTGCGATGACGCGTAGCCGCGGGTTGAGGGCCATGACGGTAAGCTCAAAGCGCACCTGGTCGTTGCCCTTGCCGGTGCAGCCATGGGCTACGGCGTCAGCGCCCTCCAGCTCGGCAATCTCGACCATGCGTTTGGCGATCAGGGGGCGGGCCACGCTGGTACCCAGCAGGTACTTGCGCTCGTAGATAGCGCCGGCCTGGAGCATGGGATAGAGATAGGCCGTCAAGAACTCCTCGCGCAAGTCCTCGACATAGAGCTTGGTAGCACCGGAGGCGATGGCCTTTTCCTCCAACCCGCTGAGCTCCTCACCCTGGCCGAGATTGGCAGTGAAGCAAACCACTTCACAGCGGTAGGTGTTACGCAGCCAAGGCACGATGACCGAGGTATCCAGGCCGCCGGAGTAGGCAAGGACGACTTTCTTGACGGATGGCGTGGGCATGTCTTGTTTTCCTTAGCGATATAGGTTGACCACGTCGCGCAGCATGGCTGCGGCGGTGCCAGTGGGGCCACGTTCGTCGCTAGAGACGAAGGTGGTTTCAAAGAGGTCGCTGTGGTAGAGGACCCCCATCTCCCAGCCGTCGACGTGGGCCAGCTTGTGGTTCGGGGGCAGCCACACAGGCTGAACGCTGAGGTCATAGCCGAGGTCTGGGCGCCTTTCGGCCACGCCCAGCAGGCGGAGGACGGCATGGGGGGAGGGAGGGTCTGACGAGGGCAGGCTGCGAAGGCCGCGAACGGGGCTAACGTCACGCACGGTGGCGGGGAAGCCTAGAACGGCATTGGCGACGATAGCCAGCTTATTGGCCGTGTCCCAGCCGTCGACGTCGAGGGTAGGGTCGGTTTCAGCGATGCCGCGGCGCTGCGCCTCGGCCAGGGCCTCATGGTAGGTATTACCGGCGGCCATCTGGCTGAGGATGTAGTTGCTGGTGCTGTTGAAGACACCCTCGACGCGGTGGATCTCGGCGGCGACCAGGTCGCGCTGGCCGATGTTGACCACAGGGAGGCCGCCACAGACTGTGGCGGAGAAGGCCAGGCGAGCGTGACCGGACTGGGCCGCGGCCTGCACGGCCTGGTAAGCCAGGGCCAGAGGCGCCTTGTTGGCCAGAACGACGTCAAGGCCCCGGGCCAGCGCGGCCTGGACAGTGGTAAGGGCAGGCTGGGCGTCGCGCAGGTTCACGGGCGACGCTTCCAGCAAGGTGTGGGCAGGGAGGTGGGACACGAGATCGAGAGCGGTTTGGCCCGGATGATCGCCCGGGAAATCGGCGGCGCTGCCTCCCGCCATCTTGTGGGCCAGAAGGGCCCCCGGATCCAGCCCCAGGGGTGCAGCTATGGTACCACGACTGTCAGCTGCACCGACCAGGCGCAGTTGGAGGCCGTAGCGTGTAGCCAGGATATGGCCGCGGCTGTCCAGCAGATGTAGGAACTGGCGGTGGACGTTCCCCAGGCCAACGAGGATGAGGTCTATCCGCCGAAGAGGGGTCACGGCAGCTCCGTGTCAGCCGAAGGTAGACGCTCTACGGCATCAGGGGACACAGCCTGGGGTTGGGGCAGCGGCCTACCGCGCAGCCGGTTCAACAAGCGCTGGCCTGGGCCGGCGCGGCCTCCCGCCGGAATGACGATTGCGGAGGCGGCAAAGGGTGGGCGCCCGCTGATCTTGGCATGGACGTACTGGCCCGTGACCTTAAGGGAAGCCAGCACGGGTGCGGCCAGGAAGGCGCCCAGCACGCCGGCGAAGCTGGCCCCGGCGAACACTCCCGCCAGGACCACCACAGGGTGCAAGTTCAGGCTGGCCCCCATGATGCGCGGCACCAGCACGTTGTTCTCGAGCTGTTGGATAAGGAAGTAGGCCAACAGTACAATCAAGGCATACACCACATCGCTGACCGGCAGATAGGAAGGAGGGCCTTGGATGAGGGCCAGTACGATGGCGGGTATCATAGCCAGGACAGGTCCCAGGTTGGGAATGACCTCCAGCACGCCGGCCAGGATGCCCAGCACCAGGGATCCGGGCAGGCCAAGGATGGCAGTCACCACAAAGACCACCGTGCCGACGGTCAGGGACAGCAGGATCTGGCCACGGAAGAAGCTCTGCCAGACCAGGTTCAACTGATGGCCCAAGACCTGCATCTCGGGACGATACTCGGGCAGAAAGAGGCTGTTAAGCCAGCTGCCAAACTGGTCGCCGTCTTTGGAGAGGTAGTAGGTGGAGAAGATCAGGAACATGCCAGCCAGGAATACCGATACGACACTGGACGCGATATCGGCAGCGGTAGCCAGGAGGCCGCCGGCGGCCAGAGCGCCTTCAAGGCCGTATTCGACCAGCTGGCTGATACCGGGCATCTCGAACTGGCTGATGGCGTCCTTGGCCTCGGCCTGCAGCGAAGTCACCTGGTCGGCGATATCGAGGGTGACTCCGCCAGGCAGCTCGATGGTAGGACTGTTGGTGATCAGGGCATCCAGCCAGCCCTGGTACAGCGCGGGTAGCTGAACCAGGGTATCGGCGATCGCGCGCACGCCGTTGACGATGGCCGGGATGAGCAAGATGGGACCCAGAGCCACGATGAGAACCAGCAAGAGCACGCCGAGGGCAGCGGCGAGGCCGCGGGGGATGCGATGCCTGGCCAGCCAGTCGATGAGTGGCTGCAGGATATAGGCTATGATAACGGCCAGGATGAGCTGTGGGATAACCGAGCGGGCGACATAGACCAGGGCCACGATCACCAGCAGCGCGATGACAGTGACAAGGATCTTGGTATCGCGACTCCAGCCAGGCGACTGTGGTATTTGGGCCATAGAATGATTATACCCGTCCCTGGGACAACATGCCAGTGTAGCCTGGGCCTCACGCCCGGCGCAGGGCAAAGAGACGGAGGACGGGCAGCGGTGTGCGATCGGCCAGGGAACTCCACCACGGCACCTGATCAAGTAGGCGGTCCGGCTCCACCAAGTTTAGCAGGACGGCCACTTCGTCGCAACGGTGGTACTTTGGGCAGTGGATGCACTCGCCCCAGATCTTGGGGGCCAGGTGCCAGCGATCGATGACCTGGAAGCCCTGCCGACGAAAGAAGTCCGGGCGCAGGGTGAGTGCGCAGACCTGAGGTACCTCGCGGGCCTGGGCCATCTCGAGCAGAGCAGCAACCAGCCGGGCGCCAAGCCCGAGCCCGTGGTAGTCTGGGGCGACGGCCAGAGCCCTGATCTCGGCGAGCTGAGGGGTAAGGTTGGCCAGAGAGCCACACCCCACCAGGCGGCCGGTGTCCTCGGCGACCACGTAATCGGGCAGGGTGGCCCTGACCCTTTCCTCGCTGCGGGGCAGCATGACGTTCTGGGCGGCGAAGTGGTTGACCAGGGCGGAGATGGCCGGGGCATCGGAGGCGGTGGCAGGGCGAATGGTTGGTGGCATGAAGGTGGCCTCGAGAAGGTCGTTCATGGGATAGTTAGCGGCTGGGCTGGGTGGCTGGGAACGCTAGAGCGATTGCAGTACAAGGGATAGACGGTGGACGACCTGCTCGATCTCTTCCTCGGAGATGACCAGGGGTGGCACCAGGCGCAGGACATTGGGGCCGGCACCGACGGTGAGCAGGCCATGTTGATAGCCAGCGGCCACGACATGGGCGGCGGGGATATCCAGGGCGATGCCGATGAGCAGGCCCCTACCTCGGACCTCCTGGATGTGAGTGCTATTGATCTCAGCCAGACGCTCTTGGAACAACTGGCCCTTGTGAGCCACGGATTGCAGGAAGGCCGGGTCGGCGACCCGGGCGACCACCTTTTCGGCCACGGCGGCAACCAGGGGACCACCGGCGAAGGTACTGGCGTGGTCGTAGGGGTGGATAGTGCTGGCGACGGCCGGGGTCATCAGTACGGCGCCCATGGGCAGGCCGCCGGCCAGGGGTTTAGCGGTGGTGAGCATGTCCGGGACCACGCCGTAGCCCTGGTAGGCCCACAGGTGGCCGGTGCGGCCCAGCCCGCACTGCACCTCGTCTAAGATGAGCAGGGCATCGTGGGCATCGCACAGCTCCCTCAGACCGGACAGGAACTCGGCCGAGGCGGGCTGCACACCGCCCTCGCCCTGGACCGGCTCTACGATGACGGCGCAGACGTCATCAGCGATGGCAGCCTGTGCGGCGTCTAGATCGTTAAACGTAGCAATGCGCACACCTGGCATCAAAGGCTGGAAGGGTTCCTGGTAGTGGGGGCGGTCTGTGGCGGCCAGGGAACCAAACAGGCGCCCGTGGAAGCCACCGCTGAAGGCGACGATGGTGTGCTTGCCCTCGCCATGGCGCTCCCGGGCGTAGCGGCGGGCGAACTTGAACGCGCTCTCGTTGGCGCTGGCGCCGCAGTTGGCATAGTGCACGCGGCTGGCGAAGCTGGTGTCACACAGTAGTTTCGCCAGCCGGGCCTGCGGGGCGGTATGATAGAGGTTGCTGGTATGCCATAGCCTGCCGGCCTGCTCGTGCAGGGCCTGCAGCAGCTCCTGGTCGCCATAGCCCAGGGCATTGACGGCGATGCCGGCGACGCAGTCAATGTATTCGCGGCCCTCGGTGTCAACCACTCGGCAGCCCTGGCCGTGATCGAGCACGAAGCCAGGCCGGGGGTAGACGCCGAGCACATACCTGTGCTCGAGTTCGATAATACTTGGGGTGTCCATAGGCTTTGCGGAGTCGGGCAAGTGGGGGGTTAGGGAGTTGCGCATGGTAGGTCGAATGATGTCAGGCTATTACGGCGGTACCGCCATTGGCGTGCAGGCCCTGCAGGTTGGTAATCACGGCAGCGGCCACACCACCGTGCACGGCGTCGACGGCAGCGCGCACCTTGGGCACCATGCCGCCCGAGATATGGCCGCTGGCGATGTAGGCGGCGGCGGCGGCGACGGTCAGCTGGGGCAGGCAGGCGCCGTCGACCAGAACGCCGGGCACATTGCTGACGAAGACCAGACGCTGGGCACCCAGGGCAGCAGCAACTGCGCCAGCCACCTGGTCGGCGTTCACGTTGTAGGAGTTGCCATCCATGCCGAGGGAGACGGGGGATAGCACGGGGACGATGCCCCCGGCCAGCAGGTTATGGAGGGCGTCGGTGCGTACGGCGACAACCCGGCCGACGAAGCCGATGTCCATGCCGTTGGGCCGGTGGGGCTCGACGCGGACCAGGCCCAGATCGACACCGCTGATGCCCAGGGCGTCGACGCCGGCGTTGACCAGGCGCCGGGTCAGCCGGGTATTGACGAGACCGCTGAGCACCATCTTGACCAAGCGCAGGCTGTCTGCAGTGGTAACCCGCAGCCCATCCACGAGCTCAAAGCCCACCCCGAGCTGTTGGTGGAGCTCGGCGATCTCCTTACCGCCACCATGGACGACCACCACTCGGGCGGTACGCCCGACCTCTGCCAGGGCCTGCACAAGGCCGTCGAGGAAGGCCTCGTCGTCGATCTCATTGCCACCCACTTTGACCACGACAATGGGTGGCGCCTCGCCGGCTGAGGGAAAGGAGTGTTCTGGGACCTGGTTACGCACAGGTATTGGTCCTCGGGCGGGCGCTCAGGCCAGCCCCATGGTCTCGGAGAAGCAGAACATGATGTTCATATTCTGCACGGCCTGCCCAGAGGCGCCTTTGACCAGATTGTCGAGGGTGCTGGTGACAATGAGCAGTTGGGAGCCGGGCACGAAAGTCAGTCCGATGGCGCAGCGGTTGCTGCCGACAGTGTGTTGCAGGGTAGCCACGTGGCCGGGAGGGAGCAGGTGGACGAAGGGCTCCGCGGCAAAGGCTGCGGCGTAGGCGGCGCGAACCGCGGCCTCACCGACACCCGAGGGCAGGGTGATGTACATGGTGGAGAGAATACCGCGGGAGACGGGGAGGAGATGAGGGGAAAAGACGAGCTGAAAGGCATCTCCTCGGGAAGGCTCTGCGGCGGCCAACTCCTGTTCCATCTCGGCGAGGTGGCGGTGCGAGCGGCCGATGCTGTAGGGGGAGAGGTTCTCGTTGGCCTCCACGAAGCTGGTGGTGAGCTTGGGCTTGCGGCCGGCGCCGCTGACACCGGACTTGCTATCGACGATGACCTGGCCGGTGAGCCAGTCCATTCGGGCCAGGGGCCACAGGCCCAGGATGACGCTGGTGGGATAACAACCAGGATTGGCGACCAGGGTGGCGCTGGCGATGGCGGCACGATGCAGCTCGGGGAGGCCGTAGACGGCCTCCGCCAACAGCTCTGGCTCGGTGTGAGGGGTTGCGTACCAGTGTTCATAAGTGGTCGGGTCGTGGAGGCGGAAGTCAGCACTGAGGTCAATGGCGCGGGCGCCGGCCCGGCGCACGGTAGCAACGGCGGGCATGGAGGCAGCATGGGGCAGGCAGAGGAAGACGACGTCCACCCCAGAGAGAGGGGCTTCGGCCTGGGAGATGAGCGGCTCATCCCACGGGCAGGCAAAAACGTCGCTGAGGCGCTGGCCGCTGTGGCTCTCAGTGGTGAGCCAGGAAATGGTGACCCGAGGGTGGCGGCGCAGAAGCTGATAGAGCTCGTAGCCGGTATATCCGGTTACACCCATGATGCCGGCCCGTATGGGGGTAAGGTGGAGCTGATCCGTCATCAAGTCAAGGTCCTGGAGACTGGTGGTACTGCCCTGACGGTGGCAATAAAAAAGCTCTCCGTCTGGAGAGCTTCGCTGCCGTCGTCATCGTTGAGTTTCGGCCCGAGCGCGCCTACCCAGACGTAAGTCCGGTGTTGGTGGCGGGCCTCCTCAGAGTGAGCTTGGTCGTAATCATGGTAGGATTCAATGGCAGATGAATTGGGGAGGGTTATAGCATAGAAGTGCAGGGATGTCAAGCCGTAAGAGGCGAGGGCGAGGAGATCTCGCCCCTACGAGATCCCGGGGCCCTGGAGAAGGCTGGGGGGTACTTTGGATCGGCGGGCGCGACGGATGAGGCCAGCAGCAACCAACTGGCCGCGGTGTTGCGCCTCCTGGAAGAGGAGTTTGAGATCTTGCCGGGACAGTTTTTCGCCAGTAGCGTACCAGTGGAACATAGCGTGGCCAGTAACGTAGGTACCGGCGTAGGCGATGGCAACTTTGAGCACTACACCAAGAGGAACAAGCACTGCCAGCTCGCGAGCGATCTGGCGCCACATGAAGCCGGCGCCGACGACGCTGGCCATCTGGGGCAGGACTTCGCGCAGGGAGCCTGACTCGCCCATAACCAGGGCAATCTTGTAGGCCATCATCACCTGATTCTTGGTGAGGATGACGATGTCGGCCACGGCAAACGGGATGCCGATGCCGGGCACCATGGAGGCCAGGCCGGTACCCCCGGCGTAGATGGCATTGGTGGTGCAGGTATCCTGGATCAGCTCACGACAGACCGTGTCCCGCAGTCCTGGATACGCCCGGCCCAGGGCGAGGTCCCGGCCCGGTAGCTGATCGAGCAGCGCGGGCAGGAGAAGCTGATCGACGACTGTGGCATCGTGCAAGGGGCAGGTGATCACGTTGGTGGGGCGGCTATCCGGCATGCCAACGGAACTGGCGGCCTCCTGCGGTTGATCCAGGACGATCAACAGAGGCGCTGGTTGCGCGGATAGGGATTGAACATCCTGATCCGAGAGTTGGGCCGGGTCGTCCAGGAGCACGATGCGGAGATCGTAGGCGGCCAGGGCATCGAGGTCGCCGGCGCTGAGGGGCAGGTGGTAGAGCGGTATAGCAGTGACGGGTAGCTTGGCACTGCGTGGCCCCTGTTGAAGGTGAGACTGCAGAATACTGGTCCTAGCAGCCGGACCCACCATGGCCAGGCGTGGGGTATCCTGGACTTCCTGCTGGATCTCTGACACGTCGAGTTCGCCGGCGATCTTCCAAAGTTGACCGAGCTCGTTCATCTTGGCCATCGATACGATTCCTTTCGCCGTTCCGTGGTAGTCAGGAGCTGGACTTGCCGACAATGGCCTGCAGCTGCGCCTCGAGCACAGACTGATCCTGCAAGGGTATCAGGGTCAGGTACTCCTGGTTGGCGATGTCCAGGCGACCCCGCTCGTCCATGGGATGGTAGCGCAGGAGCAGGGTGTCCCACATGCGGCCAGCGGCCTCATAGGCGATGAGCTGGCGCAGGTGCAACGAGCGCGGCTTGTGCAGGGGCATGTGCAGGGTCAGCCGGTCATCGGCCAGCTCCACGCGGCCGAGGGCCCGAGGTACGGTAAGGAGGGCCAATATGACGGTAACACCGAGCATGAGCGCGCCTTCGGGCCGGGGCGAGCGCCACAGGTCGTAGGCCAGCAGAAGGATAAGCAAGACGGGTAGCGTGAACAGGGCCTGATAGAGCGGAGGTGGGCGGAAGGTGGCTGGCATGTCTACTCAGCCCAGGCGCCTGGCGATAGTTTCCTTGACCACTCGAGAATCTGCCGGCAGATAGATGGGTGGATTGGCCATGACGGCCTCCACCTCGGGCAGGGTGTCCTCGTGATAGCCGGTTTTGAACTGGGTGAACTTGAGGCCGTGGGCGGTGGAAATGACCACGACCCGGTGGCTGTTGTCGATGACACCACGCTCAACCAGCTTGAACAGCACAGCCAGGGCCACGCC
>JAULUH010000218.1:0-5069 GCA_032111745.1 Anaerolineae bacterium | reverse complement strand
CCACGGCGCCCTGGCTGAGCGGGCCCTCTTACCCATGATCCCGCCGGTGGAGACCTTCCCCTACACTCTGCGCCTGGTGTCTGAGGTCCTGAGCTCCAACGGCTCCACCTCCATGGCCTCGGTATGCGCCAGCACCCTGTCCTTGATGGACGCCGGCGTGCCCATCCAGGCGCCGGTGGCCGGCATCGCCATGGGCCTGATCTCCGATGCGGAGACCGGGCGCTACGCCGTGCTGTCCGACATCCAGGGCATGGAGGATCACCTGGGCGACATGGACTTCAAGGTGGCTGGCACCGAGCACGGCATCACGGCCCTGCAGATGGACATCAAGATCAAGGGGCTGACCGTCGAGATCATGGCCGAGGCCCTGGAGCAGGCCCGGCAGGGCCGGCTCTTCATCCTGGGCGAGATGCTCAAGGTACTGCCTGAGCCACGGGCGGAGATGTCGCCGTATGCGCCGCGGATCATCACCATCAAGATCGACCCGGCCAAGATCGGCAAGATCATCGGCCCGGGCGGCAAGATGGTGCGCGCCCTACAGGAAGAGTACGACGTCAAGATCGACATCGAGGACGACGGCTCCATCTTCATTGCGGCGCCGGAGGGCACCAAGATCCAGAGCGCCCTGGCCCGGATCGAGGCCCTGACCGAGGAGGCCACCATCGGCAGAATCTACACCGGCCGGGTGGTGCGTACCGAGGCCTACGGCGCCTTCGTCGAGATCCTGCCCGGCGTGGACGGTATGGTGCACGTCTCGCAGCTGGCCGATTACCGGGTGCCTTCCGTGGAGGAAGTCGTGCGGGTGGGTGACGAGATCATGGTCATGGTCATCGACATCGATCCAGGCGGCAAGATCAAGCTCAGCCGCCAGGCCGTGCTCGAGGGCTGGACCGCCGAGGAGGCCCGCGAGCGGGACCGCAAGCCCAGCGGTGGCCGCCCGCCGAGTGGCGGCGGTCGCCCCCCGAGCCGCGGCGGCTATGGCGGTGACAGCGGCAGCTCCGGCGGTGACCGCCGCCCGCGCCGCCCGCGCTGACTTGTAAAAGGCGGAGTGGAGGCATTAGCCGGGGCTTAGGTGCACTTCCGGCTGAAGCCTCCACTCCGCACCATAGGCGAGACTCCGCTCCGGTGCACCAAGAGCCAAGGGTGTAGCGTGGATAACGTGGACAAAGAAGCTCAAGACCAGATCGAGACCGTGCCGGCAGAGCCCTTGGGCGAGCCCGGCTCCCCGCCGGCCGCGGGCAGCCCAACTGCCGGGCCGCCAAGCATGGCTCGGCAGTTGGGCGCCCTGGCGCGCGAGGTGGCCGAGACCGTCGTCCCGGCGATCATCATTGCGCTGCTGATCCACGTCTTCCTGGCCCAGGCCACGCGGGTGTACGGCCAGAGCATGGAGCCCAACCTGCACACCGACATGCGCCTGGTAGTGGAGAAGCTGTCCTACCGGCTCCACGCGCCGGAGCGCGGGGACATCGTGGTGCTGCGCCTGCGGCCGGGCGAGGAGCTACTGATCAAGCGGGTGATCGGCCTGCCCGGCGAGGAGGTCGCCATCCACGACGACCAGGTCTTCATCGACGGCCAGCCCCTGGATGAGCCCTACCTGGACCAGAAAACCCGGGGCAACCTGGCCCCGCGGGTGGTGCCGCCGCTGCACCTGTTCGTCATGGGCGACAACCGCCGGGCCAGCAACGACAGCCGCTCCTTCGGGCCGGTCCACCTGGACAGCATCCTGGGCCGGGCGTGGTTCGCCTACTGGCCCCCGCCGGACGTCGGGCCGGTAGACTAAGCGTGACCATAGACTGGTCCAGTTCTCCGAAACTGGACCAGTCTTCTTTCCCCGTGCTGCAACCTGTGGTACGATAGCGGCTGTGCCGGGGCGTCTCCAAAATCCCTATCCGCACCGGCTCTTTTCGGCCCAGGACCTCACCGACCATGAGCGTGCGTTGGAGCGCCTTAACCAAAGGCATCGTGATCGTCGGGCTGCTGCTGGCCGGCGTGTGGCTGCTCAGCCGCTTCCACGCGCTCCTCGCCCCCCTGATCACCGCCCTGCTGGTGGCCTATCTGCTCAACCTGCCCGTCAACCTGCTGATCCGCCGCACGGGCATGTCTCGCACCGTAGCCACCCTCCTCGTGTTTGTGGTTACCGGCCTGGCCCTGGCCACCCTCATCGCCCTGATCAGCCCCCGCGTGGTCGAGCAAGTACGGGTGCTGCAGATCGACCTGCGCGCGGTGCAGGATGTCCTGGAGCGCTTCGCCGCCGAGCCGGTGGAGCTCTTCTCCCTGCGCCTCAACCCCGAGACCATGCTGGACCAGGCCCTGGCCGCCCTGCGCAGCATCGTCTCACCCGTCGCCACCAGCGCCCTGTCCCTGGTAGCCGGCGCCGCGCAGACCCTGGCCTGGTCCCTGTTCGTGGCCGTGATCGCCTTTCTGCTGGTCAGGGACGCCAACCAGCTGACCCTGGGCCTGGTCAACGCCATCCCTCCGCAGCTGCAGGCCGACGTCTACCGGCTGGGCGGCGAGCTGGGCGGCATCTGGAACGCGTTCCTGCGCGGACGGCTGGTGCTCAGCTTCGTGATCTTCGTGCTGTTCAGCGTCGTGCTCAGCCTGATCGGCATGCCCAGCGCCGTAGCCATCGGCGCGATCACCGGCCTCCTGGCCTTCATCCCCAGCATCGGCTCCGTGCTGGCCGGCATCCTGGCCGCGTTGATCGCCCTGGCCCGGGGCTCCAACTTCCTGCCCATTAGCAACCTCGGCTTCGCCCTGCTGGTCACCGCCATCTACATTGGCCTGTTCCAGGTCGAGAGCCTCTACCTGTTGCCGCGCTTCGTCGGCCGCCGGGTGCACCTGCACCCCATCGTGGTCATCGTCGGCAGTGTGGCCGGCGCGCTGGTGGGAGGTGTGCTGGGCCTGTTGTTGGCCGCCCCGGTCATCGCCTCGGCCCGGGTGCTGCTGGGCTACGTCTACAACAAGCTGCTGGACCAGGATCCCTTCCCGCCCGAGGAGGTGGCCGTGCAGCCGGTTCCCGCGGAGCAGCGCGGCACTATCCGCGGGCGGCCGGTGGAGGCTGTGCTGTTCGACCTGGACGGCACGCTGGTGGAGACGGACGACTGGGCCGTGGCCAACCTGGCGGAGCGACTGCAGCACGTGCGCGTGATGTTGCCCGAGGGCGACGCCGAGCGGGTGGCCCGCCGTGTGATCATGTGGTCGCACGATGGGATCGCCGGCTGGCTGGAGACCCTGGAGCGGGTTGGCCTGGACTCGGCCGCCCAGCGCATAGCCCGGCAGATCGGCATGGTCAGCAACACCGGCGGCGAGCAACCGCTGCAGCCCGTGCCGGGAACCACCGAGCTGATCCACAGCCTGGACGGCCGCTACAAGCTGGGCATCGTCAGCAGCCGCCGCCAGGAAGAGATCTCCGACTACCTGGCCCAGCAGGGGCTGGAGGCCCGCATCCAGGTGGTGGTCGGCTCCGATACCACGCCGCGACGCAAGCCGCATCCCCAACCCCTGCTGTGGGCGGCCGGGCAGCTGGCGGTGCCGCCGGAGCACGTGGTGATGGTGGGCGATACCATGGCCGACCTGCGCGCGGCCCGGGCGGCCGGCTCCCTCGCCGTGGCCGTGCTGTGTGGCTTCGGCGAGCGGGAAGACTTCGACGAGGCCGACCTGGTCCTCGACACCACGGCCGACCTGGCTGCCATTTTGTGAATCGAGGCTCGATGGCTATCTCCCTGGAAGCTCGACTCGTTAACCTGGCCGCCGCCGGCCGCCAACTGGTGGAGACCGGCCTGGTGTGGGGCGCCGGCGGCAATATCAGCCTGCGCTGGGACGACGTGTGCTACATCACGCCGGCCGGCGCCCGCCTGGACCGCCTGAGCGCGGCCGACTTCGTGCCGCTGCGCATCGACGGCGTCAACACCTGGCAGCTGCAGCGCGCCTCCAGCGAGCACGCCATGCACCTGGCCTGCTACCGCATCCGCCCCGATGCCGCCACCGTCTTTCACATCCACCCGCCCAACTGCCTGGCCCTCGGCTGCGCCGGCCTCTCCCTGCCCGCCCTCACGCCGGACCTCTACCTGGCCATCGGCGCCGAGGTGCCGCTGATCCCCTACATGACGCCCGCCACGGAGCCCCTGGCCGACGCGGTCAGCGACCTGGTCGTCGACCATGACGCCGTGCTGCTGCGCAACCACGGCCTGATCCTGGTGGCCCCCAGCACGCTGGAAGCGCTGGAGCACAGCCTGGCCGTGGAACAGGCCGCGCGCATCGTGCTGCTGGCCCACGCCGCCACGGGCAGCTGCTCATCCCTCACCCGCACCGACATCGAGGAGCTGGAGCGCATCACCGGCCGCTATCGCCGCGCCCGAGAGGTGCCCCAAGCCTAGCATGAGCTCACGAAACGGCATGCTGGCTGCGCTGGGGGCCTACGCCATCTGGGGGCTATTGCCCGTCTACTGGAAGGCCATCCAACACGTCCCGCCCCTGGAGATCCTTTCCCACCGCATGGTGTGGTCGCTGGTGTTTGCCCTGCTGCTGCTGGCCTGGACCAGGCACTGGGAGTGGCTGGCGCGCCTCCGGCAACGGCCGGCCATGGTGCTGCCCTTCGTCGCCAGCGCCAGCCTGTTGAGCATCAACTGGTTCATCTACATCTGGTCTGTTAACAGCGGCCACATCGTCGATGCCAGCCTGGGCTACTTCATCAATCCCCTGGTGAGCGTATTGCTGGGCATCGTGTTCCTGCGGGAGCGCTTGCGGCCCGGGCAGTGGGCCGCCATCGCCCTGGCCGCCGCCGGGGTGGCCTACCTGACCTGGAACTACGGCCAGCTGCCGTGGATCGCGCTGACCCTAGCGGTCACCTTCGCCATCTACGGGCTGATCCGCAAAACCGCGCCGCTGAACTCCCTGGAGGGCTTCTCCGTGGAGGCTGCGGTCTTGTTCCTGCCCGCCCTGCTCTTCCTGCTCTACCAGGAGGCCAACGGCACGGCCGCCTTTGGCCACGATGGCCTGCCGACCACCCTGCTGCTGGCCTTCGCCGGGGTCGCCACGGCGGTCCCGCTGCTGCTTTTCGCCTACGGTGC
>JAULUH010000217.1:0-2315 GCA_032111745.1 Anaerolineae bacterium | reverse complement strand
CGTCATGGTCGCCGACGCCGGCGCCTATTTCGCCGGCCGCGCCTTCGGCCGCCATCCCTGGTGGCCGCGCCATAGCCCCAAGAAGACCTGGGAGGGCTACCTGGCTGGAGCCGCTCTGGGCGCGCTGGTAACCGTGCTGCTCGGTACCCGGCTGCTCAACCTCTCTCCTCTGGAAAGCCTGGGCCTGGGCCTGGCCATCACCCTCCTCGCCCCCCTGGGCGACCTGGCAGAGTCCATGATCAAGCGCCAGGTCGGGGCCAAGGATTCCAGCAACCTGATCCCCGGCCACGGCGGCGCTCTCGATCGCCTCGATAGCCTGCTCATCGCCCTCCCCATAGCTTACTTCTGGGCCACGTTGATGCCGCGCTGGCCCCTCTAGAGTACCCTCCCACCGGGCCACCTGACCCTCATGGATACGGCACCCACCGGGACCGGCTCCCCCACGCTGCCCTCCCGCCTGTCCGTTCTGTCCTGGGCCCTCTACGACCTGGCCAACACGATATTCTCCATGAATATCGTGTCGCTCTATTTCAGCCTCTGGGTCGTCAACGTCATGGGCGGCAGCGACGCCAACTACGGCAATGCCAACAGCATCTCCATGGCCCTGCTCTTCTTCACCGCCCCTGTCCTGGGCGCGCTCTCCGACCAGGCCGGGCGCCGCATGCCCTTCCTGGTCGTAACCACCGTAACCTGTGTGGCCTTCACCGCCCTCCTGGGCACCGGCGGGCTGCTGCTCTCCCTGGCCCTCTTCGTCGTTGCCAACTATATGTTCCAGGCTGGCCTGATCTTCTATGACGCGCTCCTGCCTGCCGTGAGCACCGAGCAGAACCGCGGCCGCGTAGGCGGCCTCGGCATCGGCCTGGGCTACATGGGCTCGTTTATCGGCGTGGGCAGCGGGCTCCTGCTCCTGGACCGCATCGGTTATGCTGGGCTGTTTCGCCTCACCGCCCTGCTGTTTCTTGTGTTCGCCCTCCCCATCTTCCTCTTCGTCAAGGAACCCCTCCGCACAGGCCCCCGCAGCTTCGCCCAGATCGTCTGCGGTGCCATCGACCAGACCTACACCCGAGGCGTCCAGGCCATCCATAACTGGCCCCGCTATTTCCTGCTGTGGGCCGGGCTCGGCCTGACCCAGGGTATCCTCGTTGCCGCACTCATCTGGCTGCCCGGCAATCCCGTGCGCTGGTGGTACCCCCTGGCCGGCATCCTCCTGGGCCTCGTCGAATCCGTCGTCCTCTTGCCCGTCGTCGCTCCCCTGCTCCATGCCACCAGGTACCGCGGCCTGGCCCGCTTCCTGGCCGGCCGCGTCTTCTACACCGATCCCATCAACACCCTCATTGTGTTCATGGGCATCTATGTAACCAACGAAATCGGCTTCTCGGAAACCCAGGCCCAAATCCTTCTGCTCGTCTCTATCCTGTTCGCCGTCGCCGGTGGTGTGGCCTGGGGTGTTGTCGTCGATCGCATCGGCCCCCGGCGCACGCTGAATATCGTCCTGGTCGCCTGGATGATCGCCCTGGCCGCCATCGTGCTCATCACAGTCCTGGATCTGCCGGCCTGGCTCTTCTGGATCGTCGCCACCCTCGCCGGCGTAAACCTGGGCGGCACCTGGGCCGCCGACCGTCCCTACATGCTGCGGCTCTCACCACCCCGCTTCGTCGGCGAGTTCTACGGACTCTACTCCATGGTGGGCCGCTTCGCCGCCATCATCGGACCCTTCATGTGGGGCTATATCGCCGACACCCTGGGCCTGGGCCGGCCGGCCGCCGTACTCAGCCTGCTGGTATTCCTTATCATTGCCTTCGTCATCTTGCAAGGCGTCGACGATGAACCACGCCATTGGCCAGCCAGCCTCACCTGATTCCTCCACCCATGCCACGGAGGCCGCATCCCTGCGGGGTCGCCAGGAGGCGTTCGTAGTGAGCGCTTCAGCGCTCTTTCACCCGGCACCCCCGCCTGTGCTATAATCAAGGGGTGAGTGAAGCCTGCCATGCACGCCTAAAGGAGGATATCGACCATGGCTGAAGCCCCCGACCGCAATCTCGGCCTCGAGCTGGTGCGTGTCACCGAAGCCGCTGCCATCGCCGCCTCCCGCTGGATGGGACGCGGTGACAAGAACGCCGCCGATCAGGCCGCCGTGGATGCCATGCGGCTGATCCTCAATACGCTGGATATGCAGGGAGTCATTGTGATCGGCGAGGGCGAGAAGGACCAGGCACCCTGGCTCTTCAACGGCGAAGCCGTCGGCACCGGCGCCGGCCCCGCCCTGGACATCGCCGTGGACCCCATCGACGGCACCACCCTGACCGCGATGGGTG
>JAULUH010000216.1:0-30631 GCA_032111745.1 Anaerolineae bacterium | reverse complement strand
TTGGTGTTGGGACTGGCCATCCTGCTGGGCGGCCTGAAGCACGGCGTGCAGCGCTTCGATCGCAGCACGGCCGGGCTGGACGCCACCATGCTGATCCTGGCCGTGATCGGCCTCAGCGTGCCGTCGATCTTCAACGCCGCCATCGAGCCGGACACCCTGCGCGTCGAGGAGCTCAGCCTGACCACTGCCGCGGTGCTCTTATTCATCTACATATTGTCCATTGTCTATGTCCTGCGAAACCAGAGGACCACCAACCACGCCCACGCCACGGCCATCGAACCCAGCCACGCCGGGCCCAAGTGGAGCCCGACGATAGCCCTGGGCGTGCTGGGGGCGTCGGTCGTCGGCATCGCCATCATGAGCGAGTTCCTGGTGGGCTCCATTGAGCCGGTGACCCAGGCCATGGGCTGGAGCGAGTTCTTCGTCGGCATCATCATCATCCCGCTGATCGGCAACGTGGCCGAGCACCTGGTGGCCGTGCAGGTGGCGCTGAAGAACCAGATGGACCTGAGCCTGAGCATCGCCAACGGTTCCAGCCTACAGATAGCCCTGTTTGTGGCGCCGGTGCTGGTGTTCGTGTCGCTGTTGATGGGCAATCCCCTGACCCTGGAGTTCAACAACTTCGAGCTGATCGCACTGACGGCTTCGGCGGCTATCGCAGCATTCATCTCGATGGATGGCCGTTCCAACTGGCTGGAAGGGGCGATGCTGCTGGCGGTATACCTGATCCTGCTGCTGGCCTTCTTCTTCCTGCCCAGCACGTTCTAGGCGGGTGGCTCGCGCGTAGGGGCACGAACGGCGGTGGGGTGCGGGCGGGGCTGCCGCAGCCCACCACCGCCGTTCGTGCCCCTACGCGATGACTGTGCTGTAAGGGTTCCGTAATCCTGCCGCAACATGGGGGTAAGGCTGGGGGCGTATCGTACGATCATGTGGTCGAGGGCCCCGACCGCCCGATGAACGAGATTTCGACCTTGATTCGCGACGATACGAAAGGAATATCTGATGACATCCCGACGACGCACGGCGCTACGCGCGACTTTGCTGGCGACCCTGGCGCTCCTGGTGGCTGCCACGGGAGCCCTGGCCAACGGACGAGAGTCCACTTACGAGATCACCATCACCAACCTGACCGGAGGGCAGCCGTTTTCGCCGCCGGTTCTGGTGACCCACCGGGCACCAGCCACCGTTTTCCAGGTTGGTGAGGCGGCAAGCACGGGCATCCAACAGATTGCGGAGAATGGCAACAATGGCCCCCTGTTGGAGGCCCTCGAGGGCAGCCGCTTCGTGTATGACGTGCAGGAAGGCAGCGTTCCGCTGGTGCCTGCCGGTACCCCCGGTAGTGGCATGTTCCCCGACTCGGCGACCTACCAGGTCACCGCAGGGGATACGGCCAAGTACCTCTCCATCGCGATGATGTTGATCTGCACCAATGACGGCTTCACCGGGCTCGATTCGCTGCCCATTCCGGGCCGGGTCGGCCGGTCGATCACAGTATACGCCAATGCGTACGATGCGGGGACGGAGATCAACACTGAGGATTTCGCCGACATCGTGCCGCCGTGCCAGGGGTTGATCGGCGTGACGTCGGACGATCCGGGCACCGGGATGAGCAATCCGGCGCTGGCCGAGGGCGGCGTGGTCGCCATGCATGCTGGCATTGCGGGTGGTGTGGACCTGGTGCCGGAGGTGCATGGGTGGAGTGAGCCGGTGGCGATGATCACGATCACGCGGGTGAACTAACGATTTGACGATTCGGAGTGGACAAGGGCTGGCGACCCTCCCCCGCCGCGCAGGCTCCCCTTCGGGTGCCTGCGCCCAAGGGAGGATCGCCAGTCCTTGCGCGTTGGGCGGAGACCCATTTGCTCCAACGTATGCCTCTCTGAACAGCCATGCCCCGCGCCCTACGCGAGGGATGGGGGTTGTAGTACAGACAGGTGGGGGTGGCGCAATGCCGAGGTGCGACCGAGAGGCGGTGGCCGAACGCACGGGCGGCCACGGAGGGCCGCGCCCTACGCGGGGATGAGGGTATGGCATCGCCAGGTGAACCTGGTCGACCAGCGGGGCGTGTAATGGGGTGAGTGGGCGCGACGCGCCCGCGGTAGCGCGCCCAGTGTGGCTTGCGTTTCGACGCCGTTTGGACTAGACTCCTGAGTAGAATGACTCGCCAGGATCGCCAAGGGTCGACTCGAGCAATGATTGCCGTTCTCAGAAAGCGTCGCTGGCCTGTACTTGTTGCGGGTGCTGTCGCTGTCGTGGTCGCCGTGGCCGTGTGGCTGCTGGGCGACCTGCCTGCGGTAACACCGGAGAACCTGGCCGCGATTCGCCCCAGCACGTTGATCTACGATCGCCACGGCCAGCTCCTTTACGAGGTGATCACGGGGGAGGGCAAGCAGACACCGCTGGCGTTCGAGGAGATTCCGACGGCGTGCTGGCAGGCCACGGTAGCCGTGGAGGACAGCCGCTTCTTCCAGCATCCGGGGGTCGATCCGCTGGCGATCGCCCGCGCGGCCTGGCAGAACCTGCGCAGCGGGGAGGTGGTGTCGGGGGCCTCGACCTTGACGCAGCAGCTGGCGCGGAACACGTTGCTGGCGCCCGACGAGCGCTACGAGCACACTTTACGGCGCAAGCTGCGGGAGGCATGGCTGGCCTGGCAGATTGAGCTACGGTACAGCAAGGAGGAGATTCTGGCGCTGTACCTGAACCAGGTCTACTACGGCAATTTCGCCTACGGTTTGGAGGCGGCGGCTGAGGCCTTTTTTGGCGAGCCTGCCCAAGAGCTGGACCTGGCCGAGTGCAGCCTGCTAGCCGGCCTGGTGCAGAGTCCGGGCGCGTATAACCCGTTGCAGGACCTCGATGCGGCGCGCTGGCGCCAGTCCACGGTGCTGAGCCTGATGGTATGGAACGGCGCCATCAGCCGGGAGGAGGCGAAGCTGGCGCTGGCAGAGAAGCTGCAGTTCGCGGCCACCCCATTTCCCATCGAGGCCCCGCACTTCGTGAGCTACGCCGAAGCACAGCTGGAGCGACTGCTGGGCGCAGAGAGGGTCAGCCAGGGGGGTCTGCGGGTCACGACGACCCTGGACCTGGACCGGCAGCACCAGGCTGAGAGCACGGTAGTGCGGCACCTGGCCCGGCTGGCAGCGGATCCGGAGGCACCGGCGGACCGGCGCATCGAGAACGCCGCGGTGGTGGGCCTGGATCCACAGACCGGGGCGATTGTGACCATGGTAGGCAGCCCGGATTACTTCGACGGGAGCATTGCCGGCGCGGTCAATGCGGCGGTGGCGCTGCGGCAGCCTGGCTCGGCCATCAAGCCGATCACCTATGCGGCGGCCATGGACCCGCAGCGTGCTACAGAGACTGGGCAGACGCCTTTGACCGCGGCATCGGTGATTGCGGATGTGCGCACGGCGTTCACCACGGCCGAGGGGGAGCCCTACGTGCCGGAGAACTACGATCGCCGCTGGCACGGGCCGGTGAGTGCGCGCACGGCCCTGGCCAGCTCGCTGAACCTGCCGGCAGTCAAGGTGCTGGACCAAATCGGCATCGACGCCCTGATCGGGCAGGCGCGGCGCCAGGGGATCACCTCGTTCCGCCCTGGCGGGGCAGCGCCGGGGACCAGCACTGGCTATGGGTTGGCGCTGACATTGGGCGGGGGCGAGGTAAGTCTGCTGGAGCTAACCAGTGCATACGCTGTCTTCGCCAACGGTGGGTACAGGGTGGAGCCTTACGCCATCGAGCGCGTCGAGGACGTGGACGGCGAGGTGTTGTTTCAGGCACCGCAGCGCGCGGCCCGAGCCCAGGCATTGGATCCGCAGGTCGCCTTCTTGATTACGGATATCCTGGCGGACAACGATGCCAGGGCGCTGTCGTTTGGCCGCAACAGCGTGCTGCAGCTGAGCCGGCCGGCAGCTGTCAAGACCGGAACGACGACCGATTGGCGGGACAACTGGACCGTAGGATACACTCCCCAGCTGGTCACCGGGGTATGGGTAGGCAACGCCGACAACGCTCCCATGCTGGGTGTGAGCGGCGTGACGGGCGCCGGACCCATCTGGCACGACTTCATGGAGTTGGCGCATCGCCATCTGCCGGTGCAGAAGTTCGCCCAGCCCCCCGGCTTCGTGCGCACGGAGATCTGCATCGACTCGGGGCTACTGGCGACGGAACTATGCCAGCGGCGGCGCACGGAGCTATTCATTGCGGGCACCGAGCCTACCACCTTTGACGACGTCTACCAGGAGCGGTTGATCGACTCCTGCTCTAACATGGTGGCCAATCGGGCGGAATCTCCCGCTCCCGGGTGCCTGGCCCGGCAGGTGGTACGCGTCTATCCACCGGAGCTGCAGGAATGGGCTGCCGCGAATGGCAGCGCGCTAGTGGCAGGCAGCACACCTGTCAAGGTAGCCGCGCTGGATGCGGTGCCGGCGGCCGGACAGGGGCTGGTGCTGACCAGCCCGGATCCCAATAGTGTCTTCCGCATCTCGGCCTCAGTGCCGGCGGAACTACAGCAGGTACGCCTGGCCGCGCGGCCGATGGGAACCGGCCAGTTGAAACAGTTGACCTTCATGGTGGACGGCGAACCGCTGGACACCGTGACTGAATTGCCCTTCGAAGCGTGGTGGACGTTGCAGCCCGGGGTCCATCAGGTAGGCGCTGTGGCGCAGAACGAGTCGGGCGCACAAATCTCGGCAGAGCCGATTTGGATCGAGATCAGATGAGGTTGGAGGTAGCCATGTCAGATATCAAGCTCTGGGGTCAGAAGGCTATGGTGATTGTGTTGGTGGGCATGCTGATGCTGGCGGGCTGTGGCCGGCCCGCAACGGCGCCGGGCCCGGACCAGGCGGCCGCGCGGGCGAGCGTCACGCCGGCGGCAGAGGTTGCACCGGCCTCTGCGGAGACCCCGACACCGGCCCCGGCGATCGAATTGCCACCCGTGGTGGTGGATATCGATCCGGAGCGCGGTGAGGAGCAAGCCGTGGAGGCACCCATTCGCGTGCGTTTCGACCAGATGATGGACCCGACCAGCACACAGGCTGCCTTCTCGATTGAGCCGGCCACGCCGGGGGCGGTGGCGGTGTTGGGCTCCGACCTGGTATTCACGCCGAGCGAGCCGTTCGCGCGCGGGAGCAGCTATGAGGTGACCGTGGCGGATACGGCGCGGAGTGCAAGCGGCAAGCTGCTGGCGGCACCGGTGCAGTTTAGATTCGAGACGGTGGGTTTCCTCGCCGTCACCAGCACCCAGCCGGCCGATGGCAGCGTGGAAGTGGCGGTCGATTCGCCAATCACCGTGGTCTTCAACCGGCCTGTGGTGCCGTTGACTGGCATTGGGCAGTTGGGAGAGCTGCCGCAGCCGCTGGTCATCGATCCGCCGGTGCCGGGCCAGGGTGAGTGGCTGAACACCAGCATCTACACCTTCCGCCCTGAGCAGGCCCTGCCCGGCGCGACCGAGATCCGGGGCACGGTGCCTGCCGGCCTGCAGGATATCACGGGCGGGCTGCTGGCCGAGGACTATCAGTTCACCTTCACCACGGCCAGCCCCCTCGTGATCGGCATCGAGCCTGGCGGGACCAACATCTCGCCGCGCACGGCGGTGACGGTGACCTTCAGCCAGCCGATGGACCAGGCCACGGCCGAGGAAGCCTTCGTCCTGAGCAAGGCCGGCGAGGAGGCCCCGGTGGCCGGCGTGTTCACCTGGCCGGACGGCCAGCGGGTGATGCGCTTCCAGCCGGCTGTGGACCTGGCGTTCGCCACAGGCTACCAGGCGCGGGTCGACACCACGGCGCGCTCGGCCAGCGGCGTGGGCTTCCTGCGCGAGGAGTTCGTGGGCGTCTTCGATGTGGCGCCGAGGATCGCCATCGTCGAAACGGAGCCGGCCGATGGGGAGAGTGGCGTCTCGACGGAAGCGGGTCTGCAGGTGGTGTTCCAGGGAGTCGTGAACGAGAAAACCCTGGGCCGGGAGGCGTTCACGGTGATCCCGGAGCCCACCAGCGTCTACAGCTACTACAATAGCTACGAGAACCGCTGGCTGATCAACTGGCCCCTGCAGCCGCAGACCGGCTACACGGTGACCCTGTCAGGGGAGATCGCCGATGTCTTCGGCAACACCCTGGGCCAGGACCAGACGGTCCGCTTCAGCACGGGAGACCGCAAGGCGTTCGCCCATCTGAACGTGCCCAACGAGGTTGGCACGTACAACGTGTACACCAACACCGTGATCGCGGCCAGCTACCGCAACGTGAGCAGCCTGGGCTTCAAGCTGTACACGGTGAGCGAGGCGGAGGCCGAGCGCCTGCTGGGGCCCAATCGCTGGGAGACGATGCAGGACTTCCGTCCGCGCAGTGACGCCTTGATCCGCGAGTGGTCGGTGCCGGTGAGCCCGCCACGCAACGAGAATGTGCTGCAGAAGATTCCCCTGGCGGACGACGGCGGCAGCCTGCCGGCAGGCATGTATTGGGTGGAGATGCGCGCGCCCGAGGTGCGCTATGCCGAAGGCGATGTGCTGGGTGACCAAACGGTGCCGCGGCACCTGCTGATCGTCTCGCCCCTGAATCTGGTGGCGAAGAAAACGGGGACCGAGATATTGGTCTGGGCCGTCGACCTGCAGTCCGGGCAGCCCGTACCGGAGCTCGCCGTGCGAGTGGCTGACCAGGCGGGAGCCCAGGGCAGCACTGACCAGGATGGGATATTCCGGGCCCCGATCAAGCAGGTTGAATCCTGGCAGCCTCTGGTGGTCTTTGCTGGCAGCCAAGGCAATCAGTTCGGCGCCGTGAGCACTGAATGGCAGAATGGGCTGGGCCCATGGGACTTCAACCTGCCCAGCGAGTTCCCGGCACCGGAGTGGCAGGCGTATTTCTACACCGACCGGCCGCTATATCGCCCGGGCCAGACCGTGCACTGGAAGGGCATCCTGCGGGCCGACGACGATGCCATCTACAGCGTGCCCCCGCCCGGAACAAAGCTGGACGTGACGATTCGGAACTCCGAGGGCGAGGCGATCTATCAGCAGACCCACGAGACCAATGGATTCGGCACGATCTGGGGCGACCTGCCGCTGGACGAGGAGGCTGGCCTGGGCTACTACTACCTGGAGGCGCGCTTCATGGACGTGCCCAAGGAGGTGCAGGACAGGTACGCCTTCGGCTTCGGTTTCCAGGTGGCGGAATATCGCAAGCCGGAATTCGTGGTCGACCTCAGCACAGACCGCCAGGAGTACCTGGCGGGCGAGACGATCAGCGCCACCGTGGCCACCGAGTTCTTCTTCGGCGGGCCGGTAACCGGCGCCCAGGTGGAGTGGACGGCCTTCAGCCAGGATGCCTATTTCAACTACCAGGGCAGCCCGGGCGACCCCTGGTATAGCTTCAACGACTTCACCGGCTGGGACACGCGCGATCAGGGCCGGTTCGGCGGCGTGGTAGCCAGTGGCAGCGGAAAGACCGACGGGCAAGGCCGCTACAGCTTCGAGGTTCCGGCGGACATCAGCGACCGGCTGCAGAGCCAGGGCTTCACCATCGACGTGCGGGTCATCGACCTGAGCAACCAGGAGGTGGCGGATAGCATGGGGGTGGTGGTGCACAAGGGCCTGATCTATCCAGGTGTAGCCAGCACCAACTACGTGGCGACAGTCGGCCAGCCCGCGGAGGTGGCCCTGATCACGGTCGACTGGGAGAGCAAGCCGGTGCCGGGGCAGGTGGTGTCGGTGGCCATCAACCAGGCGCAATGGCGCACGGTGCAGGAGCAGGGTGAGGACGGTCGCTTCTACTGGGTGTCCCAGGTACAGGAAACGCCGGTACTCAGCAAACGGGTGACCACCGGCGCCGACGGCAAGGCCAGCTTCACCTGGGTACCGGAGAGCGGTGGCGAGTACAAGATCAACGCCTCGGTGATCGACTCCCAGGGCAACCGCGTGCGCAGCTCTACCTTCACATGGGCCAGCGACGAGCCTGATACCTACGTGAGCTGGCAGGTGGACAACAATGACCGTATCGAGCTGGTGGCGGACAAGCCCCTCTACGAGGTAGGCGAAACGGCGCGAGTCCTGGTGCCACACCCCTTCCAGGGGCCGGTCGAGGCCCTGATCACCGTCGAGCGCGGGGAGATTATCGAGACCCGGCAGATCACCCTGCAGGGCAACAGCGAGGTACTGGAGTTCCCCATCGAGCCCGGGTACGTGCCCGACGTCTTCGTGTCGGCGGTCATCGCCAAAGGCCAGGGCACAACAGGAGACGACCTGGGCAGCTTCAAAGTGGGCCTGGTGCAGCTGCCGGTCGACACAGCGCCCAAAGAGCTGCAGGTCACCTTGACGCCCAGCAAGACCGAGCTCAAGCCCGGCGAGGTGGTCACCTTCACTGTGCAGATCAAGGATAGCGAGAACCAGCCCGTGGAGGGCGAGTTCTCCCTGGCCCTGGTGGACAAAGCGTTGCTGGCGCTGGTCCAGGACCAGCAGACCACCCTGCTAGATACCTTCTACCGGCAGCGCGGCCTCGGCGTGCAGACTGCAGCCACGCTAGTCATGAACCTGGACCGGCTCAACCAGCAGCTCCAGGAGGGAGCCAAGGGCGGCGGTGGCGGCGATGGCGGCATGGCGATGGTGGACGTGCGCAGCGAGTTCGAGGACACGGCGCTGTGGGAGCCTGCGGTGATCACCGACGCCGATGGCCAGGCCGTAGTCAGCGTAAAGCTACCGGATAACCTGACCACGTGGCGGCTGGACGGTCGCGCGGTTACAGTAGATACCAAGGTAGGGCAGGCCACAGTGGAGATTCAGACGACGCTGCCGTTGCTGGTGCGGCCGGTGCTGCCGCGCTTCTTCACGGCAGCTGACAAGGCTGAAATCGGCGCAGTAGTACTGAACAACACCGAGGAGGAGCGCACGGTCAGTGTCGAGCTTTCGGGCTCGGGCCTGACCACGAGTGCGCCGGCTGTGCAGGAGATCGCAGTGCCTGCCGGTGCCCAGGTGAAGGTGAACTGGCCGGTGGAGGTTGACACGCCGCCTTCGCACGCGGCGGTGGGCCAGGTGACGGTGCGGTTCACGGCGGTCGAAGGGGAGGGTGGCCGACCGGTCGCCGGCGGGCTGAGCGATGCGGTAGAACTGGTGCTACCGGTCTACAGGTACAGTTCCCCGGAGACCGTAGCCACAGCAGGGACCGTGGCGCTGGGCGAAGAGCGGCTGGAGGTGATCGTGGTGCCACCCGACGTCGACCCCACGCAGGGTGAGCTGCAAGTACGCCTGGATCCCTCGTTGGCGGCGGGCATGGTGGAGAGCCTGAACTGGCTGGAGGCCTTCCCGTACGAATGCACCGAACAGATCGTGAGCCAGTTCCTGCCCAACATCGCCTCCTACCGCGCGGTGGTGGCACTGGATCTCAGCCGGCCGGAGTTGGAGACCAACCTGCGGGAGCAGTTGACCAGCGCCATCCAGAAGCTGTCACGGCGCCAGAACCCGGACGGGGGCTGGGGCTGGTGGGGCGGCGAGGAGAGCAACGCCTTTGTCAGCGCGTACGTGGTGTACGGGCTGGTCGAGGCCCAGAACGCCGGGTTCACCGTGGACGAGCTGGTACTGGCCCGCGGTGTGGACTACCTGAAGCGCCAGCTGCAGCCGGTGGAGGACCTGCAGAGCTACGAACTCAACACGCAGGCTTTCATCCTGTACGTGCTGGCGGAGGCTGGAGAAGGCGATACCGGGCGCACGGTCGCGCTATACGATGTGCGCGAACGGCTGGGCCATTATGGGCGAGCCTGGCTGGCCCTAGCCTTCGGCGTGCTGGCCGAGGAGAGCGACAGCTCGGCCCAGACCCGGCTGGAGACGCTCATCGACGATCTCAGCGGCGCGGCCATCGTCTCGGCGACGGGTGCGCACTGGGAGGAGCAGTCCACGGACTACTGGACCATGAACACGGACACCCGCAGCACGTCGTTGGCCCTGGATGTGCTGGCCCGCTACGATCCGGAGAATGGCCTGGCACCTAACGTGGTGCGCTGGCTGATGGTGGCGCGGCAGGATGGGCGGTGGGAGACCACCCAGGAAAACGTGTGGGCGATCATCGCGCTGACCGACTGGATGCAGGCCACGGGTGAGCTGGAGGGTGACTACAGCTATCACGTTGACCTCAACACCCAGATCATCGAGGAGGGTGTGGTGAATTCCGGCAACGTGGACCAGCCCGTGGACCTGCGAGTGGCGGTAGAGGAACTTTTGCTCGATACGGCCAACGCTCTGACCATCGCTCGGTTCGCAACCGCAGACCAGAGTGGCGATGGGCAGCTGTACTACACGGCACACCTGAACTACTATCTGCCGGCGGCCGGCCTGGAGGCGTTGGACCGGGGCATCGTGGTGGACCGCCAATATACCCTGGTGGATCCGGTGACCGGCAAGCAACGCGAGCCCCAAGGGCCGGTGGACGGCGCAGCGGTGGGCGACACAGTACAGGTCACGCTGACGCTGGTGCTGCCCAGTGACGCGTACTACCTGGCGGTGGAGAGTCCGCTGCCGGCGGGCGCAGAGGCCATCGATCCCAGCCTGGCGACGACGAGCCAGGTGTATGAGACCGGGGAGCTGGTGAGCACCGAAGCAGGATCCAATCCCTGGTGGTATTGGACCCCGACGACGACGGAGCTGCGAGACGAGAAGGTGGTGCTGTTCGCCAGCTATTTGCCGGCGGGCACGTACGAGTTCACGTATCAGATGCGGGCCAGCCTGCCGGGCGAGTTCCAGACCCTGCCGGTGGTAGCGTACCAGATGTACTTCCCGGAGGTCTGGGGGCGCAGTGCAGGAGGAGTGTTCACGATTGGCGAGGAGTAGGGGGTTTGGAGCACGAATGCACGAAGGGCCGCGGAGGACGCGAAGGCGCGAAGAACCGCGAAGGCACGAAGGCGCGAAGAACCGCGAAGGCACGAAGGCGCGAAGGCGCGAAGAACCGCGAAGCCGCGAAGGGGGCGGGCAGAGACGCCCGCCCCAACGAGATTGGGGGTTTGGTGCGGCCGGCGAGTTGGCCGGTCGTAGGGAAAGCGTGATATCAAGAGGGTGAAAACCCGGGACGGCCCATCATCAATAACATGACGGCACGGAAGCGCGACACCGATCCCATCGTAGGGGTGGGCGTCTCTGCCCACCCCCTTCGTGCCTTCGTGGCTCTTAGCGCTTTCGCGGCTCTTCGTGCCTGCGCGGTGTTTCGCGCCTCTTCGAGGCTCCTGCCCTTCGCGTCCTCCCCGCTGCTGTCACTTTCCCGGAAGAGACTCCATCCGGCCCCTACGCGGGTGACGGGTCTTCGAGGCCGGCGAAGCGGTAGCCGACGCCCCATTCGGTGCGGATGTAGCGGGGGTTGCCGGGGTCATCCTCGAGCTTCTCCCGCAGGTAGCGGATGTAGAGGGATAGACTGCGGGTATCGCCGACGTAGGCCCGACCCCAGACGACGGTGATCAACTCCTTATGGGGCACCACGCGATCCCGTTCCTGGACCAAATGGCTGAGCAGCTTGAATTCGGTGGGGGTGAGGTGGATGGGCTGGCCACGGCGCAGAAGGCGCCGGCGCTCCAGGTCAATGCTGAGAACGCCATCGGCGAAAAGCAGGCTGGGGTTGGTCTGGGCGGCGCGCTGGCGGCGCAGAATGGCGTCGATGCGCAGCTCAAGCTCCCGCAGATCGAACGGTTTCTTGATATAGTCGTCGGCCCCGATACGCAGCCCCTGAATAACGTCTTCCTGTCCTACTTTCGCGGTGAGCATGATGACCGGCACATCGGACTCCTGGCGCAGTTGCTTGAGAACCTGCCATCCGTCAAGGCCGGGCATCATGACGTCAAGGATCACCAGGTCCGGACGGCGATCGAGGACCATGGCCAGGCCGCGCCGGCCGTCGCCGGCTAACAGGACCTCGTACCCCTTGCTTTGCAGGAAGACTGACAGCAGCTGGGCGAAGGTGATCTCGTCGTCGATGATCAGAAGTGTGCGGTTCACGCCGTCCCCCCTATGGCCAACACCATGGCCACGGCGTAATCATCGGAATGGGAGAGGCTAAGCTTCCAAGCCGAGAGGCCCAGGTGCTCCGCGCGGGCCAGCGCTTTACCATGCAGGCAAACGCCCGGTTCCCCCGACTGCTGCCGCACGATCTCGATCTCAGTCCAATCTATCCACCCGGCCGCATGAGGTCGTTGTGGAGCCCAGCCGGTGCCCAGCGCCTTGCTCACAGCCTCCTTGGCGGCCCAGCGGCTGGCCAGGGACGCCATACGATCGCCGCAGTAGCTGATTTCGGCCGGTGTAAAGACGCGACGGAGGAAGCGGTCGCCCCAGCGATCCGCGGCCTGGGCGATGCGCCTGATCTCGATCATGTCGACGCCGATGGCAAACATGACGCACGCGACCTAGCTACGCGCGGGGCCGGCGACAGCCAGGGCGTAGGCCTGCGGCTTGAGGTACTTGGCGGTCACGGCTCGCACCTGTTCGGGGCTGATCCCCCGGATGAGATCGCCGTAGCGCAGCAGATGATTCAGGCCGAGATCATACCAGGCCATGTCGAGGATGGTCTGCGAGACGCCCTCGTTGGTCTCGAGACGCAAGGGCAGCGAACCGGTTAGAAAGGCCTTGGAGTCCTCAAGCTCCGGCCCTGGTACCGGCTCGGTGCCCAGTCGGGCCAGCTCCTCGTCTACGGCGGCCAGGCAGCGATCGACGTTAGCAGGATCAACGCCGGCCACCACCGTCCATGGGCCGGGTTGTTTGCCTGCCTCCAGACCGCTATAGGAGTAGTAGGCCAGGCCGAGCTTCTCGCGCACATTGTCGCCCAGGCGTCCCATCATGCCAAAGCGGCCCAGGACAGTATCGGCCAGCCGCGCGGCGTAGTAGTCCGGGTCATCACGGCGCAGGGCCGGAACACCGAGAACGATATCGGACTGGGTCTTGCCGGCCAGCACCTTCTCCTCGGCGACCACGGCAGTGGGCAAAGAGAGGTCGGGAAACTGCACCGAAGGTAGGGCCTGGCCCTGCCAATTGCCCAGGGCCTCTTGCACGCGGCGGACGGCCTCAGCGGCCTCCACGGCGCCGACCACCACCAGGATGCCCCCGCTGGGCCCGTAGGTACGGGAGTAGAAGTCCACTATCTCGTCCCGGGAGAGTGCGGCGATGGTGTCCTGAAACCCCTCGATGGGACGGCTATAGGGGTGGGTTGAGGGATAGGCGAGCTGGCGAAACAGCAGGGAAGCCACGGCGCGCGTGTTGTTGTCGCGCTCCTGCAGGCTGGTTAGGCGCTGGCCGCGCACGCGCTCGACGTATTCGGCTGGAAAGCTAGGAAACTGGAGGCAATCGCCCAGGATATCTAGAAGCAGGCTGAAGTCCTCGGCCAGGGACTTGCCGCCGATGACCACGGCATGCCGGCCCGAGGAGATGCTTAGGGCAGCACCCACGGACTCGACAGCGTCATTGATCTGGTCGAAGGTCCTATGCTCGGTGCCGCGCATCAGCATAGAGGCGGCAAAGGAGGACAGGCCGGCCTGGTGTGTGGGTTCCAGCACGGAACCTCCGGGCAAGAATGCATCAAACACCACAGAGGGGCTGCTGTGGTTCTCACGTGCCAGGACCCGCAGGCCGTTGGCCAGGGTGATGTCGAGGATATCGGCCGAGCTGGGGACAGACGATGGGGCAGAATTACCGGTCATCGCAGCGAACGGTCCTTTCTGAGACCAGCAAGCTAACCCGGTTCAGGCGGCGCCGCCAGCGCCATTGCGGGGCTCTATACGGCATCGGGCACATAGGTCCCAATGGTACGGTTGGTGGAGGCGAAATAGCGCTGGGCGACCCGTAGCACATCATCGGCCGTGACTGCGGCCAGGGAATCGAGAAAGCCGTCGAGCCAGCCCAGGCTGGCCACGGCAGCGGAGAACCCCAGCCAATAGGCCTGATCGGTGACGCTCTCAAACGAGTAGGCGAACTGGGCTCGGGCCTGATGCAGGGCACGGCTCAACTCGGCCTGGTGAACGGGCTCTGTGGCCAGGCGATCGATTTCGGCCAGGAGGACACGCTCCACGTCTTCTGGCATCTGTCCAGCCTGCACGGTTACAAGGATGCTAAACAGGTAGGGGTCGATAGTGGGCAGGAAATAGCTCGAGGCCTCACTGGCCAGCCCGGCATCCACCAGGGCCTTATAAAGCCGTGCCGTGCGGTTGGGCTCACCGTCGCCGAACATGGCCATGGAGCGCGGCCCGCCCAGGAGCGTATCGGCTACGACCAGAGGAAAGAAGTCAGCATCGGCCACGGCCGGGGCATGGTAGACGGCCATGACATAGGCTGTATCCCCCGGTCCGGTCAGCCGGCTCCGACGTTGCGTAACCTGCCGGGGCTCTAGGATGGCCTGAGGGGGGGCAGGTGGGCCAGGTGGGATGGATCCGAATAGGCTCTCGACCTGGGCCAGCAGCGCGGCTGAGTCAAAGTCACCCACGGCCACGAGGATGGCATTATTGGGTGCGTAGAACGACCGGTAGTGTTGATACAGATCATCGCGGGTGATGGTCTGAAGGTCGGCCAGGTGGCCGATGGTATGGTGGCCGTAGGGGTGCTGCTGAAAGGCGGTGCTGAGGATCTGCTCCTGTAGCAGAAACACGGGTGAGTCCTCGGCACCCTGGCGTTCTGAGATGATCACCGTGCGCTCACGTTCGGTGTCCTCCACAACGAATTGGGCATTCAGCATGCGGTCCGCCTCGATCTCCAGCGCCAGATCAAGCTGATCGGCGGGCAGGGTCTCGAAATAGGCGGTCCAATCCAGATAGGTCATAGCATTGTGGTAGCCACCCACACGAGCAATCAACCGATCGGCTGTACCCTGGGGGAAACGATCGGTGCCGCGGAACATCATATGCTCCACCCAGTGCGACACCCCGGTGAGGCCGGCGCGCTCGTTCCGGCTGCCCACGCGATACCAGACCCAGAGGGAGGTTACCGGCGCGTGGCGGGACTCCTTGAGGATCACGACCAGGCCATTGGCCAGCGTATGGCAGATAGACCTGGTCATGGCTGACCCGCGTGCTCCGGCATATACCAGCCAGCCCAGGCGTGGTCCTGTCGCAGGTAGGTTGTAGCCACGCGTTGAACGTCGGCGGCGGTCACGGCGGCCAGGTGGCTGGGCAGCTCGAGGAACCAGTCCACCTGGGCCACGACCTCACTAAACCCTAACCAGTAGCCCTGGGAGCTAACGCTCTCGCTGCTGTAGGCAAACTGGGCCAGGGTCTGTTTGTAGGCACGGTCAAGCTCAGTCTGGACGAGAGGCTGGGAGGCCATGCGCTGCAGCTCCGCCCATAGGGCGTCCTCGACCCGCTGGGGATCGACGTCGCGGCGCACGGTGGCGGCCACGGTGAAGGCGAAGGGCTCGGACGTGGGGCGAACGCCACAACCCGCCGAGGCCGCCAGCTCCGTCGACACCAGGGCTTTGTAAAGGCGGCTGCTGCGATTTGGGCTACCGCCGCCGGAGAAGCTCATGGACTTAGCGCCACCCAGCACGGTGTCCAGCATTAGCAATGGAAAATAGTCAGGGTGGGTCGCCTCGGCGACGGGGAACAGCAACTGCACGTAGGCAACCGGCTCCTGGCCGGTCACCAGGACCCGACGCTGTGGCTGGGAAGGGCCGGGCGCCAGCGTGGCGCGCATCTCCGGCGCTTGCGAGTTGAGCCGCGGCGGGGCGCCGCCAAACAACTCGACGATGCGGTCGAGCAACGCGTCGGGGTCGAAGTCACCGGCGGCAACCGCCACGGCGTTGTCAGGGCCGTAGTAGGTATGGTAGTGGTTCAAGAGCTCGTCGCGTGTGATCCGGCGCAAGTCCTCCTCCCAGCCGAGGACAGGATGGCCGTAGCCGTGGGTGGGGTAGGCAGCCGCCAGGAGCGCCTCGCGCAGCCGGTACGACGACTGGTTCTCCCGGCCGGCACGCTCCGAGAGAATGATGGTGCGCTCCGCCTCCACATCGTCGGCGGTGAAGCGGGCGTGCAGCATGCGGTCACTCTCCAGCTGCAGCGCCAGATCGATACGCTGGGCCGGCAGGGTCTCGAAGTAGGTGGTATAGTCGTTGGAGGTGAAGCCGTTGCGGGTTCCACCCTCACGGGCAATCATTTTATGTACACTTGGGCCGGGGAAGCGCTCGGTACCGCGGAACAGCATGTGTTCCACCCAATGGGTGAGGCCAGTCTGGGGCCGCGTCTCGACGCGGCTACCGACGTTGTACCAGACCCAGAAGGTTGCGACTGGTGCGTGAGCCATCTTCCGCAGCAGCACGGTCAGCCCATTGTCGAGGCGCGTGCGCTGTAGACCATCGACCATATCTTGCTCCAGGCGGGCACCTGCCCGCTGTGACGTGCGCAGGCTTAACCTACGGATGCCAGCTCCGGGGCGTGAAACAGGTGGACGCCGGCGTCGTCAAGTTGAAAGCCCCGGCCCACACCGTAGTAGCGGAACCCCAGATCCTGCATGCGTTTGGGATCATAGACGTTGCGGCCGTCATAGACGACGGGCTGCTTCATGGCCTGGCGCATGCGCTCCAGGTCCAGGTGCCGGAACTCGTTCCACTCCGTGCACACGATGATGGCATCGCAGCCTTCGGCCAGGTCGTAGGCGTCCTCGCTGAGCTGCATGGCGGGGATTTCGCGGCTGGCGGCGTGCATGGCCACGGGGTCGTAGCCCTTGACATGAACCCCCTCGTTCAACAGGAGGTGAGCCAGCTCCACGGCCGGCGCCTCGCGCATATCGTCGGTGTTGGGCTTGAAGGCCAGGCCGAGGAGGCCGACTGTGCGTTGGCGTAGACTGCCCATGTCCTGGCGCAGCTTCCAGATCGCTTTGCGCCGCTGGTCGCGGTTGATATCCATGACTGCGCGCAGGAGGGCCGGGTGGGCACCATGGATCAGGGCCATGTGTTCCAGGGCCATGACGTCCTTGGGAAAACAGGAGCCGCCGTAGCCCAATCCGGCGTCCAGGAAGTGGGGACCGATGCGCTTGTCGTAACCCATGCCAGCAGCCACCTCTTTGACATCGGCGCCCAGTTCTTCGCAGATGGCGGCTATCTCGTTGATGAACGAGATGCGGGTAGCCAGGAAGGCATTGGAGGCATATTTGATCATCTCGGCCGTGCGCAGGTCGGTGACGACGATGGGAGCACGCAGGGCCAGGTGCAGCTGGGCGACCTTTTCGGCGGCGTCCTTGTCGAGGGATCCTAACACGACTCGGTCGGGGCTGAGAAAGTCGCTGATCGCATTGCCCTCACGCAGGAACTCCGGGTTGGAGACCACGGCAAAGTCGATAGGGCTTGATTGGGTGCGGCGGATGATATCAGCCACCCAGTCGCCGGTGCCGACAGGGACGGTGCTCTTGTTGATAATGACCAGGGGGGAGGTCATCGTGCGGGC
This sequence comes from Anaerolineae bacterium, assembly GCA_032111745.1. GTDB lineage: Bacteria > Chloroflexota > Anaerolineae > JAAEKA01 > JAAEKA01 > JAULUH01. The sequence goes on along the minus strand of JAULUH010000216.1, from coordinate 13,264 downwards.
GATTTCCTCAGCGGCCATGCGCACGTAACGCAGGTCAGCTTCGCCGTCCACGCCGGCCGGCGTGCCCACGGCGATGAAGACGAACTCGGCTCCGTCCAGGCCTTCGGGGTAGGAGGTGGTGAAGGCGAGGCGTCCGGCGCGCGCATTGCGCTCTACCATCTCCTCCAGGCCAGGTTCGTAGATGGGCATCTGACCGGCCCGGAGGCCTGCGATCTTCTCCTCGTTGATATCGACGCAGACCACGCGGTTGCCCAGGTCGGCAAAACAGGTACCAGTCACCAGGCCCACATAGCCCGTACCGACGACACAGATGTTCTTCATGACTGCCTCTTGCCTCGATCTTCTTGTGTTTGGGATGTCTCCGCCCAAGGCGGCCACGCCTGCCTGCTCCGGGTCCTACCAGGAAGCTCGGGATCAGATGGTCTCCAGGCTTTGAGCGCGCTGGGCCCGGGCCTCCGCCACGTCATCCCAGGCCAAACGCTCCCGGCGGAAGTAGTAGGCGCCCAAGATAGTGATGGGAAACCAAAGCGCGGCATGCAAAACAATAGTATATCCAAAGGCCAGGCTCTTGTCTACTCCGTAGGCCTGCAAGACAGCCACGCCGGGGGTATCGAAGGTGCCGATATAGCCGGGCGCCGAGGGGATGGTGGTAGCCAGGTTGACGATGCCGTTCATCAGCATCAGCACGAAGAACGGCACCGGAAACCCTCCCTCCTGGCGGATGAACGCGTGCATGACCACCCAGTACTTGGCAGTCTCCATGAGCCAGATGAAGATGGAGGTGAAGAACACCATCCACACGTCGCGGCCGCTGCGGAAGAAATGCAGCCCCTCGAGGAACTGGCTGAGAAAGCCATCGGCGAAGTCCTGGGCCCGGGCGGGCAGGAGACGGCGGACGGTACCGGCGTAGAGGCGCTGGGTAAGAGCGGGCTGGGTGGCGAGCACCACGAAGACCGCCAGGGCGACCATGAAGAAGATGCTGGCACCGACGACGAAGACCCGCAGCTGGCCGGGCACCGGGGCAAAGGGCAGGGCAATGAACACGAAGAGCAGCATGACTAGGCCATCGAACACCCGCTCCACCACGATAGTAGCCAGGCTGGCACTCATGCTGACGTCCTCTGACCGCTTGAGCACATAGGATCGCAGCACTTCGCCGGCGCGGACGGGGAAGATATTGTTGCCCATGTAGCCGATGCAGACGATGGGGAACAGGCGGGGGGTGGTGATGTCCTTGATGGGGCGCAACATGTAGTGCCAGCGCCAGGTCCGTCCCCACACGGCCACGAAGTAGATCAGGACGGCCGGGATCAGCCAGAGGTAGTCTCCCTGGGTGAGCCAGTAGGCTACCTCGCGCAGGTCAAGGCCCTTGAGGGCGAGATAGACAAAAAACGCGCTGATCCCCACGCCTAGCAGCATGCGCCAACGTTTGTTCATCAAACTTCCTATCATCCAACGTTAGGGCGGGACCACGAAGTGGTCTGCTGGTGACCTATTCCCAACAAGGATGTCGCAGGGCGGCCAAGTAATACACCTTCTGGACAAAAAAGAGCCGGGCGGGTGAAGCCCACAGGCTTCGACCCGCCCGGCCATACCTGGTGCGAACGCTGGATCAGGTTTCAAGCAGTGGTGCCGGCGCCATGCCCTGGGCTGGCACAACCGCATCACCAAGAACACGCTCTAGAGCCATGATGTGGCTACAAACGCCCATGCGCACCGCCTCCTCACAGGTGCAGTGCCAGATGCCCTCGTTCTGGTAACTTACTCGATGTGTATTATGTTCACCCTTGAACATAACCTCGAAACTGATGAACTCGATGCGGTCCTTTTCCTGGGCGTACTGCCGGGCTTTGATGATGCGGGAAACCAATCCGGTATCCATGCAGACCTCCATCGGTTGAATGGGCACATCGTTGCAGTCTAATCTCAGCCGGGCTAGCGACGATGCGCCGGGAAAAACAGAGGACACCGCGGCGTCAAGCGTCGCGGTGTCCTTTTGCCAAGTCGGTCCGATTGAGCATCAAGTGCGCCATATCCATAGTCACTCCGATCAACGGACGAAGATGTTAACCGTCGATTACTGCCAGTATATACGCAAGCTGCCGGTTTGTCAATCGTCCAAGCAGACGTTCAGCCTACGGTCTCCCTGCGGATGCAACCTGTCAGGCCACCTGGTTGGGGCCAGGTGGAATCTCTGCGGCATCATCACTACACGCAATCGTATGACCGAGCTGCACGATCAAAGCATACACATCACCGCGGCTCCAGTTAGCCAGCCGTGACACCGCCCGGGCGATGGCGGCCGGAGCCAGCCCCTCCTGTTGGAGCAAGGCAATGGCCTGGCGGACCTGAGATTCGGTCCACTGGCCGGCGAACCGCGACCCACCTGTGCCGCCGATCACCAACGTGATCTCACCCCGAACCTCACCCTGGCCAAAGACCTCGACGGCTTGGGAAAGGTTGCCCCGCCACACTTCTTCGAAACGCTTGGTAAGCTCGCGAGCGATGGCTAGAGGCCGGTCTCCCAAGATCTGCAGGAGGTCACTCAGAGATGCCCCCAGGCGGTGGGGGGCTTCGAATGCGACAAGTGTCCCAGGCTCGTCGACAAGCTCTATCAGCAGAGTTTTGCGCGCCGAGGCTTTGCGGGGCAGGTAGCCGACGAAGGTGAAGCGGTCTGCTGGAAGCCCGGAGGCGACCAGGGCTGTCAGGATGGCGGATGGTCCCGGGACCACCGTCACATCATGCCCACCGGCCAGGGCAGCGCCGATCAACTCATGTCCGGGATCGGCGAGGCCGGGCATGCCGGCGTCAGTCACCAGGGCCACGGACCGACCCTGGTCCAGGACATCCAGGACACGTGCCAGGCGCTGCTGCTTGTGCCGGTCGTAGGCGTCGGTAAAGGCCACCAGGGGCGCGTGGATGTCGCAGTGACTTAGCAGGGCCCGGGTGACACGAGTATCCTCGGCCGCGATCAGGTCTGCCTGGCCCAAAACGTGTCGCGCGCGCGCCGTAAGGTCTTCGAGATTACCAATCGGCGTGCCGACGACATAGAGCGTGCCCATAGTATACAGTCTTTAGTCGAGGAGGGTCAGCAGGTTGCCAAAACAGAACATTTGTGCTATTCTTGCGATATGTCCGAGCCGTTGCGCATTAGCTTGCGCCTGCCGCTGCCACCGAGCATCAATCAGCAGTATGCGACGGTGGAGGGCCGGCGCGTGTTGAGCAAAGCCTCCCGCGAATACAAGCGCAGGGTTATCCGGCAGATCGAGGGATTGAAGCGGGAAGGCACCATCTCCACGGCCTTCGTCGCCCAGGCCAAGGCTGGCTATCTGGCGCTGTTTCTGGACTTCTACTTTCAGACCCCTTTGCGCCGAGACCTGGACGGCGGACTCAAGATTGCCCAGGACGCGATCTGCCGGGGATTGGGTATGGATGATCGGCGGGTGGTGGACATACACCTGGTGAAGCGCATCGATCCTGGCCAACCTCGTCTGGAGGTGGAGCTGGAGGCGCTGGCCAGCTGGGAGTTTCGGGAGGCCTAGATTGCCCTACTCAAAGTCCTCTGACAGGCGAAATACCAGGCCATCTCCCCAGGGCTCTACGATCACCAAAAGAGGCAGGCGATCTGCCGCAGCCTCCTGGGCCTCTTGCAGGCCAAGCGCCAGGTTTTGCTCGGGATAATCGAGATAAGTGCCCAGCCTGCCATGCAGCAGTCGATCGCGTAGAATCTCAATCTGAGCCAGGTCCAAGGAGGCGTTGGGGCCCAGTCCGGCACGGCCTTCGGTGTAGGCCTGCGCCAGGTCATCGTAGGTACGAGTCAGCTGGGCACCAATCCTATCCTGAGCCAGCGTCCACTCGGTGACCAGGCTCATGCCAAGGTCGCCGCGGGCAATGGCGTACTTGAGGGTCAGCCAGGCGATCTTCGAACGAAGAATGGCAGCGCGTTCTGCTGGATTGGGAGATGCCTCGAGCTGAGCAGCATAGACAACCTCTCGCACGCCATCCTCGGCCAGGAGGGCGGCGGCCAGCGCCGTACGGGCTCGCTCGAGGTTGGTACCACCGCTGGCATCCCAGGCCTCGATGAAGGCTGCAGCAGCCAGGCGGCGCTGGTTCTCGACGTCCAGCAGTTGTTGGGGGGCAGTGAACACACCCTGAAGGTCGGGCAGATAGGGGCCCGCGGCGATACGTGAGTCGGGCAGTTGGCGGGGATTACGCGCGAGACGTGCCGCGTTCTCAGCCTCCTGGGGCAGGTCGATCTCTCGATACAAACTGGACAGCCGCTGGGCGATCTGTTGGCGCTGCACCGGCGCCAGAAGTGGACTAGCCCGAACCAGGGCATCGGCCTGGGCCAGGATTGGGGCAACTGCACTCCGTTTGCCTACACGAATAAACCCATCAGCAGCATCCAGGGAGGCCTGGGCGCGGGCGAAGTCAGGCAGGACAGTACTCAAGGCAGCCAGGGAGTGCATCTGCTGATAGGCCAGGGCAGCCATGTCGAGCGCATCAGCGCCCTCAAATGCCTGGGCAATGGGCAATAACAGGCCTAGCCGCTCGGCATCGCCCGTGAGCGTGTCGGCCACGAGCGCGGCATACGCGCTATGGGGCTCTCCAGCGGCCAGGGCTTCCTGAACTAAGGGGCCGGTGCGTTCGCCGGCCAGGGCGATCACGGCGATGTCAGGCCGCACGTGTGTGGATTCTACAGCCAGGAAGGGGTTTTGCCAGCTCCAGGCGGTATCGCGCTCCCTGGCCAGCCACAGGTAGCCGCCAATGGCCAGGATGGCGAGGGCGAGGGTTATGATGAGAGCCAAGGACAGCACGACCAGCGTCCAACTGCGCCGGGTCGGGCGTTGGGGGATGTGCAGCGGAGTGCTCACCACTGAATCGTCTATCGACATGCACCTAGGCCGATCTTCACAGGGATGGATGCCAGGTCTTCCAATCTGGCGCTGTGGCAGTATACCATGGGGCAACAGGCTTGTCTAAACCGGGCTGCTGCGGGTACAATGGCCGGGTGTGCCTGGGTGACCGGGCGCACGGAGGTTCGCACAGGCTGCAGCGTTGGAGTTGGCGGTGTGATACCAGGGCCCGATCAAAAGCCGCAGGAAGAAAGCCGGCCGCCCACTGACTACCGGCGCCTGCGGGCGCGACAGGATCGCAGCCTTTTCCTGGCGGTGATCGCGTTCCTGTTGATAGTAGGCGGTGGATTGATCCTGTTGCTGTATGGGCGGGGTGGGCTGCTCACAGGGCTGGCCTGCCTGCTACCTGGTGTCGGGCTGATGATCTTGCTTTGGTTGATCCTTTCCGCGATCGAGGTCTGGGCGAATCGTTGACCTTTGCACAATCAGGCCGCCGCTTTTGCGAAATCCGCGCTTTATGCTAGAATAGCGGCGGTATGCGGTCAACTGACACATCGCGGAGCTCTTTTGCCAAGGAGCCCGGCTTGCCCTGTACGAGCGGAACTTGCTCTGCTCCCCTTCAAGCCCGGCTCCTGGCTGTTCCTAGGGACTTCAGGCGTTGGCCTGAGGCCCTTGCGGTCCGGCTCCGCACTCTCCCATTGCGTTCCTGGTTATGATAGCCTTGGACTCGGACGCCGTTCGCCGCTAGCGAACAGAAGGTGTTTGAGCCATCACATGCGCGCCCGCTGGCCCGGTGGCCTGGCACAGAGCTCTTATCACTTGGATTGACCGGCTCTTTAGGAACAGCAGGCGAGAAGGATGATATGAAGAGATTATGAGCACGACTTCTGCATCTATGCGCGAGGGCCGTGCGCTGCCCTCGATCCTGGGCCTGATTCTGGCGCTCTTGTTGATTGCAGCGCTGGTGCTGCCTCCGCTTTCGTTAAGTGACAGGCTGGCGTCAGGTGGCATGACGACGGGCAGGGCCAACACCGATAGTGGCATTTCAGACCCTGATGGCACGCTGGTCGCTTTTCCAGCGTACGGTGCGGCCGGGGACTTTCGCAGCAGGCTGGACAGCGTGCCGCGCCAGGATTTCCTGGAGGGTCGGGCCGGCGAAGACATGAAGGCGGCGGCTGATGCCATCAACCAGGGCAACTACCTGGATCCCAGGAGCCCTTTTTACCGCATTGAAATGAGGGGCAGCACGCCCATGGCATCGGTGATCGACGCGCCGATCCCCAATGACAGCCTGCCATACGAGACCCTCGATCTGTACGAGTGGACAGGCGACAGCTGGCGATTCATCCCCAGCCGCATTGTTCCCGAGGACGAGAGACTCCTGGCAGAGCTGAACTACGTACCGGCGTCGTTCATGGTGATGCAGACTCTGCGCCAGCCCCCAACCGGGGTGGCCGACGTGCCGGCGGACCAAGGGGTGCCGGATGATGGCCGCGATGCGCTCACCGGGGCTGCCTCGGCCGGGTTCCAGCTCAACGGCGACGGCTCGATCTCGGGCGGCATCGTTGCTGCGGCCGGCGCTGGCGGCTCATATGCTGTAACTCCGACGATTCGCAATTGGGGCGAAGATGGTGTCGTGCGCACGGATCTCCTGGACAACCTGTTGATCAGCGAGCAGATCCAGGAGGCCCACCTGAATGCCATCGAGACCTTGGTGACCGCCAACAATTATGCTGGCATAGACATCGACTACCGGGGCCTTGACCCGACCTTGAGCGCTGAATTCACCGGGTTTGTGGGCAAGCTAGCTGAGCGCATGCACGCTCTGGGCCGGACGGTAGCTGTGCGCGTGGAGCCACCGCGACAGATCGCCGAGGATAGGTGGGTGACGGGAGGCTATGATTGGCGGGCCCTGGGCCAGGTGGTAGACACGTTCCGTGTGCCGGCCTTGATTGACCCTGAGGCCTACGTGCCGATGGGCCAGATGGACTCGCTGTTGTCCTGGGCTGTCTCGGAGGTACCGCGCGACAAGATCGAGGTGGTACTGCCGGCCCAAAGCATCGAGAAGGCGGGCGAATACCTGCTGCTGAAGTCCTACAGCGACGCGTTGCAGCCACTGTTAGGCGAGGGACGCACCGAAGTGCCAGTGTTAGTGCCGGGTGAGCCGGTGGATCTGAGCCTGGTCAACGACCGGGTCATCGATCCCCTCACATTTGAGGAGGACACCGGCATGTTTAGCTATTCCTACCGGGACGACGCCGGGCTATTGCGGCGGGTGTGGCTGGAGAACGCGGCCAGCGTCGCGCGCAAGCTGCAGTTCGTCAGCACTTACCACCTGAAAGGAACCGTGCTGCAGCATACGTTGGGCGGGGACTACGACCCGGATATCTGGAACGTGGTGCGCGAGTATCTCGCGGGCGAGACGCCGGCGCGCCAGAGCAGCTACAACGTGATCTGGACCATCACTGGTCCCGACGGGCAAGTGATCAACGAGGCCCGGCCGCTCGATGCCGCCGGGCTCAGCTTCGTGCCCCCGGCAGCCGAGGGCGAGGTACAGATCAGCGCCAGCATTGCCGACAACGGTAAGAAGCTGGCCAGTGCACCAGAGTTTGCGCTGCCGTTGGCCACGGCTACGCCCGAGGCCACGCCGACCCCTACCCCCTCGCCGACACCCGAGGCTACGCCTACGCCATCCTTTGCATCGGTGGTCGTCCAGCAGACAGTCAACCTGCGCAGCGGGCCCGGCACGGGTTTCAGCAGCGTGGGGCAGGCAAACGGTGGGGACAGCTTCCGCATTCTGGGCAAGAACGATGATGCGTCGTGGTGGCAGATCGAGCTGGCCAACGGCGAGGTGGCCTGGATCGTCGCCCGCCTGGTGGGCGCCCAGGGTGACCTGGGCCAGGTGGAGATTGCCGCCGATATCCCCGAGGCGCCGCAGGTTGCGGCAGCCGCACCGGCGGCGCAGACGGCGGCGACGGGTGGCTCCAGCGCACCACCGCCGGCGCCCAGGCCGGCGGGAGGGGGAACTTTTGGCTATGGCATCCAGGTCAACCCCTACGACAACGCGTTCCTGGCCGGCAAGATCCAGGGCATGGGCTTCAACTGGGTAAAATGGCAGGTGCCGTGGAAGGATCTGGAGGGCTCTCCTGGAGCCATCGGTTGGGGTGGCCTGGACGGCGTGGTAGATACCTATGCCGGCGCCGGGCTGAACATCCTGCTGTCAGTGCCCAAGGCCCCGGCCTGGGCACGACCTTCGGGCGCAGATCTGAGCGTCGAAGGTCCGCCGGCCGATCCCAACACCTTCGCCAATTTCCTGGGCGCCATGGCCGGCCGCTATTGTGGCAGGGTACAGGCCATCGAGGTCTGGAACGAGCAAAACCTGCACTATGAGTGGGGCAACCAGCCTCTCAGCCCGGCGGGCTATATGGAGATGCTGAAACCGGCCTATCGAGCGATCAAGGCGGCCTGCCCGACGACCTACGTCATCAGCGGCGCACCGACCCCCACCGGTGCGCCGGCACCCTGGGCCATGGATGACTTCACCTATCTGGAGGGAATGTATCAGAACGGGCTGAAGGACTATGCCGACGGCATCGGCGCCCATCCCAGCGGTTACAACGTGCCGCCTTCGGTGCGCCATGAGGATGCCTGTGCCACCATCCAGCGCACCGGCAACAGCTTCAACGGGCCGTGCGACGCCCCCCATCATTCCTGGAGCTTCCGCAGCACCATGGAGGGCTACCGGGCGATTATGCAGAAGTACGGCGACGGCAACAAGCGCATCTGGCCGACGGAGTTCGGCTGGGCCGCAGGCGGCGCGTTCGACGACCGCTATAAGTACGCCAACGACAACTCCTATGAGGAGCAAGCGGCCTGGACCGTGGAGTCCTACCAGATGATGAAGAACTGGGGCTTCGTAGGACCGGCGCTGCTGTGGAACCTGAATTTCCGCATGACCAACAACGGCACCGAGCTGGCCCAATGGGGTATTCTGGACGCCGGTGGTGGTGCGTTGCCGGTCTACAGTGCGCTGGCCGCCATGCCCAAGTGAGGTCCGGATTACGCATGAAGCCTGCGCACTACCTGCCGCAGTGAGTGACCATCACAGGGGCAGGCGGATGACCCCGGGGACAATCCGCCTGCCCTTTGTGCTATCTATCCCCGTATCAGATACTCCAGGAGGAGAATCCTGTGCTTGCCCCAGCCCTCCCCCGCTCGGTCCTCATGGTCATCAAGTTGGCGCTGGGCCTGGCCCTGGCGCTCGCCACCCTCACTGTTACCGGCTTGTCGACGGCGCTGGCCTTGGAGGTGGCAGCTAGCGAGACGGCTCAAACTGCCCCTGGCCAGCCGCGCATCACGGCCATCAAGATCGCCAATCTACGCTCCGGGCCCGGCACGAGCTATGCCCTGGCCGGCGAGCTGCGCCCCGGGCAGCGCCTGCCCATCGTGGGCAAGAACCAGGATAGCAGCTGGTGGCAGCTGGAGCTCGGCAACGGCCAAAAGGCCTGGGTCGCCGGCTGGCTGGTGAGCGCCAGCGGCAAGCTCGACGGCGTGAAGGTCACGCAGAGCGCACCCCAGGTAGCGCAAGGCGGCGGGCCATCCGAGTCCGCACCGGCCAGCGCACCGGCGGCCAGCGCCCCGCCGGCCAGCGCTGCGGCTCCGGGCTTCTTTGCCTACGGCGTCCAGATCGACCCCAACGGCGATCGCGGCGGGGCCACCGGTGCGATCAGGAACATGGGATTCAGCTGGGTCAAGTTCCAGTTGCCCTGGAAGCACTTCGAGGGCGCGGCGGGCCAGCGCAACTGGCCGGATGACGTGATCGGCGACCTGAGCGGGGCAGGGCTGAGCATTCTGGCCAGCATCGTCAAGGCCCCGGACTGGGCGCGGGCGGCGGGCAGTGATCTATCGGTGGAGGGCCCGCCGGCCGACCCGGGTACCTACGCCAGCTTTGTGGGCGAGTTCGCCGCCCGCTACTGTGGCCGGGTACAGGCGGTAGAGGTCTGGAACGAGCAGAACCTGCACTACGAATGGGGCAACGAGCCGCTGGATGCGGGGCGTTATGTGAGGCTGCTGGCGGCGGCCTACCGATCGATCAAAGCTGCCTGCCCCAGCATGATCGTGGTCAGTGGTGCGCCGACGCCCACTGGTGCGCCGGCACCATGGGCGATGGACGATTTCGCCTACCTGGAGCAGATGTACCAGGCGGGCCTGCGCAACTACGCCGACGCCATCGGCATCCACCCCAGCGGCTATGGCAACCCGCCCGACGTACGGGTGCAGGACTCCCAGGCCGGCACCTATTCCCGGCCCTCGCACTTCGACCACGCCTCATTCTACTTCCGCAACGTGATGGAAACCTACCGCAACATCATGGTCAAGTACGGCGACGGCAACAAGCGCCTCTGGCCGACGGAGTTCGGCTGGGCCTCCAGCAGCAATCCTGTGGCCGGCTACGAGTACGCGCGGTACAACAGCGAGCAGCAGCAGGGCGAGTACATCGTGCGCGCTTTTCAGATGATGCGGGACTGGGGCTGGGTAGGCCCGGCGTTCCTGTGGAACCTGAACTACAACGTCACCCACCCCGGCTCGGAGCTGGCAGCCTTCGGTATCTTGAACCGGCCGGCCTACGGCTTGTTGCAGGGCATGCCCAAATAAGGCCAACAGGGCGAACTTTTCGCCCGCTGGTGACCTGTAATGGCGTAGGGCTCCTCGGCCGGACCCGGCAGGGTCATCCGCCGGCAGGGCCAAGAACCATTGCCAAGAGGTGCTAGAATTTCCATGACCAAACGCATCACCTTCCTCCTGGTGGCAGCTTTGTTGGTTGCCGCCTGTGCCAACCCAGGATCGCAGGCCACCCCGACGCCCACCAAGACGGCTACCCCAGTGGCGGTTGCCGATCCCGCCCCGCCCACAGAGGAGCCGGCGACAGCGACGCCGGTCCCGGCCACCGATACCCCCGTGCCGGCCACGAACACGCCCATGCCCGCGGACACCGCTACCGCCGGTCCGGTGGCAGCCGCGAACACGCCCGTGCCTCCCACCAACACGCCGGTGCCGGCGCCACGGCCCAGTGTCAGCCGGGGCATGCGCTCACCGGACTTCGGCGCGCAGGCGTTCCTGTGGTGGCGGGGCGAGATCGCCGACCGCGACCTCACCCTGATGAAGAACGCGGGCTTTCAATGGGTGAAGCAGTGGTTTGCCTGGAATGACATCGAGGGCGCCGGCAGGGGCCAGTACGACTGGAGCATCCCCGACCGGATCGTGAGCCAGGCCGAGGAACACGGCCTGAAGCTGATGGTGCGCCTGGACCGTGAGCCGGCGTGGGCGGGACCGCCGCCGGGCAACCTGCCGGCCTACCTGGAGTTCCTGAGTGCCATGGCCACCCGCTACCAGGGCCGTATTCAGGCCTATCAGATCTGGAACGAGCCCAACCTGGCCAGGGAGTGGGGTGACAAGCCGCCCAACCCGTCCGAGTACGCCACTATGTTGCGAGCCGCCTACCAGACCATCAAGGCCGCCGATCCCAATGCCATCGTGGTGACCGCAGGCATGGCGCCCACCACGGAAACCAGCGACCGGGCCATGTTCGACGTCGAGTTTTACCAGAAGATGTACGAGGCCATGGGCCCGGGCGGCAGCGATGGCTATTTCGACATGCTGGGCGTGCATGGCGCCGGCTTCAAGGCCCCCCCGGAGATCGATCCCGGGCAGGTGGCCAACGACCCGGCGTATTACAACGTCGGCGATCCCTATTGCCCGGGCGAGCGCTGCCGGGTGTACGCGTTCCGCCACATCGAGGACATCCGCCGGGTGATGGAGCAGTATGGCGACGCCGATAAGCGGATGGTGGTGCTGGAGTTCGGCTGGACCAGCGATCCCCGGCCCGATAGCCCCTACGCCTGGCACGGTGGCCTGGCCGGCATCGACGAGGCAGTGAAGGCGGACTACCTACGCCGGGCCTATGAATTCGCGCAGGCGAACTGGCAGCCATGGATCGGCCTCATGAGCCTGATCTACATGCCGGACCTGGACTGGACCAGCGCGGATGAGCAGTACTGGTGGTCGATCATGCAGCCCAGCCAGATCGACGAGTTGCGGCTGGGCAACGCCTTCGTGGAGCTGTGCCTCTACTTCAACCAGCAGCTGGGCCTGCCCCGCTGCCAGTACGCCCCGGCCCCGTAGCTGGCGCGGTTAAGCGCTATAGCGTCTCGGTGACCTTGCGGATGGCGCGCGGGGCGTCCGGATTGTAGTCGCGGGCGTAGGCCAGGTGCATGGCGAAGAGCTGCCCGGGGATGATGGCCACGATGGGCGACAGCCACTCAGGCGGCCCGGCAGGCAACCGGAGGGGAATCCGGCCCATGGCCAGCGCGGCGGGGTCATCGCTGATGACCAGCAGCTCAGCCTGGCGTTCCCGAGCCGTGACCATGAAGGCTTTCATCTCCTCCAGCATCCGGCCCGAGGGCGCGATGACGACTACGGGAAAGCCATCGGCGATCAGCGCCAGGGGGCCGTGCAGGAAGTCAGCGCTGCTGTAGGGCTCGACCACGGTATAGGTCAGCTCCTTGAGCTTCAGGGCCAGCTCGAAGGCCGTGCAGTAGTTGAAGCCGCGGCCGATGGTTACGCACGCCTCCATATAGCGGTAGCGCTCGGCAACCTGGCCTATCTGGCTGTGGGCAGCCAGCGCCTGGGCGACGTAGGCTGGGACCTGCTCCAGGTCGCGGGCCATGCCAGCATCTTCTGCCAGGGCGGTGCTGAGCAGGGCGATGGCCGCCAGCTCACTGGTGTAGGTCTTGGTCGCGGCCACGGACCTCTCCTCGCCGGCATGCAGGTCGACGACGAAGTCGGCGGCCTGGCCCAGGTCAGAGCCCGGGATGTTGGTGATGGCCGCAGTCAGCGCGCCCTGCTGCCGGGCCTCGGCCAGGACGGAGACGATGTCAGGGCTCTGGCCACTCTGGCTGATGCCCAGGACCAGGGCGTTGCCGAAGTGGGGAGGCTGCCGATAGATTGTGAACAGGCTGGGGGTCGTCAGCCCCACGGGCAGCCGGTTGTGGGCGCCCAACAGGTATTGGGCATAGCGGGCGGCGTTGTCGCTGGTGCCGCGCGCGGCGATGAACACGTGGCCGATGCCTCGATGCTTGATCTCCCCGGCCAGCGCGGCGACCGTTTGACGTTCGGAGGCCAGTAGCCGCGCCAGCGCGCCCGGCTGCTCATGGATTTCCTGGTAGAGGCGGGTTGTGGTCAGGTCGATCATCGTCGAAGTCCTTGCTTGAGTGGGGGTCACGCCGCGGCGAAGACCACCTCGCCCGCCACGATAGTGTTGCGTACCGTCAGCTCAGAATCCAGCAGCACCAGGTCGGCGTTATAGCCGGGAGCGATCCGGCCGAGGCTGTGCGCCAGGCCCAGGGCTC
>JAULUH010000215.1:0-2031 GCA_032111745.1 Anaerolineae bacterium | reverse complement strand
CGAGCACGGGGTGATCTGGCGAGCCGGTTTCGGCCACCGTGAGGAGCTTCTTGCTTTCCGAAACGATGTGGATCTGATCGCGGTTGTCGAGATATGCGTAGATGGACCACCCCGCGAATGGAGTTTTCTGGGCTCCTTCCCCACCAAGGCCCAGCGTGGCCGTGAGGGGATAGGAGCTCACGACATCCAACGTGTCCGGGTCCAGCAGCGCCACACTCGCCCAGTCCATGGCGTACAGGAAAACCACCGGCCGGCCATGACTGTCGAACGCCATGTTGCCGCCCGAAGCTATCCACGAGTCCCTCTCTATCCCTGCCAGGTTCGTCGAGCTGACGACCGGGTTGCGGCCCAACGGCCCGGGGAGGTCGGCGGTGTCGCTCATCCAGATATCTGAGTGGGCGAGGAAAAACGGGTTGGGTGCGACGTTAGGATTCTGGGGCGCTCCGGAGTTTGGCAGGGGCTTGGCCTTCGCCGGTTGCCCGATGTAGTCGGGCAGCACCGTCTCGGGTCCCGGCGGGATCTCCCCGACCCTCGCGGCAACAGGTACGACCAGCGCCAGGATCGCCGTCAGAACCAGGGCTACAGACATAGACCGTTTTCGAACATCAGCGTTCATGGTAGCATCTCCTTTTCATGCAAACCTTCATTGACGAACGGTGAATTTCTCTTGAGTGTGTTCATCTCCTTCCATACGCAGCCTCCTATCGCTCCTGCTGCGCGTCGGAGAAACGCTCTTCACGGGCTATGGAAGACATGTGATGCCGGCCTGTCTACTGCAGCGCCAGCGCCACGTGGAAGCGCTCTTCCGGTGCCAGGAAGTGATCCTGGTCCAGCGCCTCCTTGTCCACGTCGATCTCCAGCCAGTTGACCTCGCCCGTGAAAGCGTTGTCTCTTGGGCCGTAGTCCGGCGATACCGGGGAACCGGCTTCCAGTCCCAGGTCAGCCGTTTCGTCGGCGGAAAATGCGAAGGGCTCGGTCATCTCAATACGGCCTTCGCCGACCTTCCGGCCGTCGATAAAGAGCGACGCGGTGCCGCCCTTGGCCAGGCCGCCGCCGTCGTAGGCGAACTCCATGCGCACCTGGTGCTTGCCGGCCGGGATCGCCTCCGTGCTTTCGACGATGTAGTGCCTGATCCCCAGGAAGTTGTAGCAGTACTTAAGCTTTCCGCCTTTGGCATACAGACTGAAACCGCCGGTGAGGCCACCCCAGGCAAAGATGACCCCTTCCGCCCCGGCCTCCGGAACGATCACTTCGGCCGTAAGCGAGACGGACTTGTTCATGATGTTGACGATCGAGTGCGGAGACAAGCCCTTCATCCCGCCGAAGAGCATCTGCCGGTTGCCGCGCACCAGCTGCGGTCTCCCGGCGAGATCGGGGTTGAAACGCTCGGCGAGACGGTCGTCGAGCGGCACGACGTTGTACTTGACCGCCTCGATCAGCCACAGGCGCTGCAGCTCGTGCAGCTTGTCGGGCATCTCCTTGGCAAGATCGTGGGCCTGCGTCCAGTCTTTATTCGTGTCGTACAGCTCCCAGAGGTCGTCGTCAAACGGAACGGTCTTGATGGCTCCGGTCTCCCACGGCGTGCGGTGCTTGGTGACCGCGGTCCAGCCCTTGTGGTAGATGCCGCGGTTGCCGATGATCTCGAAGTACTGCGTCGTGTGCCGTTCCGGGGCCGGGCTGTCGTCGAAGGAGTAGAGCATGCTCACGCCTTCGTAGGGCTTCTGCTGGATGCCGTTGACGAAGGCCGGCTCGGGCAGGCCTGCCGCTTCCATTACCGTCGGCGCCACGTCGGTCACGTGGCAGAACTGGCTGCGGATCTCGCCTTTGGCCTGGATCCCGTGGGGCCATTGGACGATCGTGCCGTTGCGCGTGCCGCCCCAGTGCGAGGCGATCTGCTTGGTCCATTGGTACGGCGTGTCCATGGCGTGCGCCCAGCCGACGGCATAGTGATTGTAAGCCTGCGGCCCGCCGAACTTGTCGATGTTTGCCCTCAGGAATTCGGGAGTCTCAAGAAAGCCGAACCCATTGATC
>JAULUH010000214.1:0-6566 GCA_032111745.1 Anaerolineae bacterium | reverse complement strand
GTGAGGCCGGGCTGCGGCAGCCCGGCCTCACTGCACCACCGTTCATGCCCCTACGCTGTAACTGCGGTATGGGGGTCTCGCAAGCCTGGTGCCGCTCGCCAGGGCAGGTGCGACGCAGCCAAGCAGAACCAGATGCACCTTATTGAGAATTGCTGTTTGAATACCTAGCCAAACATCGAGGGATCTACGTCGCTCACTTCGCCAGAGCGATGAATTGCGCCCACCTCGATGACCACGTCGGCAGGCAGGCCGGCGCGCACTGCCGCCTCGCGGATGGCCTCGACACTGGGCGCCTCGTACAGGCAATAGGTCTTCTTCTTGTCGGCGCTGAGGAAGGAGATGAGCCAGTTGACGCCCACTTCCTCGTTGATCAGGTTGACTTCCGATGCGCTATCCCGGGTGACCTCCAGCTGCTCGGCGAAGTTGCGTTCGATCAGGAAGATCGGCATCATGGTGTCCTTTCGTGGATACCGGCCCGGTGGCCAAGCCACGAGCCTAATCGGGGATGGTTTCGATCAATGCCGCGGCTCTGGCGGCCAAAGCGGGCATGCCCAGCTCTGAGGCGGTGTGCTGTGCTGCGTCCAGGAAGGACCTCGCTTGAGCTCGGTCATGGGTGCGGCCGCGGGCCAGGAGCATGGCGGCGTATTGATGTTGCGTGTGGGCCAGCCAGGGCCTGGCTCCCATGCTGCTGTTCATCTCCAACGCGTCGGCGAAGTGCCTCTCTGCATCATCCCATCGGGACAGCGTCATGGCCAACAGTCCCAGGAAGCGGGAGGCGGCCCCGTAGCAGGCGATGCCAAAGCCGGCGACGATGGCCAGGCCGTCATAGGGAAGGAGCATGGGATAGAGCAGCGCGGCACGCGGGGCATCGTGAAGGGCAGCGCAGACCTCGCCGAGATAGGCCAGGGTAGACGCCAGGAAGGCATCGCGCGGGATGCTGGCGAAATCGCCGGCCGCCAGCTCCTCCAGCACCGTGCGCGCTTCCTGCGCCATGCCCAGCTCGCAATAAATCAGCGCCAGCCCCGGACGCCAGGTAGCAGACGCAGGATTCTGTTGGACAAAGTGCTGCACCAGCGGCGCCAGCGAACCCAGGCGGCCCTGCTCGCGGCGGATCGAGAACATCTGGATGCCGTAGACACCGGATACGTTTGCGGTGCCGATCTGCCTGCCGAGGTGCAGAGCTCTCTGAGCCTGTCGCTCCGCCTCTGCGAAATCACCGCAGAGGATCTGTCGCGCAGCGGAGAACATGGCGGCGGTGTGGAGGTAGAAGGGCTGGCCAAGATCCTCAACCACGCGGGCATGGGTGGCCAGGTCTGCATCCATGGCTCCTGTGTCCCCGCGCTCGAGGTATTCATGAACGCGCGAGCCCAGGGCGGATGCCAGTCGCTCAGAATCACCCATGCCCGCGGCCAGCTCCACCATCTCAGCGACAGCAGCGAGGCGGGCGTCGCTGGCCGCGGGGGTCCAATGGGCAAACAGGTAGATGCGCAGCGCGTCGTATAGAGCCAGCGGGTCATCGAGGTGCCGCGCGGCAGTCACAGCCTCCA
This sequence comes from Anaerolineae bacterium, assembly GCA_032111745.1. Taxonomy (GTDB): domain Bacteria; phylum Chloroflexota; class Anaerolineae; order JAAEKA01; family JAAEKA01; genus JAULUH01. The sequence goes on along the minus strand of JAULUH010000214.1, from coordinate 5,019 downwards.
GCGCCATCGTCTCCTGGCCGGTCCCTATGCCACTGGCCATGCGCGCTCTGACCAGGCCTCCCAACAACCGCACGCGCAGCACGCTGTCTTCATCGCCCAGGGCGTCCAGTGCATCCTGCAACAGGGCCAGGGCGGGTGCTGCTGGCAGATTGTAGCGCCACCTGGCTTCCTCGTAGCCCAGGGCGGCCAGGGCCTGATCGTTCCAGGCCCCAAGCTCCTGGGCGAGGCCAGCGGCTCGCCGGAACGTCTCGAGGGCGGCACCCACGTGGCCTGCGTTGCGCTGGGCCTCGCCCAGGGTGATCCTCAGGCCCAGCTCCTGGCGAGCGCGCTCAGCCGTGGCTGGCCAATCACGCAGCAGTTGGAGGCCGAGGGACAGGAGTGAGATGGCCTCGTCATAGGCCGCCAGATGGATGGCCCGCTGGCCGGCCTGGCGGAGATAGGGGATGGCCTTTTCGGGCATGGATGCGGCCTGGAAGTGGCTGGCCAACTCGACGGCGATCTCTCCGGTATCTGCGCCATAGAGATCCTCCAGTGCCTTGCCGACATCCTCATGCAGAAACGCCCGCTTCGACTCGCCGAGGACGCTGAACAGGTAGCGCTGGAACAGGTGATGGCGGAAGCGATAGATGGAGAGGCGGCGGCCGCCCACGCGCTTGACCCCCTGTTCGTGCACCAGGCGGTGCCCCAGGCCGGCATCCCGATCCAGTCTCTGAACCAGCTCCCGCTCGTCCACCCCATGCACGCGAGCCACCACCTGGGCCGTGAAGGTCTCGCCTTCCACACTGGCCACCTCCAGGAGCTCTCGCAGCTCGGGATCGAGCCGGCGGATGCGTGTCTCGATCACGCCTTCGACGCGGGCCGGCAAGGTGCGCCAATCCAGCGCGGGCCCGGCTATCCATCGCCCCACCTCGTCCGGTGCCAGGTCGCCGCGCTCCTTCATGTCCCGCAGGGTTTCGACGGTGAAGAGCGGATGGCCGCCGGTGTGGCGGGCCAGGGCCTGGCGGAAGTCCTGTCCCAGGCGATTGGGCTCCTCGTCCAGCAGGGCATCGACAAAGGCCTGGTCCGCTCCAGGTTGCACACGATCGAGCTCCACCCAGACGTCTCCGAATGCGCGGCGGAACTCCGCCAGGGGCGCGGCCAGCGGATGTTCCTGGCTGGCGCGCTGCAGGGCGATCTCCTCGGGCCGATAGGCCCCCAGGATCAGGACAGGGCTATCCTGTAGTTGCCGCCCCAGGTGAAAGAGCAAGTTGATCGAGGAAGGATCGGACCAATGCAGGTCGTCCAGAACCAGCAGCAGCGGCTGCTTGCTGGCCAGGGCCTGGAACACATCGCCGAACTCGGCGAGGACGCGCTCCTGGTCTACGACGGTGCCCTGGCGGCGCGCCTGCCTGGCCGCGTCCTCGATCTGCCGGAGCAACCTTTGATCGACGGCATCGTGGGCAGCGGCCCGGTGCAGTAGCGCTTCTTCTGGCACAAAGGTACCGATCAGGTGGCGGCCGCGGCTGGCGATGGCCTCAACCACGCGAGGAAAGAACTGCCACAGACGCAGGGCATGGGTGTGGGAGATGGAGCCGGCTGACCACTTCTGCTCGACGTCGGCAGCCAGCATGCGCAGGATCTCGCGAAAGGGCAGGTAGGGATCGCCGGCTCCGGTGGCGGCGGTGCAGATGCCGGAGGCAACGATCAAGTCGGGGTAGGTTGCCTGCGCGCGGTGGGAGAACGCTTCCAGCAGGTGGGTCTTCCCCCAGCCGGCTTCAGCGCTGACAAAGGCCAGCTGGCCCCGTCCAGCGTGCGCGGCCGCAAGAAAGCCCAGCAGCCGACCCAACTCCGGCTCGCGGCCGACAAAGGGCTCGCGCGGAGGTGGGGCAGGGGTTTCTGCTCCGGGGTCCAGGAAGTACGGAGGCCGGCGTCTAACATCGGGGAGGTAGGGCCTGGCGAGGGCAGCTGGCTCGATCGTGCCCTCGCGTATGCGCTCAACCAGGGCCACAGTCTCAGCTGCCGGCTCTACGGCCAGCTCCTCGGCCAGCATCTGCCGGCAGACCTCGAACTGTGCCAGCGCGGCGCCGCGCTGGCCACTCTGGGCCAGCCAGATCATCAGCCGGCGATGGTGCTGCTCGCGCCAGGGTTCCAGGGCCAGCAGCCGGCGGGTCAGGACAATGGCCTGATCCAGGTCCTGCCCCTCGGCGGCGCGGCCGGCAAGCCGGGCCAGGGTGTGCATGGCCAGCTCGCGCAGGCGAGCCCGCTCGGCCAGCCACCAGGCCTCGAAATCGGGCGCGCTGCGCACGTAGAAGCCCTCCAGGAGGTCGCCCCGGTAGAGATCGACGGCGCGGCGCAACTGATCGTCGCTGCTGCCCTCGGCATCAAGCATGGCGGCCTGGAATGCGACGGCATCCACCCAATAGTCAGCGCCGGGTGCCATACCGACAGCATTGCGCTCAATGCGCAGCCAGGGAGAAAAGTGCTCCCGCAGCGGCTGCAGGGCCTTGCGCAGGTTGGCGCGCGCCGCCTCGTCAGTGACATCCCCCCACAGCAGCGCGGCCAGTGTCGCCCGCGTGTGAGGACGCGCAGTAACGGCCAGATAGAAGAGCAGGGCCTGGGCCTTCACCGGCATCATCGCCACCAAGGGGCGGCCAGCCAGGATGATCTGGGGGGCGCCCAGCAGATGTAGTTGGAGGGTGGCAGTAATCATCGGCACGGAATTGCGGTCCTCCCAAGATGTTGAACGGAATCAGCCCATTTTCACGGTATTTTCACGGTCCCCGTACGGGCGATGATTATACTGCAGTGCACTGCGATTGACCAGTTTCTGTGCGAGAAACCGATGAACGAGTTACCACTACCCACCAACTACCGGATTTTCCTGCTGACCGTCTGGCGTACCGGAAGCGCCAGCGGTGAAGGTGCTGCGGAATTGCGCTTCAGCATCGACGATCCCCGCAGCGGCCAGCGACGAGGCTTCGGTACACTGAATGGGTTGGTGGCATTTCTAGAAAGGAGCCTGGATGAGATCGACGATAGCAGCTCAGGGGGCTAGGCCCCCGCGAACCCTGCACGTGACCGTTGGATATCCCGCATTCTAGGAGGAACATCATGAGCAAGAAACATCTGGCAATAGGACTCACCCTGGCCTGTCTGATGGCCTTCAGTGGCCAGGCAGCCGCAGCCACGGCTCCTTCCGGGGAGGCCACCGCCACCCTGCTGGCTACCGGCCTGGAGGGCGCCGCGGGCAGCGCTATCGGCCCCGGCGGTGCACTGTACGTCACCGAAGGCGCCGCCGGCAGGATCTCACGCGTCGATCCAGAGACCGGCGAGGTCTCGACGTTCGCCAGCGGCCTGCCGCAGCAGGTCATCCCCCTGGGCGGGGTGATGGACGTGGCCTTCATCGGTAGCACTGCATATGCGCTGGTCACCCTGGTCGGCCCTGACGTGGGCGGCGGCGACGTGGTCGGCATCTACCGGGTGGACGGCCCGGAGGAGTTCACCGTCGTGGCGGACATCGGCACGTTCGCCCAGGACAATCCGGTCGGCTACCCGGTGGACGTCCCCACGGGAGTCCAGTACGCGCTGGAGACCTACCGGGGCGGCTTCCTGGTCACCGACGGGCACCACAACCGGGTGTTGCAGGTCACCCTGGACGGCACGGTCACGGAGATGATCGCGTTCGGCAACAACGTCCCCACCGGGCTCGAGGTAGCGGGCAACACGATCTATCTGGCCGAGGCCGGCCCGGTCCCCCACCTGCCCGAGGACGGCAAGGTCGTCTCCTTCGAGCCAGGGTCGGCCACGGCCACGGAGGTAGCCTCCGGGGCTCCGCTCCTGGTCGACGTGGAGCTCGGTCGCGGCCGCACCCTCTACGCCCTCTCGCAAGGCGACTTTCCCGCGGGCGGTAATCCGGCTGAACCGGCGCTGGAGAACACGGGCGCCCTGGTAAAGGTCAACGGGGACGGCACCTTCTCCGTGGTGGTGGACGGTCTGAACCAGCCGACCTCGATGGAGTTCATCGGGAACACCGCCTATGTCGTCACCCTCGGCGGGGAGGTCTGGAAGATCGACGGCGTCTCGTGCCCGCCCTACGGCGTGGCGCGCTGATCCAGCGCGGGCTGGCGGCTATCATCAAGCGGCCCGCGAGTAGCCCATAGCCTGGCACCAGCCCTGATTGCGAGTGCCGGCGGGGTAGACGTCTACCCCGCCGGCACTCGCGTGTGTCCTCCTGCTGCTGTCTCAGGCCGCTTCTGCCAGGGGCGGCAGGGTGATGTGTCCGAACAGGTCGCCCAGCTCAAACACGGCGATGCCCTGCATGCCGAGCATGAGGGCCAGCTGGCCGCCGTGGTGGATGTCATGGGAGAGGATGCGCCAGATCGTCCATTGGCGCGACACCGCATAGACTGCCCCGTTCCACGTATGGCGATACGTTGTCGCCAGATCGGAAACGTTCCAGGTCTTCAGCGTCGTATCGATCATCTGCCAGGTGGCTTCCAGCCAGTAGACGAGCTGCTCTGCCCGTTCCGCAATAGGGACAGCGCTTTCGACGATGTCGAGGTTACCGTCGCTGTCCTGCTCCCAGGCGTCGATCCGGCCGGCCAGCTCGGCGCTGCCCGGCGCACCCATGCGCGCGAACCAGGTGAGGCGACCCATGCTGATGTGCCGGGCCAATTCGCCAACGGAGCTGAGGCCGGGGGCGGGCCGCCAGAGGAGTTGATCGGGGGTGAGAGGTGCAATCGCATGCACCAGGCTGGCCTGGTGTCCGTCCCAGCCGTCGTAGATGTCCGCCAGGGGAGGGAGGTTTTCAGTCATCGCAGGGTTCCTTGTCTAGGGGCTGAGCCTGTCGGCACTGCCGCGAAAGTCCGCTAGCGATATTACCCCTATCGATAGCGCTGTCAAGGGCTGAGGCTCGCGCCTAGCATCGGGGCATCTTCATCTGCACGGAGTATGCTATTGTGATGAATGTAGGGTATGAACGGCGAGACGTGATGGGGCTTGGCGGCCGCCGCCAAGCCCCATCACGTCTCGCCGTTCATA
>JAULUH010000213.1:0-10143 GCA_032111745.1 Anaerolineae bacterium | reverse complement strand
TGGCCGGACCCGGCTGAGATCGCGGACGACATGTTTGCCTGAGGCCCATGCCTGGCCGTGGCTCACTAGCGTGAGAAGAAAGAGGAGACAACGTGAGCATCCCGATCATCGACACCCACCAGCACCTTTGGGACCTGAGTAAGGTCCAGTATTCCTGGCTGGTGCCGGACTACGGGCCACTGTACCGCACCTACCTGGCGCCGGAGCTGGAGCAGCAGCTGCAGGAGGCCGGCGTGACGGCCACCGTGATGGTACAGTCCGCCAACAGCTACGCCGACACGGTCTACATGCTGGACCAGGCCGACGTCTACCCCTGGATGATCGGCGTCGTGGGCTGGATGAACCTGCTCGATCCTGCGGACACAGCCAAAGCCATCGAGCGCTTCCGGCAGCATTGGGCCTTCAAGGGCATGCGCCACCTGATCCACGAGGAAGCCGATCCCTACTGGCTGCTGCAGGAGCCGATCTACGAGAGCCTGCAGCTGGTCGCCGCTGCCGGGCTTACCTTCGACGTCGTCGCCACCAGGCACGAGCACCTGGCGTGCGTGCGGCAAGTGGGCGAGAAGGTACCGCAGCTGAAGATGGTCGTCGACCACCTGGCCCAGCCCCCCTTCAAGGAGGGCCAGCGCGGCCAGTGGGGCGAGGACATGCAGGCCATCAGCCAGAACCCCAACGTGCACGCCAAGATCTCTGGCCTGGGCACGGCCAGCGGCGACTGGGAGGGCTGGACAGCCGATAGCATCCGTGAGATCGTGCACTGGAGCATCGACCTGTTTGGCCCGCAGCGCTGCATGCTGGGCGGCGACTGGCCGGTCTCGGTGCTGGCGGGCGGCTACGTCAAGGCGTTTACGATCTACAAGCAGCTATTGGGAGAGCGCTCTGCGGCCGACCAGGAGCAGATCTCCCACCGCACGGCCATGGCCTTCTACGGCGTGAGCCTGCCCTGAGCAGTGCGCTGATCTCAAGGAGACCCGATGCGAGAGATAACCTATGCGCAGGCCCTGCGCGAGGCCCTGGCCGAGGAGATGGAGCGCGACTCCAGTATCGTGCTCTTGGGAGAAGATATCGGCGTCTATGGCGGCGTGTTCAAGGTCACCGAGGGACTTCTGGCGCGCTTCGGGCCGGAGCGCGTCATCGAGACCCCCATCTCCGAGGCCGGATTCATCGGCGCGGCGGTGGGACTGGCCATGACCGGCAAACACCCCATGGCGGAGCTGATGTTCATGGACTTCGCCTACGTGGCCGCGGACTCGATCTTCAACCAGGCTGCCAAGATGCGCTACATGTCGGGTGGGCGTGCCAGGGTTCCCCTGGTGATCCGCACGCAACAGGGCGGTGGCCGCGGCAACGCCGCCCAACACTCCCAGAGCCTGGAGACCTTCTTCACCCATATCCCGGGCCTCAAGGTGGTGCTACCGGCTACCCCTTACGACGCCAAGGGCCTGCTGAAATCGGCCTTGCGCGAGCCCAACCCCGTGGTGGTCATCGAGCATAAGCTGCTCTACAACACCAAAGGGCCTGTGCCCGAGGAGGAATATACCCTACCCCTGGGACAGGCCGACGTCAAGCGCCGCGGCGACGACGTTACCCTGGTCAGCCTCTCCCGCACGGTGCTGCACGCCCTGGAGGCTGCAGAGCAGGCCGCCGGGCAGGGCCTCTCCGTGGAGGTGATCGACCTGCGCAGCACGGTGCCGCTGGACCTCGACGCGATCATCACATCGGTGAAGAAGACCAACCGGCTGGTGGTGGCCCACGAGGCCCACCGGCGCCTGGGCATCGGCGCCGAGATCGCCGCCCTGGTCCAGGAGCGGGCCTTCGACTACCTGGACGCGCCCATCGAACGGGTCGGCGCCATGGACATCCCCATTCCCTACAGCAAGCCCCTGGAGGACCTGGCCCTGCCCGGCCCGGAGGCGATCCTGCAGGCGCTGCACCGCGTGACCTATGGAGGGCAGTCGCATGCATGACGATCTACTGGAGCTGGATTATAAGCCGCATCTCCCCCCGAAGACCGACTACGGCATCGGCATCGTCGGCTGTGGCGGCATCGTGCAGTACGCCGTGCTGCCCACCTACCGGAAGCATAACCTGAAGGTGCTGGCCTGTTACGACATCAACAAGGCCACGGCCGAACAGGTGGCCCAGGAGTTCAGTATTTCCAGGGTCTACGACAGCCTGGCGGCGCTGGTGGCGGACCCGGAGATCGACATCGTCGAGATCTCGGTGCCGCCGCAGCACCAGCTGGGCATCGCCCGCACCTGCATCGAGGCCGGCAAGCATTTGCTGTGCCAGAAGCCGCTGGCCGATACGTTGCCCCACGCCGCCGAGATCGTGCGCCTGGCCAGGGAGGCCGGGGTGAAGCTGGCCGTCAACCAGCAGCTGCGCTGGGGCCAGGGCCTGCGCGCGGCCAAGTCGCTGATCGCCAAGGGCTGGCTGGGCGAGGTGGTCGATGCCTCGATCCAGGTCAGCGTCAACACCCCCTGGCACATGTGGCCGTGGCTGGCCATCGCGCCCCGGCTGGAGGTGCAGTATCATAGCATTCATTACATCGACGCCATGCGGTCGATCCTCGGCGACCCCAAGTGGGTGACCAGCCGCCATGCTCGCAATCCCCTGCAGGGTGAGATTGTAGGCGAGACCAAGACCATCACCATCCTGGACTACGCCGGCCACCTGCAGGCGCTGATCGCGGACAACCACTACAACCACAGCGACGACTATTTCGCCATCTTCCGCTTCATCGGCACCGAGGGCCATATCCGGGGCACGTTGGGAGCCATGTACAATTACCCGCATGGCCGCGAGGACACTCTGGAGTGGAGCAGCAAACGCTACTACCCGGACAAGCGCTTCGAGGCCAAGCTGGAGGGCAGGTGGATCCCGGACGCGTTCATCGGCCCCACCGCCTCTCTGATGCAGGCCATCCAGGAGGAAGGCGTGCCTGAGACCGACGGTGCCGACAACCTGCAGACGTTGCGCGTGGTCGAGGCGGCCTATCTGTCCGCGGCCGAGAACCGCTCCGTGGGCCTGGACGAATGCCAGGCCATTCCGTGCCCGGACTAGGCGCCATGCCGGAGTTGCCCATGCAGCAGCGCTTTGCCGGCCAGGTAGCCATCGTCACCGGCGCCGGGCAGGGCATTGGCAGGGGTGTGGCTCGGCGGTTGGCCCGAGAGGGCGCGGCCGTGGGGGTGGCAGAATACAATCCCAGCACCGCGGCCGAGACGGTGGCCGAGATCCAGGCTGCCGGCGGCAAGGCCCTGGCATACCAGGTCGACATCGGCGATGTGGCGGCCGTGCAGGCCATGGTCGGCGACGTGGTCGCAGCCTATGGCCGCATCGACATCCTGGTCAACAACGCCGGCGTGGTGCAGACCAAGCCCATGCTGGAGCTGGACGAGGCGGACTGGGACAGGGTCGTCGACATCAACCTGCGGGGGACCTTTTTCTGCCTGCAGGCCGTGGCTGCCCAGATGATCCGCCAACTCCCGGACTTCGTGGCCGCGAGCGCAGGCGTGGCCGACTTGCTGAGCAGCGAGCTCAGCCGGGAGACGGCTGGCACCGCCGCTGCCCAGCAGCTGGCCCCCAGCTATGGCAAGATCGTCAACTTCTCCTCCATCGCCGGCCGCCGCGGCCGGCCCCTCTCCACCCACTACGCCGCCACCAAGGCGGCCATCATCAGCGTCACCCAGTCCGCAGCCCTGGCCCTGGCGCCCTTCCGCATCAACGTCAACGCCGTTTGTCCGGGCATCGTGCCCACCCCCATGTGGCAGGAGATCGACCGCGACCGGGCCCAGCTGTTTGGCGCCCAGCCGGGCGAGGCCATGGCTGCTTTCATTCAGCAAGTGCCCCTTAAGCGCGCCGCCACCCCTGAGGACCTGGGCGGCGTGGTGGCCTTCCTCTGCTCGTCCGACGCCGACTACATCACCGGCCAGGCCATCAACGTGGACGGCGGTTTTGAGATGAACTGACCAGTCAACAGTCTTTTTCGGCACTTTCTCGACGATAGGCATTACAGTTTCATGACCCAACACCACGGATCGACGACAACCGGCGAGACGGCCCGGCTGCAGCGCCTGGCCTTGGACCACCTGTGGATGGCCTACCAGCCGCCGGTGCCCTTCGAGGCCGACGGCGGTCCGCGGGTGATCGTCGCGGCCGAAGGCACCTGGATGGTGGACAGCGAAGGCCGGCGCTATCTCGACGGCGTGTCGGCGCTGGAAGCCTGCGTGGCCGGCCACATCCGGCCTGAGCTGGCAGACGTGGCCTACCGGCAGATGCAGCAGCTGGAGTTCCTGGACGTCTTTCGTTATGCCTCGCCGCCGGCCATCGAACTGGCCGCGCGCCTGGCCGAGATCACGCCCGGCCATCTGTCGCGCGTGCATTACACCCCCGGCGGCAGCGAGGCGGTGGAGACGGCCATCAAGATCGCCAAACAGTACCACTGGCTGCGCGGCGAGGCCAGCCGCTACAAGGTCATCACCCGCGAGGGCGCCTACCACGGCTGCACCTTCGGCGCCATGGCCGTGGACGGCGAGTATTTCGGCACCCGCATCCACCTCTACGATCCGTTGCCTCCCTTTGGCCGGCTCTCTCCCGCGCCCTATCACTACCGCTGCCGGCACTGCGCCGTCGAGGATAGCTGCACGCTGGCCTGCGTCGACGACGTGGAGCAGGTGATCCTGGCCGAGGGTCCGGAGACTGTGGCTGCCATCATCATGGACCCCTGCGCCACGGCCAGCGCCGTGTCGATCCCGCCCGACGGCTACATGCAGCGGGTGCGCACCCTGTGCGACGAATACGGCTTGCTGTTCATCGTCGACGAGATCATCACCGGCTTCGGGCGCACAGGCAGGCTCTTCGCCTCGGAACACTGGGACATCGTGCCGGACATCATGACCGTCTCCAAGGGCCTGAGCAGTGGCTACATGCCTATCGGCGCGGCCATCGCCAGCGAGGCCGTGGCAGACGCGTTCAAGGGGCATCCCCAGGGGGCGCTGTCCCACGGCCAGACCTACGGCGGCCATCCGGTGGCCTGCGCCGTGGCCCTGGCCAACATCGACCTGATCCTGCGCGAGGATTTGCCGGGACAGGCCGCGGTGAAGGGCGAGCAACTGTTGCGTGGCCTGCGCTCGCTCAGCTGGCACCCCAGCTTTGGCGATGCGCGAGGGCTGGGGCTACTGGCTGGCCTGGAGATCGTCCACGACCAGGCGACTCGCCGGCTTCCCGACGACCCCAGGCAGGCCGGCTACCAGCTGCGCACCATCTGTCGCGACCTGGGCTTGATCACCCTGACCCTCCATCCGGGCAACGTCCTCTTCCTGGCGCCGCCGCTGACCATCACCCAAGACGAGATCGAGCAGATGGTGGACATCGTCGACCAGGCTTTGACGATCTACGAAGAAGAGCACATGTAGCCCCAAGAAGGAGTTGCTCACCATGCTGACCTACCAACCCGGCGACCTTCCCCTCATTCCCACCCAGGTCATCGGCAGCCACGGCGTGCCTGGCTGGATCTGGATCGTGCGCGATGCCGTGGCCGAGGGCAAGATGGGGCCGTACGACATCGACGAGGCCCTCAAGGATGCGACGCGGCTGGCCATCTGGGACATGGAACAGGCCGGCGTCGATATCATCTCCGACGGCGAGATGCAACGGGCCGATTTTACCTGGCACTTCCACGGCAAGGTCCATGGCCTGGAGCCCCAGAGCTTCTCCCGCCAGCTGGGCTACCCGGGCCCTGACCAGCTGGACGCCTTTCGCGCTGTGGCGCCCCTGACGGTCCCGGAAGGCTACGGCCATGCCGAGGAGTTCCGTTTCGCCCGTACCCTGACCACCAAGCCGCTGATCTCCCCCATCCAGAGCCCGGTGACCCAGGCCTTCCGCATCGATCCCGGCAACGTCTACCGCAACAAAACGGAAGTGGCCCGGGCCCTGGTGCCCTATATCAACCAGGAGCTCAAGGACGTGGTCGCCGCCGGCTGCACCCATGTCCAGTTCGACGAGCCGGCCTACTGGATCGCCGAAGGGGGGCCGGAGGAGATGGTCGATATCTTCAACGCCTGCGTGGAGGGGGTCGAGGCCACCATCGGCTTCCACCTCTGCTTCGGCAATTTCCGCGGCCGGCCGGCCACCTCGCACCGCAGCTTCGCGCCCTTTGCCCCCTACTTCAAGGATCTCGCCGTGGACGTGATCCACATCGAGTTCGCCAATCGCAGCATGGATGAGATCGAACTGTGGGAGACCTGTGGCGGCGACAAGATCCTCTGCGCGGGCGTGATCGACGTCAAGGGCCGCAGCCTGGAGCCGGTGGATGTGGTGGCCGATCGCATCCGCACCTGCCTGCGCCATTGCGCGCCGGATAAGCTGTGGGTGGCGCCCGATTGCGGCTTCAGCCAGACCGTGCGCTTCCTGGCCAACGAGAAGATGCGGGCCATGGTCGAGGCGGCGCGGGTGGTACGTGAAGAGATCGGGTGATCTTCTAAGGAGGCAGGTGCCGTGCTCAAACTTGAACACAACACCGTCCTGGACCGCATGCTGCGCACCGACGACCTCTCCACACTGGGCGTGTCGACCCAGACCCTGGCTGAGGAGGCCATCCTGGCCGGCCGCACCGAGGAGGCCATCGCCCTGGTGGACTACTTCCACCAGGAGATGCGCATCATGCACTCGATTATGATCACCTGGCTGACAGACATCAGCCGCTACCTCATCGCCCGGGGAGCCGCGGCGGAGGATGTGGGCGAGGTGGCCACCACCCTGTTTGACATCTGGCGCACCTACCCCATGGGTGAGGGGCCGCGGCAGCAGTGCCAGGCCGCGATTCGGCAGGCTGCCGGGGCTGGCGAGGCTTCCGAGACTCCGGAGGCCTGGCGCCAGCGCGCCGTCGACCTGCTGGACGCCATGCGCTTGGAGTTCAAGGTGCCCCACGACATCCTGGTGGCCTGGGTCCAGAACCTGTTGTCCGGCATCGCCGCCCGCTGGGGCGAGGAGACGGTGCTGGAGTCGATCCTCCACACCCACCAGAGCATCTGGGGTGACCGCTACACCAGCTGGCACCAGCTGACCCCGCACCAGCGGCTGGCCCTGACGGTTGAGGGCATGCGCGGGGGCCATTTCAGCGGGGAGCGCCGCCGCGGGGACATGACCATGATCGACCAGGGCGACCGCTACAAGATGGTGATGGAGCTATGCGGCAGCGGTGGCGTGCTGCGCCGCGGCGACCCGGAAAGCGGCCGGCCACCCCACCCGGTGGGCGAGCACGGCGTGAACCGGGAGGCGCACCTGTGGACGTGGCAGAAGACGGGCATCCATTGGTATTGCAGCCATTGCGCCATCGCCATGGAATGGCTGCCGGGCCGCCAGCGGGGTCGCCTGCTGCGGCCGCTGGACCACGTCATGGACCCTGCGGCGCCATGTACCTGGTACATCTACAAGGACGAGGAGCAGACCAGGGTCTACCACTACCCGCGCACCGGGGTGGAGCCGCTGCCGGGCGCTCCGGACCACGGGGAGAACTCGCAGGCGGAGTACCCGGGTGGTAGCTAGCAGACCGGAGCGATCATGACCATCAAGGACGACGTGCTTGCCCGTCTCGGCGCTGGCACCGGCTCCCCTGGCCCGGGGCCACTCTATCTGCCCAACCTGGCCCTCTGGTATGACTGGCACCAGGAGCGGGGCACCCTGCCGGTAGCCTGGCAGGGCTGGTCGCTGCCCGACATCGCCCGCAGCCTGGGTGTGCCGGCCTGGGTCACCGTCCGGCCCTTTCGGGTCGATCCAGGTCCGGTGGAAATTGTCAAGCAGGAAGATGGGGACGAGCGGGTGATCCGCTATCACGCACCGTCAGGCACGCTGACCGAGCGGTGGACCTTGGGCCCGGACGGCGACTGGTGGGAAACAGAATTCCCGGTGAAGACCCAGGAGGACCTGCAGGTGGCCCGGCAGATTCTGGAGGCGCGCAGGTTGGTGCTGGACATCGCAGAGGTCGAGCAGATGCGGACCGCGGTGGGTGACGACGGCGTCGTGGCCCTGGAGCTGCCGCGCCGTCCCTTTTCGCAGGTATTCCTGGAGTGGCTGGGCTGGAGCGACGGGCTGCTGCTCTTCTTCGATGCCCAGGACGCTATCGAGGAGATGGTAGCGCTGTTGGAGGATCGGCTGCAGGGCCTGGTAGAGCAGATGGCCGGGCTGCCGGGCGAGGTGGTGGTATCGCCGGACAACCTGGACGCGCAGTTCATCTCGCCGGCGTTCTTTCGCCAGTACTTGGCCGCCAGCTACGAGCGCAGCGCGGCCGCGCTCCACGCCCAGCAGAAAGTGCTGCTGGCCGGCACCGGTGGCCCTATGCGCCGGCTGCTGGCACCCCTGGCCGCCACCGGCGTGGACGGCCTGGAAGGGGTCTGTGGCCCCCCCCAGAGCGACGCCACGTTGGCAGAGGCCCGCCAGATGGCGGGCCCCGCGTTCACGTTGTGGGGAGGGATCGCCCAGGATGTGCTGCTCCCGCCCTACCACCAGGATCAGTTCGAGGCGGCTGTGGCGCAGGCCACCCTGGACGCGCGTGCGGATGCCAGGGCGATCATCGGAGTGGCCGACCGGGTACCGGTGGCCGCGGATCTGGCCCGCCTGCAGGCCTTACCCGAGCTCATCGAGCGCGCTCTACACCTCTAGAGCATTAGGGCGAAGGCCGCCCACAGTTCGGAGTCGAGGCTTTAGCCGGATTGCGCTAAAGACCCGGCTAGAGCCTCGACTCCTCCATACAAGTAGCTGGCCTACCGGTCCAAACACTATGCCTTCAAACGTCATCGATTCGATTATCTTCCGCGACATGTACGGCACCGACGAGCTACGCCAGGTGTTCTCCGATGAGAGCCTGGTGCAGCGCTGGCTGGATTATGAGGCCGCCCTGGCCCGGGCGGAGGCGGCCGTGGGCCTGGTCCCCCAGGCCGCGGCCGAAGAGATCACCCGGCAGGCCCGGGTGGAACACATCGACCTGGAGGCGTTGCGCCGGGGAATCCACGACACCACCCACGAGCTGGTGCCGTTGATCTGGCAGCTGGCCTCGCTCTGCGCCGGGGAAGCCGGCGGCTATGTCCACTGGGGCGCCACCACCCAGGATGTCACCGACACGGGGCTGGTCCTGCAGGTCAGGGAGTCCCACGCCATCGTGCTGCGGGACCTGCAGGCCCTGGCCGCTGCCCTGGCAGCCCTGGCGCGGCGGGAACGCGACACTATCCTTCCCGGCCGCACCCACGGCCAGCATGCCCTGCCCATCACCTTCGGCTTCAAGGTCGCCATCTGGCTGGCCGAGGTGCGGCGCCACATCATGCGCCTGCAGGAAATGGCCCCACGACTACTGGTGGGCCAGTTTGCCGGGGCCGCAGGCACGCTGGCATCGTTGGGTGAGGTAGGGCTGGAGGTCCAGGAGCGCCTGATGGCAGAGCTGGGACTGGGGGTACCGGAAATCTGCTGGCATCCCGCGCGCGACACCCTGGCTGAGTACGTGTCGGTGCTGGCCATGGTCGCCATGACCATGAGCAAGATCGCCCACGAGGTCATCCTGCTGCAGAAATCGGAGGTGGCCGAGCTGGAGGAGCCGTACGTGCGCGGCAAGGTGGGCTCCAGCACCATGCCGCACAAGCGCAACCCCATGATCTGTGAAGGTATCATCGCCGAGGCGCGGCTGGTGCGGGGCATTCAGAACACCGTGCTGGCGGCCATGGAGTCCGAGCATGAGCGGGACTGGAGCGCGGTGCACATCGAATGGGCGGGCGTGCCCGAGGCCAGTATCCTTGCTGGCGGGGCCGTGGCCCACACGTTGCGGGTGATCGAGGGGTTGATCGTCTATCCGGAGCGCATGCGCCAGAACGTGGACGTGTTGCACGGCCTGATCCTGTCGGAGGCCATCATGCTGCGCCTGGGCGAGCACCTGGGCCGCCAGACCGCACACGAGGTGATACACGAGGCCAGTATGCTGGCCTACGAGCAACAACGCCCCCTGGCCGATCTGCTCCTGGCGGATCCCCGGGTGACCCGTCACCTGACGCCAGGGGAGATCGAGGAGCTGATGCGGCCAGAAGCCTATCTCGGCCTCAGCGGCCTGTTCGTGGACCGGGTAGCCGGCGGGCTGGCCATGAACGTAGGGGCATGAACGGC
>JAULUH010000212.1:0-7728 GCA_032111745.1 Anaerolineae bacterium | reverse complement strand
CTCAGGGCCCTCGAAGGTTATGTCGACGTTGAAGTCCTTGGCGGCCTGCTCGGAGCCGAGCCGGACGGCCTGCCAGAACTGGTGCTGGAAGCCCTTGGAGATCACCGGGATGTAGGGCTTCTCCGCGGTTGTGGCCTCCTCGACGGCGGTGGCTACGGCAGGCGCCGCCTCTTTAGCGACAGCGGCCACAGTGGGTGCCACCTGCTGGACCTGCGCGGGGGCAGGGCAGGCGGTCAGGATCATGCTGGCCACGACCAGCAGGCTCGCCAGGGCGAGCAACAGGTGTTTGTTCTTCATCGAAACCTCCATGTTTCAGACTGAACAGAGAATATGAAGCTCCGCAAGGAGCAGCCGAACCAGATGGGAATGGGAAGGGAAGATGTGCTGTCGAGGCCAATTCGAAGGAGTGAGATGGTATCGATTTCACGATGCACAGCATACATCAAATCCCGGTGGGTGTCAAGGACGGTACGGAGGATATGAGGGCTGTGGCTGGGCGGGCCGAAACACGGACTCCGGAGGCTTACCGCAAAGGCGCCAAGAGCGCAGAGGGGAATCAGGACCAGAGGAGCCAGAGCAGAGGCCAACCGCAAGGGCGCCAAGAGCATCATACGGCTAGCGGCGGGGGCGGCGGGTGGTGGTTTGGCCGGCGTCCTGGCCGGTGCGGGAGGCGGAGACGGTGACGTGGCTGGTGCTGCCGGCCTGCTGCAGCTCGGCGATGCGGGCCTCGATGGTGTCCATATCCAGGGGGTAGGTGCCGTAGCGATGGCAGGTCTCGAAGACGCGGCGAATGTTGGCCGAGGGAATGCCGCCGTGGTAGGAGTGGTCGGGCGCCATGATGTAGGCGCCGCTGGGGGCCACGTCGCGCAGGCACTCCAGGCACTGGAGCTCCACGTCCTCGGCGGTGCCGTAGGGCAGGGTCTGGGAGGCAGAGATGTTGCCGATCAGGCAGAGGCGATTGCCGTATTTCTGCTTGAGGGCGGCGATGTCCATGCCGGCGTTGCGCTGCACCGGGTTGAAGCCCGAGACCTTCATCTGAACGATATCGTCCATGATAACGTTCAGGTTGCCGTCGCTGTGCATGATGATGGGGGTGCCGGTGGCGGCGAGGGTTTCGACTTCCTCGGCGATGTGGGGATAGACGTAGCGCCGCCAGAGGTCGGGGTTGACCATCAGGCCCATGTTCATGCCCCAGTCGTCGTGGATCATGATGGCGTCCACGCCGGCCCGGATCAGGTTGAGGCCCAGTTGGGTGTTCCAGCGGGCCATCCCGCGCAGCACATCGTCGAAGAGGTCGGGCTCCTTCTGCAGCCAGCGGCTCATGTTGACCATGCCGGCCACCATCCAGGCGCCCGAGAAGGGCCCGCGCACCGCGCCCACTACCGCCAGCTCGCCAGCGGCCAGCTCTAGAGCCCGTCGGTGTTGCTCACTGCGGATGGGTAGGTCGGGGTCGGGGAAGCGCAGCTGGCGCCAGTCCTCCCGGTCGTTGACCACGGTGTTCTCCATCCAGGAGCCCGGCCACGAGCTCTCGTCCATGCCGTACCAGGTGCCCCACTCGTCCTGGTAGCGCTCGCCGTGCTGCTGGATGTTGGCGAAGGAGGTGAAGCCCAGGGGGGCCGACCAGACCATGTCCAGGCCCATGGCGCGCGAGATGGCCACCTCGTCGTCCACGTTGTGGTAGGGCGACACATCGGGCCCCAGGACCTCGCGGATGAAGCGCAGGCAGAAGTGGGTCTCGAACAGGGGCACGCGGTCGGGCTGGCCGCCCTGGAGGGCCGTGAGAAAACGCTCGCGGGGGTTCATATCAGCTCCTGTGGGCGGCGGCAAAGGCCTCCACCCTGTCCATGGCCTCGGCAAACGCGGCGGCGGTGATCCGCAAGGCCGGATGATGCACGAAATCCTGCGGGGCCAGCCCATCTTCGGCGTATGCTGCGGCAAAGTAGGGCAGGCGCAGCAGGCGATCCAGGACAGGGGCCGGCACGGGCTCGGCGATGCGCGGCTCCAGGGGCCTGTCCTGGTAATCCCGGAGGAAGGCCGCGAGGATGTTGGGGAAGACGGTGAGCACGGCAGCGGCGCCGGCCAGCTGCTCCAGGTGCCAGAGGTGGGCTACGCCGTCGACGACCGGCCCCGGCCGCAGGGAGGCTGCCATGAGCCTGGTGGGGTAGCGCCGCTCCTGGAACAGGCGGTGGGCCCGGCGGAAGATGGCGATGCCGGCCCAGCGCAGGTCGGCTTCGTCGAGGGCGATGCCGGCGGCCGCGGCTTCGGCGGCCAGGGGCGGCGCGTCCTCATAACGGCCCAGCATCATGACGGCGCAGGAGCGCCAGTGGTCGAGGCTGGTGCCGCGGCGCCGGGCTTCCTCCAGGCCGGCCTGGGCAGCCTCGCCCACGGCGACCAGCTGGGCCACGGTAAAGCCGAGGGTGACGTTGGTGGGAATGCCCTCGGCGGTGAGGATGCGGACAGCTTCGATGCCCTCCTGCGTGCCGGGCAGCTTCACCATAAGGTTCGGCCGGGCGGCATGGATGCGGCGGGCCTGAGCCAGCATAGCATCCATGTCGGTGAGGTCTCGGGGATCCACCTGGCAGCACAGGTAGCCGTAGCGGTAGCCGGATGCAGTGAAGATCGGCTGCAGGCGATCGGCGCCTTCGGCGGCCACCTGGACGAAGAGGCGCCAGGCTAGCTCACGGAGGGGCAGGCCGGGCTCTCGGGCCGATTCCCGGACCGCGAAGGCCTGCCAGCGCTGCGGGTCGGCCTCGATCGCCTGCCAGGTCAGGGGCTGGTTGGTGGTAGCACCCTGCAACACGCTGTTGGCCTGGAAATCGCCGGTGCCATCCAGGTGGAAGAGCCCGGCGGCAGAGAGGGCGGTGTCCTGCGCTGCCAGCCACCGCTGGTAAAGCAGCGGCGAGGTATCCCACCAGATCTCGGTGCCATGGTGCAGCGCGGCCAGGCGGGCTACCGGATTTTCCTGGGGCGTGGTCGACATCATCTTCGGGCTCTCATACGCCGCTGTAGGCGGTGAACCCGCCGTCCACCGGCACCACCACCCCGGTGACGTAGGAGGACGCCGGGGAGAGCAGCCACAACACAGCGCCCACCAGCTCGTCCGGAGCGCAGAATCGGGCCATGGGCACATGGGCCAGGACAGCGCGTCCGCGCTCCGTCAGCGCGCCATCTTCCTCCGTCAACAACGACCTATTGAGGTCAGTCAGGATAAAGCCAGGTGCGATGGCATTGACCCGGATGCGTGGCGAGTACTCCTGGGCCATGTGCACGGCCAACCAGCGGGTGAAGTTGTTCACCGCTGCTTTGGACGCGGAGTAGGCCGGGACGCGCGTCAACGAGCGAAAGGATGAAACGGAGCTGATGTTGACGATCGCGCCTGTGCCCCGAGCGGCCATGGCGCGGCCGAACACCTGGCAGGCGAGGATCGTGCCTACCAGGTTCACATCCAGCACCAAACGGACGGCTTCTTCCGGCAGGTCGAACAGGAGCTGAGTCTCGCTGGTCGTGGCCTGGGGAGCATGCAGGCCAGCCACGTTGAGCAAGAGGTCAGGAGTGCCCAGGCCTTCAACTGCTTGCTCAGCCACCGCGGCCAGAGCCTGGCGGTCGGCAACACTGGCGCAAGCATAGGACACGCGGCCAGGACCGGCCCTCAGGCGTTGCCACAGCGCATCTGACGGCTCGCGCACGTCGACGATGATCACATCGGCGCCGTGGGCTACCAGTGCGGCAGCCATCTCCCCACCCAGGGCGCCCGCACCACCGGTTACTAGAGCCGTATGCCCCGTGAAGTCAAACGGATCATCCGGTTGCCAGGCCTGCATATTCACTTTATCCTCAGAGAGATAGGCTCAAAGGTGAGGCGATAGCTGCGGCTCTCACCCGGGGCCAGGTGAGGCAGGTCGTCGCGCTCCCGCGCCACGGCGCGGCCCTCGATGGCGCTGCTGTTGGCCGGCTCGATGCCCAGCACATAGGCACCCTGGCCCATCATCTTCCACTGGAACAGGTGGGGCAGGGACGGCTGGTCATAGGTGATGGCCAGGGCCAGGCCCAGCACGGGATTCTCCACCCGCACCTGGCAGTGGCCATCGGCATCGGCGCGGGGCGCGTGGCGGAATACCTGCTCGCGATAACTGGGCGTGGGCGCCTGGCAGCGATCCCAGGCGTCGAGCCCGCGGGCGGCCTCGGAATCCCGGGCCACGGTCTCGCCGGTGTCCAGCACGATCCTGCTTTCGGCATCGACCAGGGGAAAGCCCAGGTTGCAGTGATAGAGGATCATGTGCGGCTGCGGGGCGAAGCCCTGGTTGGTGACCGTGTCCTCGATCACTAGGGAGGTGGCGCCCAGGGTGGTGACGATGCGCCGCTGCAACAGCAGGTTTTCGCCGAACAGGCGGGCCTGCCGCACAGACCCCGACACCTCCAGGACGTAATCATCGCCCTGCCAGAAGGTGCGATAACTGGCCTGTTCAGCGGGCAGGCTGGAGATGCGGCCGTGGATGCCGAAGGCCTCGCCGCCGTCGACGGCGGGGGCACCGAAGTGATCCAGCCCGCAGGTAGTGACCAGGCCGCCACCAAAGGAGCGCAGCCAGCCCAGCCCCTCGGCCTCGTAGAAGCCGGGGTGAACCAGGCCGGCGGGTGACGCCCAGGCCAGGGGCAGGCCCTTGAAGGTGCAGGCCCCGATGTCCAGCGCCCGGTCCGCCACGACATCAAAGGCCAGCCCGGCCCCGGTGTAGACGCTGAAGACCCGGCTGCCGCGGCCGGCGCCATCTGTTGCCTCCACAGCCCGGACGCCTGCAATCTGCTCGATATGGCCAACCCGCTCAAGCAATGCCTGCCGCGACCACTGGCGATTGAACAATTCAGCCATGATGTCAGTCCCCGTGGATGGCCAGGCCACCGTCGACGCGGATCACCTCGCCGGTGACGAAGCCGGCGCCGTCGGAGGCCAGAAAGACAACCAGCGCTGCCACCTCCTCCGGCAGGCCAAAGCGCCCCGCCGGGTGCCGGCTGATCCAGCGCGCCTTCATGGCTTCGCCGTCCTCAGCCTCGGCGAAGATGCGCACGTTCATGGCCGTGGCAATGGTGCCGGGCGCGATGGCGTTGATGCGGATGTTGTAGCGGGAGTAGTCTACGGCAGCCTGGCGGGTGAGGGAGTTGATGCCACCTTTGGCGGCGGCGTAGGCCGCCCAGCCCGAGAAGCCCACCAGGCTCTGGGCCGAGCTGATGTTTACGATGGACCCACCGCCCTGGCGCAGCATGTGGGGGATGGCGTAGTGCATGCCCCGCCACACGCTGGTCAGGTTCAGGTCCAGGACCCTGGTCCAGTTCTCCTCGGAGATATCAGCCACGGTACCGGGGATGGCGATGGCGGCGTTGTTGACCAGGACATCGATCCGGCCAAAGCGCGCCACGGTGGACTCGATCAGTGCGGCCACCTCAAGGGAGCTGCCGACATCGGCGTGCTGGTAGTGGGCCTGGCCGCCGCCAGCGGCGATGTCGCGGGCGACCGCTTCCCCGAGCTCGTCGGCAATGTCCGACACCACGACCGCGGCGCCCTCACGGGCCAGGGCGCGGGCGATGGCCTCCCCGATACCGGTGGCCGAGCCGGTCACGACGGCCACCTTGCGATGCAGTTGTCCCATGGACTCTCTCCTCTGCCCAGGCGGGGCTAGCGCAGCTGGTAGGTCTCGGGGCCTACCTGGCGGATGACCTGGCGCTCCAGCAGGTCCTGCACGTGGGCGTGCACCATGTTAAGCGACCGGAACTCCTGCAGGCGCTCCATGCGCCGGCAGGTCTCGGCCCACAGGGTGGCCAGGGTCACGGTGTCGTGTGCGGCCAGGATGCGCAGCATGGTGATCTCGATCTCGTCGATGTACTGCGCGGCGCGGCCCAGGAGCTGGTCGATCTCGGCGGCGGGGAGGGGTGGGAAATGGGCAAAGAGCACCCGTTGCACCCCCCGCTCGCGCACGACTGACCCGATCTTATGCAGGGTGTGGCGGTAGGCCGGCACGGACAGATGGCTGTGGAAGAGGGGCCAATCGAGCCCGGTAATGGCGTCGCCGAGAACCAGGGTGGCAGTGGACGCCTCCAGCCAGCCGAACTCGGCCAGGAGGTGGCCGGGGAAGCTGATGGCCTCCAGGGAAACGTCACCCCCCAGGTTAAACTGAGTGCCTTCGTCCATGAACAGATCCAGGGGCCGCGGCCGGTCCAGCACGTCCAGGACCTCGGCGCGCAGTGCCGGGGTGTCGGGCACCAGGTGGGGGAAGGGCCGGGCGAATTCCTGATAGTGGCGCTCGAAATCGGCGTGCCAGGCGGCATAGCGGGAAGGCGCGGCGATCAGGCAGCCGGTCAGGTCCTGCAGCTGGCCGTTGCAGCCCATATGGTCGTGATGGGAATGGGTATGCAGGATGAAGCGCAGCTGTGCGGGCACCACACCGGCCGCGGCCATGGCCTGGCTGAGCTGCGGTGCCATCGATTTGACGCCACTGTCGATCCAGACGGCATAGTTGTCGCCCTTGACCAGGTGCACGTGTAGGGGGATACCCGGTGCCAGCTCAATGGAGGCCCGGTAGATAGGGCCGGCGATGCGCTCAACGTTGGTCATAGGCCTAGCCCTTGGTGGCGCCGGCGGTCAGCCCGGCCACAAATTGGCGTTGCAGGACAAAGAAGACGGCCACGATGGGCAGCGACACCATCACCGAGCTGGCCATCAGCTCGCCGTAGCGGATACCGTACTGGCCGATGAAGTCGTTCATGCCCACGGGCAGGGTACGCATCTCGCGGGTCTGGGTGAAGGCCAGGGCGAACATGAACTCCTGCCAGGTCACTACCAGGATGTAGACGGCGGTGGCGACGATGCCGGGGCGGGCCAGGGGCACGACGACATGCCAGAAGGCCTGCAGGCGGGTGGCGCCGTCGATGAGGGCGGCTTCCTCCAGGTCGGGCGGGATATTGCCGACGAAGCCGATCATCATCCAGATGGCGACGGGCAGAGTAATGGTCAGGTAGGCGATGATCAGGGCTGCGTAGGTGTTGAGCAGGCCGGCCCCGCGCACCATCTTGAAGATGGGGATGATCATGGTGGCGATGGGGAACATCTGGGCCAGGATGATGGCGACCAAGAGCACGCCAAACAGCGGCACACGAAAGCGGCTGAAGGCATAGGCGGCCAGCAGGCCCACGGTGATAGAGATGGCCATGGTGGAGAGGGAGACGATGGTGCTGTTGAGGAAATAGCGCCGGAACTCGGGCTGGAACGCCGTACGGTAATTCTCCAGGGTGGGGTTCTCCGGCCACAGCCGGGCGGGGATGGCAAAGGGCTCCGTGGCGGGCTTAAGGGAGACGCTGAACATCCACAAGAAGGGCAGGAGCACGATACCCTGCACCCCTGGCGATGCACTGGCTCCCAGCGCTTCCGGCGCGCCAACGAAGCCAGAAAACACGCCCACAACACAGCCAAACACCCCACCAAACGCATTTCGCAGTATCTCTGACCTACTGCAGTATTGGCGCAGGCCTTTGCATTGTGCGCAGCGATTGGATTTTTTCGTGCATTTGCTGTATCTGAGCTGGCTAAACGCGGCTCGTGGCGAGAATGGTTATTAAATTTCACCATTGGAAAACCAGAATTAAAACAATGTTTATTAATCGTAAATTCATAAAAAAAAACAGTCACTTTTACAAAAAATAGAATGCGTGGAAATTATTACTTTTACAGAATTAAAAAATAGA
>JAULUH010000211.1:9718-56022 GCA_032111745.1 Anaerolineae bacterium | reverse complement strand
CCGGCCAAAGCCTCGACTCCTGTGCGCAGGACTACGGGTGGGTTTTTGCTATCCTGTGCTGGCCATGCCCAGGGCAGCTGCCACCTGTGACAGCGCTTCCTTCTCGGCGTCATTCACCGGGACCGCGCCCCAGCCCAGGAAGCCGCCCCCCTCCTCGCCAGCCTCGCTGGTGCGCACGGCTGTGTTCATGATCCAATCCTTGTAGCCTGCGGCTTCGGCCGGGTTGGACTTGGCCGCCAGGAGATCGGACAGCTGGCGTAGCTTGGCCAGGGCATCCTCCTTGGCGCCTGGTGCACTGGCCAGATCGATGAAATTGGCGAAGTGCTCCTCGTTGGCGCTGCGTTGCTGTAGCTCGTACTGGATGGAGCCGATCAGGGTATTGTCCAGGTAGTCACCTTTGCTGGACAACACGTACTCGGCAGCAGCAAAGCCCTCGGACGCGGTTTCCCGCTCCTTGCCCAGGCTGGCGGCGGCCACGGCCACTGCGCCCAGTCGCGGGCCCTCCATCAACAGTTTCTGCTCTTCAGGGGTGTAGTCGCTCAAGACGGTCATGATTGTTACCTCTCCTTGGTGAGTAGTAGTCGGGCGGCCTGCGCCTGGGTGAATGCTCCACGCCAGCATCAAGTGACCGGTAGAGGCCATTGTATCGAGGCCGGCCCAAGTCCACAAGATGCGGCACAGAGCGAAGATTCCGTTACCGCGTCTTGACGGAGGGAAACGCCAGTACCGCTGAGTCGGCGTCCAGGAGAAGATGGACGTGGGCTTGGGTGGGCAGGATGGAGGCTGGACAATCCTCGGTGAGAGGGCCGCGCAGGGAGCGCTGGACGGCCGCGGCCTTACGGGCCTCGGGCACGATGCAGAGCACCCTTCGGGCCGAGAGCAGGGCCGGGATGGTCAGAGTGACAGCGTGGGTGGGCACCTCGTCCAGGCTGGCAAAATGGCCCTCGCCCACCTGCTGGCGCCGCGACGCATCGTCAAGACGGACTACCTTGGCCCACCGGGGGTCGTCGAAATCGGCGAACGGGGGGTCGTTGAAGGCGATGTGGCCGTTCTCGCCGATGCCCATGGCGCAGAGGTCGGCCGGATGGGCGCGCAGCAGATCCTCGTATTCCTGACAGGCCGCCTCGGTGCCCTGGACGGGAGCTGGGACGGGGAAGAAGGCACCGGCATCGACGTGGTCTAGCAGCTCCCGCTGCAGGAAGTTGGGGAAGCTGGCGGGATGCCCGGGATCCAGGCCGACGTATTCGTCCATGTGAAAGACGTGCACGCGCGGCCAGGCGATGTCACGGCGCGAGCGCAGGGCTCGCAAGAAGGTCAGCTGCGAGTTGCCGGTAGCCAGGATGATATTGGCGAACCCGCGCTCGGCAATAGCCTGACCCATGATGGCAGCAGCCTCGATGGCGGCGGCCTGGCCCATCTGGGCGTTGGTGGCGAAGATGCTAACGGGCAGTTGGCCAACGGTGGTCTCAAGGATGGGGGTAGGCACTGGTGTCCTCCTAAAGGGGTGGGCTCAGCGCCCGCCGATGATCACGCGCCAGGCGCTGAAGTCCTCGTCAAAGATGGCCACGTCGGCGTCCTTCCCGGGTGCCAGGCTGCCCTTGCGAACGTCGACGCCGATAGCGCGTGCCGGGTTCAGGCTGGTCATGGCGATAGCCTCGGGCACGGATACCCCCACCACATCCACCAGGATGGGCACCATCTGGGGCAGAAGGGTGGTGCTGCCGGCGAAAGAGGAGCGGTCCAGCATCATGCCGACGCCGTCGTGCACCTCGTAGGTCATGTCGCCCATGCGATAGCGGGCACCTTCAGGCAGGCAGGCACCGCTGGTGGCGTCGGACACGGCACACAACCGGGCGGTGCCCACGGCCTTGACGGCCAGCTGCATCAGCGTGGGTGGGAGATGTTTGTTGTCGCAGATCATCTCCACGGTAAGGCCGTCAAAGGCCAGGGATGCCTCCAGCAGGCCGGGCTTGCGCCACGGACCCTCGCGCACGGTGGTGGACTGGGCACTCCAGACGTGAATGATGTGGCGCAGGCCGTGGGCCATAGCAGCGTGCACGTCGCCGTCGCGAGCCATGCTGTGGCCGGCGGCCGGCACGATGCCCAGGGCGGCCAGCCGGGCGGTGAGGGCCAGCGCGCCAGGCAACTCGGGGGCGAAGCTCATCATGCGGATCACACTGGCGTGGGCCAAAAGACGATCGACCGAGCCGTCATCGGGGGTACGCAGGCTGGCGGGGTCCTGGGCTCCGGCCTGGGCCGGGTGAAAATAGGGGCCTTCCAGGTGGACTCCCAGCACCTGGGCGCCGTCACGCGGCTCACCCATCCACTCCCGGGCGAACTCCAGGCAGGCGACGAGATCAGGGATGGGCGCTGTGGCCGTAGTGGCCAGGAGAGAGGTTACACCGCGACGGCAGTTCTCGGCCGTGATGGTGGCGAAGGCCTCGGCCGTGGGCTCGTTGAAGGTATGTCCCAACGCGCCGTGGGTGTGAATGTCGATCAGGCCCGGGGTCACCAGGCGGCGGCCGACGTCGACCTGCGGCAGATCGCTGCCCAGGTCGCCCATGCTGGCGATGCCGGCGATGGTCGAACCCTCAACGATCAGAGCCTGGCCCTTGCACACCCCGTCCGGTAGCACCAGGCGCCCGTTCACCAGGGCATAGCGGCCCACCGGCAGAGCTTCAGTGTCACTCTCCATCCTCACACCTCCGGCCCGACGGGGGCGAAGCGGAACATGCCGTATTGGGCCTGCACCATGTTGGTATCTCCGGTACGGTGCGCGATCTGCCACATGGCCGCGGCCATGCTGCGCAACACCGCGGCGTGAGCTGGATCGCCGGCCAGGTTATGCAGCTCATGCGGGTCCTTGGCCAGGTCGTACAGCTCGTCCTCGTCAAACGTGTTGAAGATGTACTTCCAGCGATCGCGCCATACGACGCGCTGCTGGTAGGCGAAGCGCTGGCCCTGCATCTCAGCATAGGCCTCATCCTGCCACGTCGCAACGTCCTCCTGCAGCAACGGCACGAGAGACCGGCCCTGGCAGGGAAAGTCATCGCCGGTGGCCAGCTGAATGAGAGTCCGTCCCAGGTCCAAGAGACTCACGACTCGATCTACCTGGCGGCCACGCGGCATGCCCGGCCCGCAGAGAATCAGGGGCACGCGGTATACCTCCTCGAACGCTGGCAGGCCCTTGAGCAGCAGCCGGTGGGCACCCATGTAGTCGCCGTGGTCGGAGGTATACACCACCAGGGTGTCCTGGTCCTGGCCCATGTCCTCGATGGCGGATAGGATGCGGCCGACCTGATCATCGATCAACGAGCACAGGCCGAAATAGCAGGCGGTAGCCAGGGCATAGTCGTCCCAGGCCAGGGCTTCCCAGACCGCCTGGATGCGACGATAGATGGTGGGCCGGTCAGCCAGGGTGTCGGCGAAGCTGGCTGGACGAGGGATGGCTGCCGGATCGTAGCGCTGGAGATATGCGGCGGGCACCACATACGGATCATGGGGCGCCTCAGTGCTGAGAAAGAGGGCCCAGGGCTGGCCGGGTTGCCGGGCCGTCTCCTGCAGGAAGGCGATGCCATCGGAGAACAGGCGGGCCTCGGGGGTGCTTTCGGCCGGCTCGTCGACCACACCATACAGTAGGAAGTTCTTGTAGCCTGGCTGGTGCACCATGCCGCGCAGCAACATATGGTCGCGGCGCTCCACCAGGCCCTGGAGGGTATGGTATTGCTCGACGTCGTAGATATCGAAGCCGAAACGGTCCAGGCGGTTGCTGCGCTCCACGTGCCACTTACCGAAATAGGCGGTACGGTAGCCGGCAGCCTGCAGGAGCTGCGGCCACATGGGAATGCCAGCCTTGAGCTCGGCCCGGTACGGCTCTACCGCGTGGGTCACGTCCACCATGCCGTGGCTATGGGGCAGCAGGCCTGTGAACAGGCTGGCCCGGCTGGGCGAGCAGATGGGGTTGGTGGCGTAGCACCGCTGGAAGCGCACGCCGCGCGCAGCCAGTTTATCCAGGTGCGGCGTGTGGCAAGAGGAGCCGTGATCCACGGTGCTGGCGCTCTGTTGATCGGTGATCAGGAAGAGAAGGTTAGGCTGGCGCATGAGAATGGTTCAGAGGCTTCCCGGTGTCCCAAAGCCGGGTACTACCAACTGCTGCAAGGCATCGATACAATAGATCAGCGCGCGGGGCAGGTGGAAGGGGTCCTTGACCGGCAGGGCCACCGTGGTGGTGATCGGGCGTCCCTGGCGATCCAGCCGCTGGGTCCACTCCCCATACTCCGGCACCGGGTAGTGGGTAAAAGCGTAGTTGTGGACTTTCTGGAACCAGTCCAGGCACCAAGGCTCCCGGCTGTGCTGGTAGGCCAGGAGCAGGGCGTAGAGGGTTTCGGTCTGGGGCCACCAAAGCTTGAGGTCCGGGAAGCGCCACCAAGGCCGGCCGCCGTTGGCATCCCGGGCGTGCACGATGCCGCCGTACCGGGAGTCCCAGCCCAGCTCGACATGCCAGCGGATGGCCTCGATAGCCTGGCGCACGCGCGACGCCTCGCCTGCCTGGTCGAAGATGTGGATCATGAACCACATGGACTCGATGGCGTGCCCGGGCACGATGGAGCGCCCCTGGGGCGTGTCCCAAAGGGCGTTGTCCAGGCCCACGAACTCGAAGAGCAGGCGGCGCTCGGGCCGGAGGTAGACGTCCATGACCTCGCAGGCGTGGGCCAGGCCGGCCTGGACGATCTCTCGATTGCCGGTGTATTGGCCCAGCTCATGGAAGACCAGGGCGAAGATCATGGATACGGCATGGGCCTTGATCCCCGGGGGTAATGCATAGGGCTCCGTGCCATAGCTGCCGGGAACGGCCAGGCGCCGTTGCACGCTGGCATAGGTTTCGAGGGCCAGGTCGATGGCCTCCTGGGCGCTGGCACAGGGGTGGCCCGGGGCCTGGTCGAGAGCCCGCGCCAGCTCGGTGAGGCCATAGATGGCGAACCCATCGGCGTAGATGCTGTTGGCCCCCTGCAGCACGCGTCCGTATTGATCCACGGCGAAGACCCAGCGGCCCTCCTGATCGCGGCCGTGGCGACGGGCGAAGTCAAACTGATGGCAGGCCAGGTCTAGCCATTCCGGCCGGCGCTCGATGCGGTTGTAGAGGGCGGAAAAGGTCCAGATCGCGCGCAGCTGTGACCACATGTACTTGTCCGTGCTGAGCACAG
The DNA here is from genome assembly GCA_032111745.1 of Anaerolineae bacterium. Classification (GTDB taxonomy): domain Bacteria; phylum Chloroflexota; class Anaerolineae; order JAAEKA01; family JAAEKA01; genus JAULUH01. The sequence goes on along the minus strand of JAULUH010000211.1, from coordinate 50,818 downwards.
TGCCGTCGTCGGCGATGCAGGTCAGGAGGCCGCCGTGCTCTTGGTCCACGGCATGGCGCAGCCAAAAGGGTACGACACGTTCCAGCAGCTCGGCGCGGTAGATCGCCAGCAGATCGGGGAGGCGGGCTGTGATACGCATGGCTAGGCCCCCCGCACGTCCTCGAAGCGCCAGCCCTGCTGGGTACAGACGACGCGCACATGATCCTCCCAGGTGGGCTCAGCGGCGGGCCGGCCGGCGGTGAAGCAGTCGACGGCCAGGTAGCGTAAGGGATGGTCGCCCAGGCAGTGCACGGTATGGGGGGTGGACAGGGGGATGCGCACCACGTCGCCAGGGCCGATCAGGTAGCTCTCGTCGCCAAAGCCGACATCAAGCCGGCCACGCCCCTCCAGCACATAGAAGACCTGCTCCATGTCGTCATGGCGATGCGCGGGCGGGGCCTCACCCGGCGCCAGCTCGACGATGAACACCTCGCTGGTGGAGGCATGGGCACGATCCATGACCAGGTCATTGACATGGGTAGGGAAGCGGTAACGAATGAGATGGCGGGTATCGAAGACGTACTGCATGGTGGCCTCCGGGCCCGGCGCCAGCCGGCGGAAATGCTGCTTGGTTCGGGTGCCATCCTCACCTGGGTGATGGAGCCAGTGGCTCACTCACCGGCGATGCCGGGCAGCTGGAGCTCATGGGCCCGGTGGCAGGCGACGAGGTGGTGGTGAGCGATTTCCTCCAGTGGGGGCGCCTCGGCAGAACATCGCTCGACAGCATAGGGGCAACGTGGATGGAAGTAGCAGCCTGACGGCGGGTTGGCCGGGCTGGGCACATCGCCCTCCAGCGGCGTCATCCTGGCCCGGATCCGTGGATCGGCCACGGGCACGGCGGACATCAAGGCCGCGGTGTAAGGATGGCGAGGATTGTGGAAGAGCTCGTGGGTAGGCGCGTTCTCGACGATCTTGCCCACGTACATCACCACCACGCGATCGCAAATGTGCTTGACCACGCTCAGATCGTGAGCCACGAACAGATAGGTCAGATGCAGCTCCTGCTGCAGCCTGAGCATCAGGTTGAGCACCTGGGCCTGGACTGAAACGTCCAGCGCCGACACCGGCTCATCGGCCACCACCAGGCGGGGATTCAGGGCCAGGGCGCGGGCGATGACAATACGCTGGCGCTGGCCGCCGCTGAAGGCGTGGGGATAGCGCTGCATGTACTCCGGGCGCAGGCCCACCAGGCGCAGCAGTTCGGCCACCCGTTCCGAGCGCTCCTTGCGATCCTTGATGCCGTCGATCACCAGCAAGGGTTCCCCGACGATGTCCAACAGGTTCATGCGCGGATTCAGGGAGGCGAAGGGGTCCTGGAAGATCATCTGCATCTCGCGGCGCAAGGGACGCATCTCGCTCTCCGGCAGGCCGGCAATGTCGACGACCTCCCCGGCCCCGGTGCGAAACAGGATCTGGCCGGAAGTAGGGTCGATGGCCCGCAGGATGCAGCGGGCGGTGGTGGTCTTGCCGCAGCCGCTTTCGCCGACCAGCCCCAGGGTCTCGCCCTCATTAACGTAGAAGCTCACGCCGTCGACAGCCCGCACATAGCCGACTAACTTCTTGACGAAGCCCTTCCAGATAGGGAAGTACTTCTTAAGATCCTTGACTTCCAGCAGGACTGGCCTGGAGTTGCCTGGGCTCACGATGTCGCTACCATGGTGTGGTCTTGGTCATGCCGGAACTTCCTCTGCCACATCGTGATGGAGAAAGCAGCTGGCTGCCTGGCGTGGGTTGACAGGTTGCAGGCTGGGGATCCTCTGATCGCAGGTGCCGGGGATAAACTCGGAACAGCGGGGATAGAACGGGCAGCCCGGCGGCCGATTGAAGGGATGAGGGATGGAGCCTTCGATGGTAGGCAGCAGGGTCCTGGACTCTGAGTGCACGGTGGGAATCGATCTGAGCAGGGCCCTGGTATAGGGATGTTGCGGGTTGTGGAAGATATCGTCTACAGGCCCGGTCTCGACCACTCGACCCAGGTACATGACCACGACATAGTCGGCCACCTGGGCGATCACACCCAGGTCGTGGGTGATGAAGATGATGGCCATGTTGTGGCGCTCCTGCAGCGAGGTGAGTAGCCGCAGGACCTGGGCCTGGGTGGTGACGTCGATAGCGGTGGTGGGCTCGTCGGCGATCAGGAGGCTGGGATTGCACGAGAGGGCCATGGCGATCATGGCTCGTTGGCGCAGGCCGCCGCTCAACTCCCAGGAGTACATGCCCATGCGTTGATCGGGGTTCGGTACGCCGACCTCGCGCAGCTGCTCGATGGCCATCTGCCGGGCCTGGGCTTTGCTGACGTCCTGGTGCAGCAGGATGGCCTCCATTAGCTGGTTGCCAATGGTATGGACGGGGCTGAAGGAGGCCATGGGTTCCTGCGGGATGAGTGCAATCTCGCTGCCGCGCAGGGAGCGCATCTGCTTGCCCCGCTCATCCAGCCCGGCCAGGTTGACGTAGCCGTCGGGCGTCGTGGCCTCGTAGGTGGCTTGCTGCTGCGGGCGGTACAAGATCTCACCGCCGACGATCGCGCCCGGTTTGGCGACGATGCGCAGGATGGACTTGATGGTCACACTTTTGCCGCAGCCGCTCTCGCCGACGATGCCCACGACCTGGCCGGGATAGACGTCGAAGCTGACGCCGTCCACGGCCTTCACCGTGCCCTCGTCCAGCATGAAGTATGTCTTCAGGTGGCGTACGGAGAGAATGGGAGCATCCATGGGAGCCGGTGGACCGGTGACTACTGGCTATAAGGATCGGCGGCGTCGCGCAGGCCATCGCCCAGAATGTTCATCGTCAGCACCGTAATAAACACCGCCAGGCCTGGCAACAGGAGCCAGGGGGCCAGAGCTATGGACTGCAGATTCTGCGCCTCCTGCAGGAGAACACCCCAGCTGATAGCTGGTGGTCGCAGGCCGAGGCCGAGGAAGCTCAAGAAGGTCTCGCTGATGATCATCACGGGGATAGCCAGGGTCACGGCGGCGATGATATGGCTGGAGAAGGTGGGCACCATATGGCGGAAGATGATACGCGACTGGCTGCTGCCCGAGAGCTTGGCCGCAACTACGAAATCCTCTTCCCGGAGAGACAGGAAGCGGCCGCGCACCTCCCGGGCCAGGGTCGTCCAGCCGATGAGAGCCAGGATCACGGTAATGGCCAGGTAGGTCTGTTCCACCGACCACGTGCGCGGCAGGGCTGCGGTGAGGGCCAGCCAGATGGGAATGGCGGGTATCGACTGGAGAAACTCGATGACGCGCTGGATGACCAGATCAGTGGTGCCGCCGAAGTAGCCGGAGATGCCGCCAAGGGTGATGCCGAGGATGGTGCTGATGAAGACGGCGATCAGGCCGATGGAGAGGCTGACCCGGGTGCCGTGCATGAGACGCGACCACTGGTCGCGGCCCAGCCTGTCGGTGCCCAGGAGGTGGAGGGGAGCCTGCTCTTCCGGGTTCGAGGGGCTGATGAAGTGAAGATCCGTGAGGAACAGGCCCAGCACCTCCCACTGATAGCCCTGGCCGAAGAAACGCAGAGGGATCTTCTGGGATTCGTCGATCTGCCACTCCATGCGCAAAGTCTTGGGATTGCGGGCGCCCGTGACGCCGAGCACATGGAGGCTTGGTCCACCGTCCCAAAAACGCAGGCGTTGCACCGGGATGAAGGAGCCCGTGGCCTGGCTTTCATTAGGATCCTGGGTGCTGAAAAAGTCCGGGAACAGGGCCACGATGCCGATGAGGATCACGATCACTCCGCTGATCACGGCCAGGCGATGCTTCCGGAAGCGCCACCACACCAGCTTCCAGTTGGGAGCCACATAGAACGCCTCGGCATCGCTGACCAGGTCAGGCGGCGCCGCGCCCAGGTCGAAATCAGCCGCCAGGCCCGGATCGCCGGCCACGCTGTCCTCGGCTGGCACCAGGTGTTGGGGATCGGTGCTAATCATCTTTCATCGGCCAGTCGCCGGGTGTACGCCGGAGGTATCCTTATTCCTCCATGCGAATACGTGGATCGAGCCAGGCCAGCAGGATATCGGATAAAAGGGTACCGATGACGGCCAGGCCGAAGTAAACCAGGACTATGATACCAGCCAGGAACATATCCTGGCTGCGCAGGGAACGGAGCAGCATAGGGCCAATGGTGGGCAGGTTGAGGACCGTGGCCACGATCAGGCTGCCGGAGAAGATCAGGGGCAGGTACCAGCCCAGGCTGCTGACCAGCGGGTTAATAGCCAGGCGTACCGGGTATTTCATCACCAGCCGCCACTCGGACATGCCCTTGGCTCGGGCCATCTCCATGTAGGGCTTGTTGAGCTCGTCCAGCAGGTTGGCGCGCATGATGCGGGCCAGCCTGGCCGTGCCGTCGAGAGCCAGGATGACAACGGGCAGCCAGATGTGTTTACCCAGATCGACGACGCGACCCATGCTCCAGGGTGCGTCGACGTATTCCGGAGAGAACAGGCCGGTGACGGTGATGCCGAAATAGTAAAAAGCGAGCCACATCAGAATCAAGGCGGTCATAAAGGTGGGTGTGGCCACGCCGATGTAGTTGAAGACGGTAAAGAAGTAATCGACAAAAGTGTACTTGTGGGTGGCGGAGATGATACCGATGGGCACAGCCAGGGCCCAGGTGAGGAGCAAGGTGAACGTGCCCAACAGGACGGTTAGCAGCAGCCGCTCGCCAATGAGCTCCGAGATAGGTTTCCGCCAATCCAGCGAGACACCCAGGTCGCCCTGCAGGATACGGCTGATCCACTTGAAGTACTGCACGTGGATGGGCTGCTCCAAGCCGTACAGCTCCCGCAGGGCGTCGACCTGGATCTGGTCCATGGAGGAGCCAGAAGCAGTCAGCTCGGCGACATAGCTGGTCACGAAGTCGCCGGGCGGCGCCTGGATCAGCAGAAAGGCGAGGATCGAGAAGATGAAGAGCAGCAAGGGCAGGAGCAGCAGGCGCTTAGTGATGTAGGCTAGCATAGCGGGAGGGCAGTTGGCAGGCCACCCTTCCAGCCCAAGAGAGTCGGGAAGGGTGGCCCGCAATGGGGTGCCAGGTCAGCTCTACAGAGCCCATAACCCGGACACCGTAGCTGATCTAGGGCGCGTAGAAGTACTGCTCGGGCCGGGTGTTACCGGGCGTGCGCAGGGGCCAGTCGTTACCGGCCACGTCGGGCACGTTGCGCAGGTTCTGGTTGACGACCACCACACCCTGGACCATGGGTGTCAGGCCGACGGTGCCGATTTCCCAGATGTTGTCGGCCCAGATGCGGAAGAGCTCCTGGGCCAGCTCGACCTGGCGCTCCCGGCCGGAGACCTTGGCCTCGTCGATGATGTCCATGATCTGCTGCATCTCCGGGGTGGGCTCGACGCCCTCGGCGCCGCCGGTGTTGATCCACTGGCGCACCAGGGGTGCGAACACCAGGGCAGGATCGCTGCGCGGATCGAACTTGGGCTGGCCGCTGAAGGGGAAGCCGGTGGTGTCCTCGTTCCAGACCTCGATCTGAAGGTCGCTGGTGTTGCGCATGGCAAAGTGCAGGGTGCGCTCGCGCAGCTCCAGGTGGGCGCGCACGCCCACCTCGGCCCAGTCCTCCACGATCAGCTGGCCGATATCGGCCCAGGCCGCGAACTGCTCGGGCACGACGCCGATCTCCAGGTCCAGCCGTTCGCCGTCAGGCCGCAGGCGGAAGCCCTCGTTGTCGCGCTCGGTAAGGCCGATGCTGTCAAGGATCTCATTGGCCTGGTCCGGATCGAACTCCGTGTACTTGAAGGCGTATTCGTCGCCCGGATAGTAGGGATGGAAGGGTGCAGGGACACCCTGGCGGGCCTCGCCGATGCCAAGGAAGGCCAGCTCCTTGATGGCCTCGCGGTCGATGGCATGGGAGAGGGCGATGCGGAAGTCCTTGTTCTGCAGCAACTCGCCGATGACAGGGTCGACCACGTAGGTCTGGTTGAACATGAGGACGGCGTCAGATCCGCCAAAGGTGGGCCAGGTGAGCACCCGGTAGCCACCCTTTTCGCCGTTCTCGACCAGCACCGGGTAGTTGCTCATGGCAATGTGCCGGCCCTGCATGTCGATCTCACCGCCGACTGCAGCCAGGTTGAGGGCTTCGCGGTCTGAAAAGAAGGTGTAGCGCACCTCGTCGATATAGGGCAGTTGCTGGCCTTCGGCGTCCACCGCAAAGTAATAGGGGTTGCGCTTGAGCATGAAGATCGGGTCGGCCACGGTCGTCCCATCGGGTACCCAGGCGGCCGTGCTGGGCCGCGTGCCGCTGAGGTGGGGCAGGGCCTCGATATTGAACAGCTGGACCCAGGTCTCGAAGCCGGCCTCGGCTACTTTGGCCTGTAGCCCGGCCTCGTCGGCAAAGTCCGGATGGAACTGCTTCAGGTAGTGAGCCGGCGCGAAGGCCAGGTTGTTGATCGTGGCGTCGCCACCGTCCTTGTTGGCCAGGTCCAGCAGAAAGGCCGTGTTGGGCTGGGCAAAGGTCCATTTCACCGTATAGTCATCCAGCTTCTCCACGGTGGCCGTGGAGCCATCGGCGTTCTGCATCCAGACCGGCACGGTGGGAGTCAGGTCCGGGTTGAGCAGGATGCCCTCGTACCAGAACATGATGTCGTCGGCGGTGAAGGGGGCGCCATCGGACCACTTCATGCCCTCGCGCAGTAAGACCGTCCATTCGGTGAAATCGTCGTTGGACTCCCATCCCTTGGCGATGTGGGGGATGACCTCACTGCCGTCTGGCGCGTGGCGGACCAGGGCGTCGTAAGTCAGACGCGAGTAGTTGTTGTGATCGTTTGGCCCGGTGAAGCCACGGCGCAGCGTGCCGCCGTAGGTGCCAATCTCGTCCACAACCTCCTGAACCAGGACATCCTTGGGCAGGCGCTCGTCAACAGGCGGCAGCTCGCCCGCAGCCACCATCTCGGCCAGCATAGGCGCTTCTTTGTACTGGGAGGGCGCAGCAACTGGCTCTACCGGAGCTGGCTCAGGCTCGGCCGGAGTAGTTACAGCAGGAGCCGGTTCAGGCTGGGCGGGTTCAGGCTCGGCTGGTGGAGGTTCAGCCGCCGGGGCAGGGGCAGGTGCGGGCGTGGCGCAGGCGGCCAACAACACCAGCGAGAGCAGCAGCAGGACGGTGAGGAAACGGAACATCAGTGTACCTCCTTCGTATCTTCATCGAAACGGGAGAGTCGCTGCCAGCAGGCCGGACCGCTACGTCAGGCTTGATGTTACCTCCTTGTCTTCTCCTCCAGGTGGTGAGCGGTCATGCGTGCTGTGATGGACGACCGGCTCAACCGGCCATTCGATGGTGCGCCCATGGCCTGGCCGGCACAAAGAATAGGCCGGTAGCAGAGCCAGGGCAGGGTTCAACTGCGCAGGGGGAAGGCGAGAACTGCAGCTGACGCTAGCGCCATTATAGCAGCAGCCATGGAGATTTGTCAACGCGCCGTGCCATGGCGTACACTAACAGAGAACAAGCTCACATCCCAAGCGGAGGCCAATCTATCCATGACCAATGCATGGCATCGTTTCAAGCAAGCCGCCCGGCTTGAGGAGCCGGACCAGGTGCCGGTGGCCTTCATCGTGGACAGCCCCTGGCTGCCGGGCTACGCCGGCATGCATACCCTGGACTACTTCCTCGACCCTGAGGCCTGGTTCCGCGTGCATCGCGGGCTGGCTGACCGGTTTCCCGACGCGGTCTGGATTCCCGGATACTGGGTGGAATACGGCATGGCCGTGGAGCCCTCAGCGTTTGGGGTGCGCATTCACTTTCACCGAGACCGCCCGCCATCCATCGAGCCCGTGGTTTCGGACCTGGCCCACTGGGCCGGGGCGCCACTGCCCGACGTGCGGGAGGATGGGCTCATGCCCCTGGTGTTGCGCCTGTACCAGCGCGCGGAGACCCGGCTGCAAGCCGAGGGATTGGGCATCCGCATGGTGGCGGCGCGGGGCCCCATGGTGACGGCCGGGTGGATCATGGGCATCAGCAGCCTGATGACGGGACTCGTGGAGCGCCCGCAGCTGGTGCATGCCTTCCTGGACAAGATCACCACGACGATCGTCCGTTGGCTGCAGGCCCAGCTGGACACGCTGACCGCGCCCGAGGGAATCATGGTGCTGGACGACATCGCCGGCATGGTTTCGGTGGAGCACTACCACGAATTCGTAGAGCCCTACCTGCGCCGCATCTTCGATGAGTTTGACGGGCTCATCCGCATCTACCACAACGACACCCCCTGTCCCCACCTCTACAGCGTCCTGGCCGACGCCGGCTTTGACGTCTTCAACTGGGCCCACGAGGTGGATATCGCGCAGGCCAAGGCCGACATGGGACACCGGGTGGCCCTCATGGGCAACGTGCCGCCTCTACATGTGGCTGTGCGCCAGCCCCCCGAGGTGGTTGGGGAGTTTGCCCAGGCCTGCCTGGATCGGGGAGCGCCGGGGGGCGGCATGATCCTGTCCATGGGCGGCGGGGTATCGCCCGACACCCCTCCGGAGAGCCTTGATGCTATGCTGCGAGCCGCCCGCCAGTGGCAGCCGCCGGCACCAGGACAGCCGGTGGCTGATTGGGGTGCCCTGCTCCAACGCCATGGCATTGGCCAGGCCGGCCAGGCCCGAGGGGGCACGGGGCGCCGGCCACGGCGCTGAGGATGATCCACTATCCCTAACGGATCAGGCCCCCAGGCCCGCCACCAGGCGCCAAACTTGGGCCACAAAGAAGGTCACCACCAGGCCAATGGCCAGAGGCAACAAGGCCGCCACCACGGTCCACTTGCGACTGCCAGTTTCCTTGTAGACCGTGAAGATGGTGGTGCTGCACGGGTTGTGCAGCAGGCTGAACAGCATCAGGTTGACGGCGGTCAGCAGGGTCCAGCCACCGGCTTGGAACAGCTCCTTCAGATCCGCACTGTTCTCCATATCGAACAGGACCCCAGTGCCCTGGCCAACGCCGGTGATGCCGGTGACCAGCACGGTCAGCATCAGGATCGTGGGAATGACAATCTCGTTGGCTGGGATAGCCACGATGTAGGCCACGAGGATCACGCCGTTGAGGCCGATCAGCAGGCCAATGGGATTCAGGAAGTTGACCATAGCTTCGGCAACGCTGATACCACCGACCTGCACGTTGGCGATCAGCCAGATCACGGCCCCGGCCGGCATAGCAAACACGATGGCCCGCCACAACACGTAAATCGTGCGGTCGACGAAGGAGGTAGTGATGGTCTGCAGGATCCGTGGGGGGCGGTAGGGGGGCAGTTCCAGGCTGAAGGTGGATGGCTGCCCGCGCAGGACAGAGCGAGAGAGGCCCCATGACACCAGGAAGCTCACCAGCACGCCCAGCATGGCGACGCCTACCACGGCCAGGGCGGAGATCAGCCCGGCCCACTGGGACGCCACCAGCCCGCCGATGAAGAGCGATGCGATCAGGATTTGGGTGGGCCAGCGGCCGTTGCAGAGGGCGAAGTTGTTGGTGATGATGGCGATGAGCTGCTCGCGCGGGCTATCGATAATGCGCGTGGCTACGACGCCGGCAGCATTGCAGCCGAAGCCCATCATCATGCTCAGCGACTGCTTGCCATGGGCCCCGACCTTCTGAAAGAAATGGTCCAAGTTGAAGGCCACGCGCGGCAGGTAGCCGAAGTCCTCCAGGAGCGTGAACAGGGGGAAGAAGATGGCCATGGGCGGCAGCATCACGCTAACCACCCAGGCTGTGGCCAGATACATGCCGTCGATAAGCACGCCGCTGAGCCACCAGGGCAGGTTGATAGCGTCGGCCAGTTGGTGGAGCCAGGGGTAGATCCTGCCGATCAAGACGCTGGAGAGCAGCTGGGAGGGCAGGTTGGCTCCGGTGATGGTGATCCAGAACACCAGGGTGAAGAGCAGGATCATGATGGGGAAGCCCCAGAGCCGGCTGGTCACCAGGCGATCGATGGTGCGATCCAGGTCGAAGCGCGGCTTCTGGCCTGGCCTGGTCACGGCGCGGTCAGCGATCCTGGCCGCTTCGGTATAGATGGCTTCCATCAGAGACCCGTGGAAGTCACCGCCCATCTCCCAGCGCAAGGACTGGGCGGTAGCCAGGATATCCTCGGCTGTGGCTGGCGATGGGCCGGTGGCCGGATGGCTCAACTCCCGATGGGGGCCTGGCCAGGGTGGCGCCAGCGCCGGATTGCTCACGGCGTAGCCTCCAAGGTGCGCGCCAGGCCCTGGGCCCGGTCCTCCAGGCTGCCGCGGCTGAGATCGCCCAGCTCGCCCCGGCGCAGTGCGTCGGCGATGCGCTCGTCGCCATCTAACAGGCGCAGGGCCACCCAGCGCGCGTTGGGCAGGCCGGGAAAGAGGGCTTCGACCTGGCTCGCCAGCTGCGAGATGGCGCGCTTAAGGGCGGGGGGCTCGGTCTGAATGCGGTGAGGCTTGCCCACGGTGCGTCCGGTAGCCACATCGTCGATAGCCTGCAGGAGCTCGGGCAGGCCCTGCCGCTGCCGGGCCGCCGTGGGCACTACGGGCACGCCGAGATCGCGGGCCAGGCGACGGTGGTCGATCTCGAGGCCGTGGCGCCGGGCCTCGTCCATCAGGTTGAGGCACACGACCACACGCCCGGTGATCTCCAGCACCTGAAGGACCAGGTTGAGATTGCGCTCCAGCCGGGTGGCGTCCACCACCACCACGGTTACATCGGGTTGCCCAAAGAGGATGAAGTCACGAGCCACCTCCTCGTCCAGGCTGGTGGCCAGCAGGGAGTAGGTGCCGGGCAGGTCTACCAGCTTGTAGCGATGGCCGCCGACCTCGAAGCCGCCCTCGGCCCTGGTCACGGTCTTGCCAGGCCAGTTGCCGGTATGCTGGCGCAGGCCGGTGAGGGCGTTGAACACCGTGCTCTTGCCGACGTTGGGATTGCCGGCCAGGGCCACCACGTAATCCCAGTTGGCCATGTCGATGCCCAGCCGGCGCAGGTTGGCGGCATTGTGAGCCGGGCAAGTAGCGCATCCCGCCGGCACCCCCGGCAACGGCCTGGCCGGGATCACGGCATGCTCCAAGACATGGGCGCTGGCAACCAGCTCGTCGGCGACAGCTTCAGGAGCTTGTGACACGGCTGGCTCTCCGTGGTGGCTCACGTCAGGCTGCATGGTCTATCGGCCTTTCACCTTCAGAGATTCCCATCTCCAGCGCTCCGACCAGTGGCGTGACGTTGATTAGCTGAGCCTGTTCCCGGCGTAGGGCGATCAGGGCACCGCGCACGTCATAGGCTGTGGGGTCGCCACCAGGGCTGACGAGCTCGGCGGTAATGACCGTGCCGGGTAGAATGCCCAGGTCCAGCATACGGCGGCGCTCGACCCCGCGGCAGCGGGGGGAGAGGCTGCTGACCCGGGCCTGTTGCCCTGGCACCAGGCTGGACAGGGTGACGCCGCTGGCGGCAATTGGGGCTTCGGCAGGCGCCGGTGCCACGGAGATATTGGCAGCCAGCAGCGGTGCCAGGATGTGCTCGTCGCCATTGGCCCAGAAACGCACGCGTTGGGGGCTGATCTCGACCAAGCGCACGATCTGGCCGGGGTACAGACCCTCGGCCACCAGCTGGGCATAGATGGCCTCGGGCTCGTCCTCGATATGCACGATACGCGCTGGCCGGCCCAGGGTGAGGGAGGTCAATGGATGGCCGCCGTGGGGGATGTAGCGCCCGGTGATGTCGGGAATAGGATCGCCGTGAGGGTCGTGGGTGGGGTTACCCAACTGGGCGGACAGGGCATCGGCTTCGGCGGGCAGCAGGATGTGCTCGAACCGTTCGGCCTGTTCGTGCCACTCGGCCTCGCCGTAACCCGTGAAGTCGGCCAGGTAGCGCTCCCACAGGCGATGGGCGCGCACGATGTGGAGGGCAGAGTCGCGTCCGGCTGGAGTTAGCTCAATTTCGCCGTGCGCAGCCGACAACAGCGACGCGCTCTCCATGCGAGCGAGGAGAGCTGTGGCATCGTCCCGGCTGAGCCGCAGGATGCCGGCCACGCCTTCGACGGTAGGCCGGCGGCCCTGCATCTGGCACTGGAGGAGGTACTTCAGCACGTCCTCGGTCATGACCCGCTCGGAGGCCCGCCTGGCCTGCTGCCAGCGGTAGAAGAGCCCGCGTTGGGGCCAGAAGAGGAGCCCAACGCCGGCCAGGAACAGCAGAGCGATACTCAGGGCTTGCGCGGGATCAGGCATGGATACCTCCGGCCGGAGGCAGGTGGTCGCCAGCGGGGCCTGGGGTAGCCGGTGGCTCAGGCAGGGGGTCACTGCCTGGCGACGCTGGGGTGACACTGAGCAGGTAGGCCAGGCCGTGGGCGAGCACGTGAGGCAGGCCATCCACCTCCACCGTCAGGGGTCCGTCGAAGGGCTCGCGCCTGGTGATGCGCACGACAGCACCAGGATATAGGCCAAGGCTGCCTAAGTAGCGCAGCCGGTCACCATCCTGCAGGTGGACCCGGGAGAGGCGCGCGAGCTGGCCGGTCTCCAGGGTGACCAGAGGAATGCCGGTGCTCGCCTCGGCCAGGCTGCCATCCCGATCGGGGATGGGGTCGCCATGGGGGTCCACGCTGGGGTAGCCCAGCCTGCGGGCGATGGCTTCGACGACCTCCTCGCTCATGGCGTGCTCGAGCCTTTCGGCCTCGCCGTGCACCTGGTCCCAGGGTATCTCCAGGAGCTCATGCAAGAACAGCTCGATCAGACGATGGTGGCGCACCATCTGCAGGGCGACCTGCTCGCCAGCCGGGGTGAGGCGCACGCCCTGGTACGGCATGTGCTCCAGGTAGCCGGCCTCGGCCAGGCGCTTGACCATACCGGTGGCCGAGGCCGGGGACACCTGTAGGGCCTGGGCGATGGCGGAGGTATTAGCGTCCTGGTCCGGGCTCTGCAGCAGATAGATAGCCTTAAGGTAGTCCTGGTGGGCTCGGGAGATGTCCATGGCGGAAGCTCGCTACGGTTTTAGGTTCGCCTAAATTATACTCTTGTCGGAGCTAATTGTCAAGGGCTCGCCGAGCGCGGGGCGGACGATACGCTGGGGCTGAACGCAAGGGCGGGGAGACCCCGCCCCTACGATGAGAGGAGGGGTCTGGCGCGGCCCATGGAAGGGGGCGGGACGGTGGGATGCGGGCGTGAGAGTGGGCTGCCGATTATCCGGTGTGGCTAGCGCTGGTCCTCAGTCTGCCACTGGAACATGCGAGGTGGGCTTTGGGGGCTGGTGGGACGGAGGCCCAGGGTTTGGCCGGCTACAGAGCGCACGTCTCGGACCACCCCCACCACCCACTCAAAACGGCCGCCGCGGCGCGCGTACAGGCTGAGCCAGTCCTCAGGCACCCGGTAGCTGGTGGCGAGGGTCACGTCGACCAGCTCCTCCCGCTGCCGGCCCTGAGGCCACACCCGCACGACGTAGACCTCGTCGGGGGCCAGCACGCCCACAGACAGCCACTGGAGCAGCACGGACTCGGGCTGCACCTTGGCCCCTTGAACCGGGACCAGCGGCTGGGGTGCAAGCCAGCGGGGACCTGGCGTTGCGGTAGGCAGCGGTATGGGGGTGGCCGTTGGCGCGCGGCTGGCGTCGGGAATCGGGGTGAGTGCTGCAACGCCGACGGGCACGATAAGCTGATCCCCGGGGATGATGATGGTGTCGGCGGACTCGATCCAGTCGTTGGCAGCCACAATCGCGTCCACGGTGGATCCCAGCCGCTGAGCGATTTTCTCCAGGGTTTCCCCGGCCCGCACCTCCACCTTGTAGATGGCGTTCTTGGGCGTCGGCGTGGCCGTGGGCACCAGCTGGCCATCGGGCCCGCGGGCGAGGGAGTCCGAGGGGATGACCAGCTTCTGGTCGACCTGAATCAGATCGCTTTTCATCCCGTTGAGGCTCATGAGGTCCGGCACGGTTACGCCGTAGCGGGCAGCGATCTTCTCCACGGTGTCGCCCCGAACCACGGTGTAGACCACGGGCGTCGGCGTGATGGTGGGAGTGGCCTCTGCGGCCGGTACTTCTGGTGAGGTGCCGGCGGCAGGGATGACCAGTCTCTGGTCCACCTGAAGAAAGTCGTTGGCCATGGCGTTGGCGGCCATCAACTCCTGTGCGGTAACGCCGTAGCGGGTGGCGATCCGTTCGACGGTGTCGCCGCTGACCACTGTGTAGACGATGGGTGTGGGGGTGGGCGCAACCGTGGGCGAGATGGGGCTGGTGGCGGTCAGGGGCAGGGCCACGGTGATCACTGCCGTGGGCTCGATGGCGGCCTGTGGCAGAGGGGTGTCCAGCAGCGTCGTGGGGGAGGCTGCGACAGCTGCCGGTTGGGGCGTGACGGCCGCTGGGAGGGCTGCCGCAGCGTCCTGTTGCGGGCTGCGCGTCCACCACAGATACACCACGCCCAGGATCACGGCGATCAGCAGCAGGTCTCCCAGGGGCAGGCTCAGCCGTCGCGGCTGGGGCGCGTTCAATTGGTGGCCGCACATGAAGCAGGTCTCGGCCTTCTGGGCCACGCGCTGCCCGCAGTTAGGGCAGTAGCGCAGGGGGCGGAAGTTGGATGAGAGGCGTGGAGGTTGTTCCATAACGCTACAGGGTCGAGCGAGCTGAGACGTTCTAGTCTGCCCTTTGGGGCTGGGCAGCCTGCCGGCGCCTGGTGCCGGCGATGAAGAGGCCGATCACAATGAGGACGCTCAGCAGCGATACGATGGTTCCAGCAGTGCGCGCAGGGGTAGTCCCGTGACGGATGGCGACCTCATGCACCCCTGGAGGCACGTCCACGGCGATCAGGCCATAGGGTGGCTCCGGGCGGTGAGGCACGGGCTGGCCATCCACGGTGGCCCGCCAGCCAGGAAAGTCGTAGGTATAGAATAGCACCGTTGCCGGTTCACTGCCAGTCACCCGGGCGGTGACCGAAGCGCCGCCCACCCGGAGGGTCTCGACCTCTCCACCGCCGCGCAGCAGCACCGCCTTCTGCAGCGGCTGGCCAGCCTGGTATTGGGCCACCAGGGGCGAGTCCGTGGGAACCTGCTGGCTGAAGGCAGTGATGCCAACCATGTCGGGAAACCTGGTCTCGAAACGCACGATGGCCAGGGGGCTCTCATCCACCGGGGTGATATCCGTGTATTGAGGTGCGGTGTAGGGGAAGCTGGCCAGGACGACCAGCAGGGCCACCACATAGGACACGGGAAAGTCGACCAGGGTGGTGGGGTTGGCGGGCGAGCCGGCGGGCTGATCGGCCTGCGGTGGTGAAAGCAAGCCGGCCACGGCGGCGCCGGCGAGAATAGCCAGGCACAGGGAGGCGACGCTCAGCAGGCGCCAGGGAAACTGGATCAATGCGGCAGGGGGCACGGCGTCCCACAAGGGCTGGGCCACGGGCATCGTGGCCAGGAGCGTGAAGATGGTGGCGACGACAAAGAAGGCCACGGTGCTGCGTTGGGTGGCATGGGGGCGCAGGCCAACCACCGCACCGGCCAGGGCCAGGCCTGCGGCCACGATGCCCAACTGGAAGCTCATGCCGTCACCGGTGCCGGCCGGATCATCGGAGTAGCCAAAGCCCCAGAACGGATCGAGGAACTGGCTCGGGTAGACGAAGTGCAGGCGGTAGCCGTAGGTACCCTGCACCCATTGCGACTGCACGACGTAGCGCTGCTCCGCCAGCAGGGGCAGCAGGAAGATCGCGGCCAGGCCAAGGGCGAGCAGGCCACCGGCGGCTACCCTTAGTGCAGTATGCCAGAGGTCGCGCAGAAAGAGGCGCACTGGCGAGCGCAGGCCCAGGGCGGTCAACATCTGTTGAAAGTCGGTGGCGTCCTGCACGTTGCGGGCGAGGGGGCTGCGGCCGACCCGCAGGGCATGGCGCACGATAGCAAAAGCCAGGTAGGTCAGCAGCAAGGGCGTAAAGGTCAGGATAGTCCCGGTGTGGGTCAGCAGCAGTCCGGCAAAGGCGAGGGCGGCGAGGGCGATCCTCCTGGGGCCTCCGTGCTCCACCAGGTTGTCGAAGGCCAGCAGTACCCAGGGAAACCAGGCCAGGGCCACGAACTCGGCCAGGGCCGCCCGCACATAGAGGGCCACCAGGTGATAGGGCGCATAGACATAGACCAGCCCGCCCACCAGGGCCGCGGCGCGGCCGGCTGGTGTGGATCCGAACCAGTGCCGCAGGAGCAAGAACATGCCCCAACCCCCAAAGAGAAAGGCCAGCACCGCGGTGGCCTTCACGGCGGCTGTGAACCCCAGGCCCAGAAGGTGAAAGCCCTCGGCCACATAGTAGGCTAGCGGCGCGTACAGCAGCCAGAGGGGATAGCCGTAGCCCAAAGCGTGGTCAGGTCCCCAGCGCGGCCACAGCGCGCCATCGCGGATAGCGGCGTCAAATTGGACCAGGAAGAACACCGAATGGTTGGCGTCGTGCGCGCCGAAGAAATAGCCGGGGCTGGCCAGGGGTGCCACGGCAAAGAGCGAGAACAGGACGAGGAGCACCAGCTCCCGATCGATCAGGCGTCGCATCCTCGTGAACAATCCAGAGCGCGGCGTGGCGATAACTTCAGCGCCACCAGAGGCCGTGCGGGTAGTCATACTGATACCTGCAGGGCTTCGGTCACGACGTCGTGGGCCATGGCCCGCCAGCGGCCCCAATCGGCCCGGGGGCCAGGCAGGCTACGCAGGGCTGCGGCGATCTGCGGTAGCTCATCAGGGGCAAACTCGCGCAGGCCAGCGATCTCCTGGGAACCAGGCTGCAGATCACCGCCGGTCTCGTAGATGTGAAACACGTAGGACGGAAAGGGTATGGCGATAGGCCCGAAATGGAACGTCACGTCCAGTACCGCGATGAACCTGGCGACGGTGACCAGCAGGCCGGTCTCCTCGGCTGCCTCCCGGTGCACGGCGGCCAGCACGGTCTCGCCGCGGTGGACACCGCCGGTGAGCAGCCGGTAGGTACCCGGTTCGTAGTGGGCCTTGGTGTGCAGCAAGAATGTGCCGGCCGGCCGCTGCAGGGCCAACACTACCTCCCCGCGCCGGTCATCCAGGCGGGCGAACCTGGTGCGAAACAGCTCCGGTCCGATCTCCAGGCTCTGCGCCAGGCGTTGCGGCTGGCCATAGGCAGCGGCCAGGGCGGCAACCTCGCCTTCGTCGATCATCGGGTAGTTCCTCGCTGCGGGGTCCTGGGGCGGCGCCAGATGTGGAACCAGATCCCAAACCCGGCGACGGCGGCCAGCAGAATCCAACCCAAGAGCGCCACGCGCTGGCCCAGCACGCGCACGGGGGTGTCCTCGAAGCGCAGCAGCACCACGTGCTGGCCCTCCGGCGCGGGCACGACCACCCGGGCCAGCGGCCCATCCTCCCGTTCCACAGGGATCTCCTGCACGATGGGGCCATCCTCGCCATCCATGATATAGGCTCGCCAGCCCGGGAACCAGGCGATGTTGAACACGACCTTTTGCCCGGGCTCACCGGCGATCACCCATAGCTTCTCATGGGCGCTGCCCAGAGAGAGGCTCCAGACGGCCAGGGTCTCGCTCTGGGGCATCTGGCGGTAATCCACCTTGCTGGTGACCGCGGCGGCCTGGCGGGCGATAGCCGCGGCCTGTTCCGCGGGCGTGGCATCGGGTGGCAGGGGCGGCTCATCCGCGCGCACGTAGAGCTCGGCCATCTCTGACCACAGGGGCCGTTGGCTGAGATCGACCCACATCGGCGCGCCGGTCATCTCGTTGCTGCTCTGCTGGAAGCGCATCAGCGCGGCATAGCTTACCGGGCCCTGTTGGGGGGTGGGCAGGAGGGTCTCCACCTGCAGATAGGGGTAGCTGCCCAAGAGCAGCAGGAGGACCAGGGCAAGGGTCGGCAGGGTCAGCGACGGCGAGCTATCGTCGCCGCTGACGGCCACGGCGCCGGCGAGGATGGCCAGGGGCACGGCCGTGAGCATCAGCCACCGCCAGGGAAACTGGGCAAAGGTCACCGGGCCCACGTTCTGCCACAGCCAGGCTGAGAAGGGCAGCATGAGGAAGATAGCCACGGCCAGCCAGAGCCAGAAGATGCGCAGCTCGCGGCGCAGGGCTGGTTGCAGGCGAGCCATGGCGACCAGCGCCAGCACCGCCAGAACCAGGGGCACGGCGCCCAGCTGGAAGCCCAGCGCGCCCTGCTGCACGTCGTCGGGGCCCGGCTGGCTAATGCCAAAGCCCCAGCCTGGCTCGAAGAGCTGATGGGGATAGACGAAATGCTGCTCCGGATCGTAGTAGCCGCCGTACCACTGCTCCTGGCTCACCAGCGGGCCCTCGGCCAGAGCCGGCAACCAGAAGAAGGCGCTGATCAGCAGGCCCAGCACCAGGCCCACGGCCGGCGCCATGCCAATGCGCAGGACATTGGCCAGGAGGGGGAAGAAGGACTCGCGCGAGAGCTGGCGCAGAGGCTGCTCCTCGTTGATCCGATTGAGCAGCAGGAGCAGCAGGTAGAGGCCGAGGAAGGGCGTGAAGATGAGGGCCACCAGATTGCTGGTGACCATCAATCCGCCATAGGCCAGGGCGGTGCCGATCAGCGGCCACAGCACTGACCGGTTGTCGCCCGGCCGGCTGGCCTCGAACGCGGCGCGCGTGCCCCACAGGATCAGGGGTAGCCAGGCCAGGGCCACGTATTCGGCCAGGCTGGCCCGCACATAGACCTCCAGCAAACGATAGGGCAGGAAGACGTAGGCCACCGCAGCCACCAACCCCGCGTTACGGCCGAGCCACGACCGCACGAAGCCGTACATGCCCAGGCCCGCAGTCAGCATGGACGCCGCAAAGAGTAGCTCGACCGCCCCAGTGTAGCTTACGCCAGCGAAGCGCACCAGCAGGGCGCCCAGGAAGGACGTGAAGGGGCCGTAGATCAGAAAGAAGGGATAGCCATAGCCGAAGGAGAAATCCGGCGCCCAGTGCGAGAGCCAGATGCCATCGTCGAGCGAGCGCATGTACTCGAAGATGAAGTAGACGTCGTGGCGCGCGTCGTGGGCGCCCCAGAAATATCCCGGCTCCCACAGGGGGACAGCGGCGATTCCGCAGAGCAGGATGACCAGCAGGACGTGCTCGAGCCCGCGCGCCGTGCTGGAACGAGCCTCCGGCATGGCCCTGGTCACGGCATGCCTGCCTGATCAGGTAGAGGCACCAGCACGCTATCGGCGTCGCCTACTGGCAGCCGGGCGCCGGTTTGCCAGTCGTAGAGGCCCAGCATAACCGCAGCGACCCGGTCGCGAGTGCCAGCGGCAAGCTCCAGGCGATAGGTGTCAGGAACCACCTCACCCACAGACCACGAGCTCATGGGATAGGGCTCGCCATCACGCTGCGGTTGCCCATCCCACTGGGCCAGCAAGGCACCGGTCTCATCCACCGCGTGCACGAAGACGTTGTAGTCGAAGTCGATGGGCTGCAGTGCCTGCCAGTTGACGGCTAGCGCCACTGTGTCCTCGTCGCGGCTGGCCTCCGGCGCGGCCACAGGGGCGCCGGGCAGCTCCGCCTGCACCTCCCGGGTCAGCAAGGCCACCTCGCTGCCAAAGACCGCCGGCGTCGCGGGGTCAGGGAGTGCCCGGGTGAAGCGCGGGGCCAGGTAGGGATAGCTACTCAGGACCACCAGGGCCACCAGCCCGGCCCAGGGCGCCAACAGGGCCAGCCTATGCTCTACGACGAGAAGCAAGCCGGCCAGCAGCGCCAAAGCGGGACCGGCCAGGGCCAGAAGCTGCCATGGATAGCTGAGGGTGTGCGCCAGTGCGGGTAGAAGGTACCAGAGTGGGCGGGCCAGGGTGGTCGCCAGTAGGACCGGCACCAGGGTCGCGAGGGCGGCAAAAAGCAGGACCTGGCCCACGGTGGGCGAAAGTTCTGATCGATCCAGTCCAGTGGGCTGCGGCTGGTTCGAACCAGTGACTGGTGCCGCGCCGTGGCTATCTGCCGTGGTAGAGTTGCCGTCGGCCGGCTCCGGGTGTTCCGCTGCAGGCTCAGGGTTTGACTTGCTGAGGCGCCAGGTCCCGGCTGCCAGAACCACGGCAAGAATGGCCATACCCATAGCGGCCAAACCCAGCTGGAAGGGCAGTTCATCCTTCCAATCGGCGGTGCTCGGCCCGAAGCCCCAGCCTGCGGCCAGGAGCTGGTAGGGGTAGACAAGATGGGCAGTGAAGTCGGGCACCTGATCCCCGCCGAAGCTGAACCCTCCGGCGACAAACCACAGCACGGCGCCTCCCAGCGCGACCCCCGCCAGCACCGCCGCCACAGCAGCTGGCCGGCCCTGCGCGGTGCCGAGGGGCCACAGCGCCCACAGGCCCAGCAACACGGCCGCCCACAGGGCCAGGCCGGGCTGCGCCAAGAACAGGCCAGCCACCAGCAGGGTGGTCAAGCCAAACCAGCCGAAGAACCAGGCCGTTCCGCCAACCTGGCCCCGCAGGCCAGCCACCGCGCAGAGGGCCAGCGCCAGCAGACCCATCAGCAGCACCTCGGCCAGGGCGCCTCGCACGTAGACCGCGGCCAGCAGGGGCGGCCAGAGCAAATAGACCAGGGCGCCAAGGATCCCGGCCCGCTCGGCCACGTCCGGGGCGACCTGGTCCGGGCGCGCGGCGAACCGGGTGAACAGATAGACACCCAGTCCACCAAGCAACAGGCTGAGGATGAACGCGGCCTTGATGGCGCCCAGGTCTCCCAGCAGAGGCCGGATCAGCCAGGCCAGCCAGTAGGCCAGCGGGCCATCCCCCCGCAGGAGGCCGGCATCGGCGATGGTGCTGGGCAGCCAGTGCAGCCTGGCGGGCGCGGCGGCCAAGCCGGCCAGGTTGTAGACGGGCAGGAAGCCGGAGTGTACCTGAAGGTAGCCCGGATACAGGAGCGGCGCCCAGGCAAACAGGGAGAGCAGCAGGAGAACGATCAGATAGGTGCTGCGGCGAACCTCAGGTTGGCCTGCGGCCTGCGCGACCGCAGAATCAACAGACCGGCGCTCTGGCCGGCCCGCTGGGGTCATCACGCTCGACATAGCAGCGATTATAACATAGGCCCGGTGGGTCCACAAAGCGAGCGGCTGAAGCGCTCACTTCAAACGCCTCGTGTTGTCCCCAGCACAGAGTGACGGAAGTCCGCCGGCAGTCATACACGGTAGCGTCGAGGCTGTCTCCGGCTCCCGGTTCGTCGTGGCGGCTTCAGCCACTCCGGGGGTGGAGTCGAGGCTTTGGCCGGATCTTCAGCACCAACCCGGCTGAAGCCTCGACTCTGAACTGCGGGCGAAATCCCGCCCTGGTGCACTAGGGCTTCTGGCTGCTTCTGGCCTTGAGGGTTATTCAGCGGCCTCCAGCAGCTTATCCACGCGGTATCCTGACGCCTTCTCAGCCTGCAGCAGGCCCTGGATGACGGGGAAATGGCCCACGATCTGTTGCGCGGCCTTGTCCTCAGGGAAGGCCACCAGGCTGTGAACCGTGGACAGCAGCAGCAGCCACTCGGCGAGAGCCTCGAAGGCCTCGTGGTTGAACCACAGGACGCCCTGGTGCCGGTTCACACCCAGGTACTGTTGCACCTCGTTGTCGCGCAGCAGGGTTTGCAGTACGGTATAAGTGGGGGTGCGGGCTGGAGCGGCGATGTCAAACCAGCGCTGCCGGGCCACCAACAGCTTGGCGGTAACGGCTGCCCTGGTGGCATCCTGGTCACTGAGGCCAGTCGCGACCAGGGTGCTGGTGAGGATACGTGCCAGCAGCCACTCGTCCATCCAGGCCCGGCTGGAATCGACGAAATCGCTCTCGTCGACCAGCTTGCCCAGGGAGTGGGTGAACAGCCAGCCCAGGGCAGCGCCCCAGGTGGCGGGCTCGTCTTGCAGGACATCGCGCAGCTTATCGGCCAGGGCGACGAACTTGGGCTCCTGGGCCAGGGCAGAGTGCTCACGCAGCACGGGCATCTGCAACATGACTGACAGCTCCTGCCGCACCTCCTCAGCCAGGGCTTCCGGCTGCAGGCCCTGCTGCTGATCCACGCCGGTGAAATCACGGACGGCCTCGCCGAGGGCTATCATGGACTCTGCGACCTCGTCCAGCAGCTCCTCATCCAGCTCCTGGCCGGGCTTCCGCAGGGCCGCCGCGGTGAGGCGCTGGAACATATCGGCATTGACCAGCTGGCGGAACGCCTCATGGATGGGCTGCAGGAAGATCTCCTTGATGGCATCCTCCACGTTGGGCACCCCCCGGCCATTCAGGTAGCCCATCAGGTTGCCGTAGTGGTGCCATTCGTTGTCCTGCGCGATGCGAAAATCCAGGAACACATGATACTTGAAGGCCCCGAGCTCCACATACATGCCCTGCTCGTGTAACTGGCGACAGTTGCGGATGTACTCGAGGCCCGTGATCTGGTCGCGGAAGATGACATAGGTGCCAGGGTCATCAGGCAGGCCCAGGCCCTCGGCCACGGTGCGCTGCTCGAGGTGCTTGCCACCGTCGGGCTCCTTGACGGCGAAGGCGGAGGAGGAGCGAATCCAGCCGCGGGCCTCGGCCCACTTGTTGTGGTAGACCACCAGCCCGCGCTCCTCCCCGGATTGGTTGGAGTAGGCGAAGACGTCTTCGTTGACCGAGCCATCGGGGCTGAAGAAATCGTAGAGGAAGAAGCTCGCCGCCTCGGCGAACAGATAGCGCTTGTGGAGCAGGGGGAAGATCTCGCGCTGGTGCCGCTCGATGAGCCAGGCGTCGGGGGTCTCGTCCCAGTAGGCCCGGCGATACTCCATACCGTATTTCTCGGTAAAGCCTTCGATCTGGCCATGGCCGAACATGGGCAGGCCCGGCAGCGTGCTGAGCAGCACGCTGCAGCCGAAATATTTGTCATCCTTGCCGAACTGGGCCACGGCGGTGGCCTCGTCCGGGTTATTCATGAAGTTGACGTAGCGCTTGAGGATCTCAGGGTCGAACTCCATGGTGTTCTTCATGACCGAGCGGTACTTGGCATTCTCCTCCATCTTGAGCATGTTCATGAAGGCGCTGTTGTACACCCGGTGCATCCCCAGGGTACGCACGAAATAGCCCTCCATCAGCCAGAAGGCCTCGGCCAGGAGCAGGGTATTCGGCACCTCGGCCTGGATGCGATCCACGACCTCCCGCCAGAACTCCTCAGGCATGGCGGCGTCAAAGTCGGCCTTGGTCATGCCGTACTCGGAGCGGGAGGCGATGTCCCCGCCACTGCCCGGCTCGGGATACCAGAGGCGCTGGTAGTGCTTCTTGGCCAGGGTCATGGCGGCGTCGAAGCGAATGATGGGGAACATGCGGGCTACATGCAGGATGGTCTGGATCACCGCCTCGCGTGTTTCGGCGTTCAGGTAGTTGAGCTGGGCCGTATCGTTCCAGGGCATGCTGGTGCCGTCGTTGCCGTGGTAGATATAGCGGGAATCCCCTGACCAGCGATCGACCCGTTTGAACACCACCGCAGCATCGGTGCGCTCGAAGTAGTGGTCCTCGATGAAGATGCTCATACGGCTGTCATTGGAGAGGTCGGGGCCGTTGAAGCTATAGGATGGGAAGGGGCTGTAGGGCAGGGAGACGAACCAATCGGGATGCTCGGCGACCCATTTGCCGTCGATGCCCACGTGGTTAGGCACCATGTCGCTGGCCAGGCGGACGCCCCGCTGCCAGGCCCGGTCGCTGAGGTTCTTGTACGCGTCGTAGCCGCCCAGGTCCGCCGCGATCTGGTAGTCGTAGAGGGAGTAGGCGGACGCCACGGCCTCCGGGTTTCCCATCATCTGCTTGATGGTCCTGGACGCCGTGCTGCGCTCCCACAGGCCGATGAGCCACAGGCCGGTGAAACCCCAGCGGCCCAGGTCGTCGAGCTCCTCGTCAGGCACCTGGTCCAGGCGCTGCAGCGACTGCCCGTATTTCTTGGAGAGCTGGTCGAGCCAGACGTAGGCGTTCTTGGCGATCATCACTACCTTGGGC
This sequence comes from Anaerolineae bacterium, assembly GCA_032111745.1. GTDB lineage: Bacteria > Chloroflexota > Anaerolineae > JAAEKA01 > JAAEKA01 > JAULUH01. Next base: position 26,957 of record JAULUH010000211.1, on the reverse strand, counting down.
ATCCAATCCAGGTCGGTGCTGAAGCGCTCCGGCTCGGCCTCCAGGTGGGTGAAGTCCGGCGCCATGGCCGGTCCTGGCCCGGCAAACACTGCCTTTTCCTCCTCGGCGATGAGGTCCAGGCCAGACAACAGGCGGAACAGGTATTTGCCCAGGTAGGGCGCCCAGTAGCGGCGGATGTACTCCAGCTGCCCGGTCAGGGAGTAGGGCGATGCCTTCTGCGGGGCGACGAGGATGTCGAACAGACTCTCGCCGCCGGCGCCGAAGCCGGGCTCACCAGCCAGGAACTCCTGGAGCTCGGCAATCACCTGGCGGTAGGCCGTCTCTTTCTCCAGGGGCAGATCGTCGAACAGCTCCAGGTAGGGCGAAAAGGCCGGGTTCGAGTTCTCCAGGTAGAGCAGGAGCATCTCCTCCAGCGTCACATGGCGGTTGGGGTCTTCGCCGGTCTCGCCTTCCAGGTAGGCTTCGGGCTCCTGCTTGCCCCGGTAGACCGAGACCGCCGGGAAGTCGTCGACGAAGCGCACCAGGGTGTCCTCCACCGGCCCTGTCTCCAGCTGCTCGGCCAGCTCCTCCAGCGCGTGCTGCCAGATCTGCGGGTTCTGCCGCTCGCGATAGATGAGGATCACCAGGTGCAGCAGCTCATGGATCAAGGCCATGGCGTTGATCTGGCTGGCGCGCACCGCCTGCTCCGGGAAGTTGACCAGGTCGCGCCGCTCGTTCATGCGCTGGGCAAACAGCCGCGCCGCCCGGAAGTTGGGCATCATCACCGTGCCCCTGACGGAGAACAGGTTGTCGTCGAACTGATAGAGGTCCCGGGCGCTGCGCGAGACGTGAAACTCCCGGTAGAATCCGGCCGACGGTTGCCAACGGCTTCGGTGCAACATGGGTCCTTCCTCGGTCGAAAGAAGTAGAGCGTAAGGGATCAGGGGGAGACGGATGCCCGTCTGCAGCTTTGTTGAGATTACCATAGAATGCCACCGGGAACAAGTTGGCAGCAAGGATTCGTCAAAACAACGAATGGGCAGACAACGAATAGGCAGACGACGAATGGCCGGAATCTCGGCTGTACAAGTGACCAATAGGCAGGCACTGTGGCCGCATGGTCGGGAAGCCACTTGACAGGACCCATGCCAGCCGTTATGATGTGCCCCATGGGCACAAGGAATACCCACGTGACGAAGCTACTGACCCTGCTGCCGGTCTGCATACTGGTAGTCCTGGTGGCTGGGGCCTGCGCCGCGGACAGGCCTACGGCCACGCCGACGGGGACCCCCGTGCCACCAGACACCAGCACTACGCAGGCCGCGCCGCCGGCCACCGCCGCGGTCGACGAAGCTGCGCGTGCTGCAACTGTTGAGCCCACCGTAACCGTGTCCGCGGCGACGGCTCTGCCAACCCCGAGCCCTGTCCCTACCGCCACGCCGGCGCCGGCGCCGACCCCCACGGCGACGCCCACGCCGCTGCCTCCCGTGTCCGAGCGCCTGGCGCAGGCCCGGCAGTTGCACGACGACGGCAACTACGGGGCGGCGCGTGCGGCCTATGCAACGCTGATCGAGGATGAGGGGGATAGCCCGCAGGGCTATGAGGCCCGCTGGCGCCTGGGCCAGGCCTACCTGGAAGACGGCCAACCCACCGAGGCGTTCGTGGCCCTGGAGCTGGCCCGCCAGGAGGTGCCCGCCGAGCTCTTGCCAGCGCAGGTCGAGTTCTGGCTGGGCGAGGCGCTGGCCCAGGTGGGCAACCCCGAGGGCGCCGTGGAGGCCTATCGTCGCTACCTGGACCAGGAAACGGTGGTGGCCGGCGCGGTCCACCTGCGCATCGGCCGCCTGCTGCTGGAGCTGGGCGACCGGGAAGGCGCCCAGGCGGCGTTCGAGCAAGCGGTGGCCACGGCGCCCGATAACTTCGTGCGCTTTGCGGCCCATGAGGAGCTGGCCGGCCTCTATGCCGAGGCGGGGGACACCGGGGCCGCGGTGGCGCAGCTCGACCAGATCCTGGCCACCAGCCAATTCGGCCGCTACAAGGCCGAGATCCAGGTGCAGGCTGCCCGGCAGTTGGAGCAGGCCGGACAGGTCGCCGAGGCTATCGCCCGTTACCGCCAGGCCATCGCAGAGGGCGAGAACAACCCCGATGCCCTGGCCGCGGCCAATGCCCTGGCTGCCCTGGGCCAGCCCCTGGCCGAGGAGGCCTACGCCCGGCTGCTGCTGGCCAACGGCTACCACGCCGACGGCGTGGCGGCCATGTACCGATACTTCGAGGCCGTGCCCGATCACCCGGCCGAGCCCCACCTGCTGGTGGCCGAGTCCTATTTCGGCCGCCGGGAGTATGCCCAGGCCATTGCCGAGTGGCAGACTTTGCTGGACACCCACCCAGAATATGCCGATCGGGCGGGCGTGCTGATCCGCATGGCGGTGGCGCATCAGCGCCTCGGCAACGCGGGGACCGCGCGGGATCTCTACAAGCAGGCGGCCGCGGCATCGGCCACCCGGGCGCCGGCCGCGCTGTTGGAGGCCGCCCGGGTGGCGGAGCGCGCGGACGACTGCACCACGGCTGCGGCCGAATACCTGGACGTGGCCCGCCTCCACCCGGCGGCGGCAGAGAGCGGCGAGGCCCTCTATCGCGCAGCCGTTTGCCAGTACCGGCTGGGGCAGGTAAGGAGCGCGGCGGAGACCGCCCAGCGCCTGGTAGCAGAGTACCCCTCCAGCACCTATGCGCATGCCGGCCGTTTCTGGGCAGGCAAGGCTTGGCAGGAGCAGGGCGAGGCGGCGTTGGCTGAAGACCTGTGGAGCGGGCTATGGGATGAGGCAGCCGATAGCTATTACACGGCTCGGGCGGCACAGCTGGCGGAGGCGGCAGGGCTTGGGCAGATTGCACCTGCCGGGGAAACGCCAGAAGCAGAGGACGCCGGGCAGGCAGACATCCTGATGGCCGAAGCGGAGCAGTGGCTGGCGGGCTGGGCTGCGACCGGAGTGACCGATCCGGCCAGCCTGCGCCAGCTGCCGGCGGCAGTGGCCAACGATCCACAGATGCAGCGGGGGGAGACTTACCTGCGCCTGGGGCTGCGGGCTGAGGCCATCCGCGAGCTCGACGAGGTGCGGGAGCGGTATAAGGACGATCCGTTGGCCCTCTACCCGTTGGCGCTCCATTTCCGCGATCTGGGGATGTATCGCCACGCTACCCTGGCCGCGGTCAGGCTCGGCGCCCTGGCGCCCGGGGGGTTGTTCGAGGCCCCCCTGGCCATCCAGCGCCTGGCTTATCCCCGCTACTTCGCCGACCTGGTGGACGCCGAGGCGGCGGCGCGCGGCATCGATCCCCTGCTGATCTATGCCCTGATCCGCCAGGAGAGCTTTTTCGAGCGCGGCGCCTTTTCCTCTGCCGCCGCCCAGGGCCTTACCCAGGTCATCCCCAGCACGGCCGAGTGGATCGCCGACGCCATCGACTGGCCCAACTTCCAGCCCACGGACATCTACAAGCCCTACATCAACCTGAAGTTCGGCACCTACTACCTGTCTGCTGCGCTCGACATGTTCGACGGCGATCCTTACCCGGCCCTGGCCGGCTACAACGCGGGCCCGGGCAATGCCCGGGCCTGGCTGGAGCAGGCCGCCACCGACGACGACGACCTCTACATCGAGGAAATCACCCTGAGCGAGCCCAAGCTCTACGTGCGCCGGGTGCTGGCCCATTATGCCACCTACCGGCACCTCTACCCAGGGAGTTGAGCGTCTACATCGCCCTGAGGGCTGTCCATGACCCGCCGGCAGTTCCTTACCCTGATCCTGGTTAACGCACTGATCTCTCTCGCCATCGCCGTGGCGGTGGTGCTGGTGGCCTTCAACCTGGGCGTGGAGGAGTCGCTGGAGCCGCCCGCACCTTATGTCATCCTGGCTCCGGCACCAACACCGCCGCCCCCACCGCCGGCAACGCCCTCTCCCACCGTGCCCACGGAGGAGTACGTGGTGCAGCCCGGCGACAGCCTGTTGGGCATTGCCGTGCGGCTAGATGTGGATCCAGAGCTATTGATGGCGCTTAACGATATCAGCGACGCCGACCGCTTGCTGGTGGGACAACGCCTCCGGGTGCCGCTGGGCAGTGTGCCGGCGATCGCGCCGGCTGTCGAGGCGGCGAGCCCGGTCGCGCCGCGGCTCGCCGAAACTGGGACGGTGACCACATCCCTGGCGATTACCGTGAGCGAGACTATCACGGGCGCCGGTTCGATCACCGGCACTGTGTCCATCACGGGCACAGTGCCGGTCACCGCCACGCTGCTACCGGGCGAGCCCGTGATTGCAGCCGTGCTGGCCCCGGGCGACCTGGCCGCCGAGGCCGTGAGGCTGGCTAACATCGGCCAGGCGCCGGTACGCCTGCGCAACTGGTCCTTGCGGCGGCCGGACGGCCGGCGCTACATGTTCCCCGATATCACCCTGGCCCCCAAAGGCGAGCTGCTGCTCTACTCGCGCCAGGGCGCCGACACGGATGGTGCCCTGTTCTGGGGCCTGCGCCAGGCCGCCTGGGGCGCTGGCGACGCCGTCATCCTGGCCGACCAGGCGGGCCAGACCGTGGAGTCATTTGTTGTAGGAGAATGAGATGAGCCAGGGCCCCAAGCGCGTGGTGTCGCGCGAGGAGACTATCCGCAAGGTCGAGCAGGAACAGCGTGATGAAGGCCATGCTGGCTCCTCTGCGCCCTCGCGCGATTGGCAGAGCCTGATCGAGGAGCAGATCGCCAGGCTGGACCTCGACAACCTGTCCAACAAAGGCCAGCCGTTGAACCTGGAAGCCAACCCCTATCTCGATCCTGGCGAAGACGCGGCCCACCGCCTGATCAAGAATGCCGGCTACACGCTCCCCTGGATCGAGGAAGGCCAGCGCATCGATCGGGAGCTGGCTGCGACCCGCGCGAGGCTTGAGCGGGCCCGCGCTGAGTACCTGGAGCTGCGCGATGCGCAGATCTGCGCCGGGCACCAATGGGTGGAAGGGGCATGGCTGGCGGCCGTGCGGGAGTTCAAACAACAGGTGGAGCAGATCAACCGCCAGATCCGCGACTACAACCTGAAGGTCCCGGCGGAGAGCCTGCAGAAGTTCTCCGTGCGCGTGGCCGACGAGCTGGCTCACCTCGGCGTGGACGACGAGCCGTAGCTCGCTCCTTCAGGCGGCGCTGCAGTGGCTGGCGAAACCTCTGCCCGGCCTGCTGCATCGAAAGTCGGCGTAGAGACGCAAGATTTTGCGTCTCCACCACATCACACCGTAGAGACGTAGAACCTTGCGTCTCTACGTGGAGGACATCGGGATGTCAGGACAGACGACGACCAGCCCTATCATGGACGTCAGTGACCAGGATTTCCAGCAGAAGGTGATCGAGCAGTCGCGCACGGTGCCGGTGGTGGTGGATTTCTGGGCGCCGTGGTGCGGGCCATGTCGCATGATCGGCCCTGTGCTGGAGCGGCTGGCCAAGGAAGCCAACGGCGCGTGGATCCTGGCCAAGCTCAACGTCGACAACAATCCCCAGACGGCCGGCCGCTACGGGATCCAGGGCATTCCGGCCGTGAAGGGCTTTCGGGACGGCCAGGTAGCCGCGGAGTTTGTCGGCGCGGTGCCTGAGCCACAGATCCGGCGCTTCGTGGACCAACTGGTGCCCAGGCGCGCCGACGGGCTGGCCGGCGAAGCTCGGGCCCTCGAGAAGGCGGGCAATGTGGCCAGGGCTGAGGGGCTGTACCGGCAGGCGTTGCGAGAGGAGGGGAGCCACAGCGCTGCCCTGTTGGGCCTGGGGCGAGTGCTCTTTCAGCAAGACCGCTACGAGGAGGCCCTGTCGACCCTCCAGCGAGTCCCCTTGGGCCAGCCTGAACGCACTGAGGCCGAGAGCTGGATCGCCAAGGCCAGTTTCCGGCAGCAGGCCGCTCTGAGCGGTGGCGAGATCGAGGCGCGGCGTAAGCTGGCAGCCAACCCCGACGACCTGGACGCTCGCCTGGCCCTGTCAGCCGCACAGGCCGCCAAAGGAAGCTATCGCGAAGCTCTCGAGGGTCTCCTGGAGGTGGTACGCCGTGACCGCGGCACCTACCGCGACCAGGCGCGGCGCAGTATGATCTCGCTGTTTGCCATGTTGGGCGACGATCACGAGCTGACGCAGGAGTACCGGCCACAGCTGGCTATGTTGCTCTACTGAACTGCCTGACGGGATGCCGGCGGCAAGGAGACAGATCAGTGCGCCCATGCACACTAGTGAGCGCCATCCTGGTGCTGGGGCTGGCCCTGGCGGCCTGTGGCAGCGGCGGGTCGGTAGCCCCTACGGGCGGTAGTGCTAACGCGGGCAAGGAACTGTTTGCCCAACAGATTCTGCGCACGGAGCAGGGCTCCAACAGCGGATGCATCACCTGCCATTCGTTGCAGGCCGGCCAGGCGCTGGTGGGGCCTTCCATGGCGGGCATCGCCAGCCGGGCGGACAGCACCGTGGCCGGTGAATCCGCTGCGGTGTATCTTGAAAACGCCATCGTCAACCCCGACGCACACCTGGCCAGCGGCTGCAACATGCGCGACCCCCAGCGGGCATGCCTGGCCGGGCTCATGCCGCAGAACTACGGTGAGATCCTGTCCGAAGGAGAGGTCGACAGTCTGGTGGCCTACCTGCTGACCTTGGAGTAGTCCGCACAGCAGGGCTTTTCCCGAACCGGCAGAGGGTAGGTGAAACCTATGATCAACCTGGAGCCCTCGCATCGACCTTCAACCAGAAGATATCGCCCGGGCTCCCCTCACAAAGGCAGGTCCTATGATCAGCGACGCCGAGTTTCGCCGGCTGGCAGACTTCTATCCTGTGTTGGGCACCCTCCCACCGCCGCTGGTGCGGGCCGTGGTCGCCGATGCCCAGGGCTTCACCATGCATCAGGATCGCCTGGTATTCGACCTGCATACCCGCTGCCAGTCCATGGTGATGTTGACGCAGGGGTCGATCAAGGTCATCAAGCAGACCCTCAAGGGGCGGGATATCCTGCTCTACCGGGTACGGCCGGGCGAGACCTGCATCCTCACGGTCAGCTGCCTGCTGGGCAACGCCGCATATCCAGCCCAGGGCGTCGTGGAGCAGGACCTCACTGGATACGCAGTTTCGCGGCCGATGTTCATGCGGCTGCTGGAGCAATCGAGCTCCTATCGTGAGTTCGTATTCCAGTATTTCGCCGAGCGGATCGCAGACCTGATGGAGTTGCTGGAAGAGGTCACCTCGCGGCAGCTCGACCAGCGCTTGGCCGCCCTGTTGTTGGAGCGCGGCACGACGGTGTCGGCCACCCACCAGGGGTTGGCCGACGAATTGGGCAGTGTGCGGGAGGTGGTTAGTCGTATCCTCAAGGATTTCGAGGGCCGGGAGATCGTGCGCCTGGAGCGGGGCCAGATCAGGATTCTCGATCGACGGGGGTTGGAACAGATCGCCACGGCGCTGCGTGACTCGAGTCACTGACCACCTGGGGCATTGCTAGTAGGCTATGATCAGTTGCGACACCTGAGGGCCCCATGCGGGGTCCATGAACTACCAAAAGGAGTACCTGATCATGTCATACGTCAACGAAGCCTGGTGGGACCGTGTCCTTCGCGTTGCATTGGGAGTTGTGATCCTCTACCTGGGTTGGGCAGGCGTGGTGGACGGTGCCCTGGGCACCTTCCTGAAGTTCCTTGGGTTCATTCCGCTCATTACCGGCCTCGTCGGTTGGTGTCCCCTGTACGCCCTGGCCCGCATCCGGACCAAGCCGGCCTAACCCGCCCTATTTGCGCCGTGCGCTTCGGTAGGATGGCCATTCGATGGCCACCCTACCGTCTTAGGTCTAGCCATGAACACGACCTTAACCACCCAACTGCCTGGCCTGCCGGCCGGCACCACCGTTCTTTATGCCTGGGCACCATGGTGTGGCCCGTGCCGCACCATGTCCCCGGCCATCGAGCGGGTCGCGGCGAGTTTCGCCGGCCGCGTGCAGCTGGTCAAGGTAGATGCCGGCGCCGAGCCCCAGCTGGCGCAAGAGCTGCGCATCATGGCCGTGCCTACCGTGATCTTATGGCGCGACGGCCAGGAGATAGCCCGCAGCACCGGCGCCCAGACCGAGGCCATGCTGCAGGAGTTGTTCGAGGCGGCGGCCGCGGGGGAGGAACTCCCTCGACCCGGACTGCACCCCCTGGACCGCGGACTGCGGATAGCCGCCGGCCTGGCCCTGCTGGCGCTGGGATGGCTCAGCGGGCCGGCACCGGTGCTGCTGGTGGCTGGTGGCCTCGTGCTCTTCAGCGCCGTGCACGACCGCTGCCCCTTATGGCGGGCCATTGCGCCCAGGGTACAGGGGGTGCTGGCCCCTCTGCTCCCGGGGCGGTGATCCTGGCGCCGGTGGTCCGGCGCCCATCACCGGCTGGCCTGGCGGAAAGCCTCCGCGCGGCGCACGTAGCGCTCCGCGGAAGCGCGGTTGCCGGCGATCTCGGCTTCGGTGAGCTCTCGTACGACGCGGGCTGGCATGCCCAGGATCAGCGAGTTGGGCGGGTAGGCCTTGCCCTCGGTAAGCAGGGCGCAGGCGCCGACGATAGAGTTCTCGCCCACCGTGGCGCCGTTCAGCAGCACAGCGCGGATGCCGACGATGCAGTTGTCGCCGACCCGGGCCCCGTGGACCACGGCGCCATGCCCGAGGGTGACGCCCTCTCCAATCACGCAGGGGTAGCCGGGGTCGGCGTGCAGGATGCAGCCCTCCTGCACGTTGCTGCGGGCGCCGATCACCACGGGGGTGGTGTCAGCCCGCAACGTGGCGCCAAACCAGACACCGGCCTGCTCCGCGATGCTCGCGTCGCCGACGACGACGGCACCGGGCGCAATAAAGGCCGTGGGGTGCACCTGCTCAGGGCGATAGGCGGTAGCCAGTTCGAGGGAAGGGTTAGAGTCGTCTACAGGCATGGGGATATGGCCTCCGCAGGGACATGGTTCTCAGCATGACGGGCCTATGGTAGCCGACATCGTACCGGGGCGCAACTCGCGCCGCAGTCCAAAGACTGGTCCAGTTTCCGAAAACTGGACCAGTCTGATTCACAAGATCGGAGGCCTCCCACTTGCATGGCGCTCGTGAGATATGGTATAAAGGGAGGGCGTCGCCGGCTGCGGGTGCCAGGGTACCCGAGCCAGACTATTCCCAGATCGAGCTCCATGGAAACCCATATGACCCTCACGCGTTTTGCCAAATATGCCTGGTTCGTGCTGTTCTACAGCATCCTGGTGGTGCTGTGGGGGGCGTTCGTGCGCGCCACGGGCTCCGGTGCCGGCTGCGGCAGCCACTGGCCGCTGTGCAACGGCGAGGTGGTCCCGCGGCCCGAGCAGGTGGAGACCATCATCGAGTTCACCCACCGCCTGATGTCTGGCCTGGCACTGCTGGCCGTGGTGGCGCTGGTGATCTGGGCCTTCCGGGCCTATCCCAGGCGCCATCCGGTGCGCTACGGCGCGGCGGCCTCGCTCTTCTTCATCATCACGGAGTCGCTGGTAGGTGCTGGCCTGGTGCTGTTTGGTCTGGTCGCAGATAACGAATCGACGGCCCGGGCCTTGGCCATGTCGGTGCACCTGATCAACACCTTCCTGCTGCTGGCGTCGATTGCGCTGACGGCCTGGTGGGCCTCGGGCATGGCGCCCATCGAGCTGCAGGGGCGGACCTGGCTGGTGTGGGCGCTGCGGGTAGGCCTGCTGTTGATGATGGTCGTCGGCGTCAGCGGGGCCATCACGGCGCTAGGCGACACGCTATATCCCGCCAGCTCCCTGGGCGAGGGCCTGCGCCAGGACTTCGATCCCACCACGAGCCTGTTGATCCGCCTGCGGGTGTGGCACCCGCTGCTCTCGATCTTGACCGGCGTGTACCTGTTGGTAATCAGCCGGCTGCTGCGGCTGGAGGAGACCAACTCCAGGGTTGCCCGCCTGGGCCGGGCCCTGGAGACGCTGGTGATCGTGCAGCTGGCGGCCGGCTTCCTGAACGTCTTCCTGCTGGCCCCGGTTTGGATGCAGCTGGTGCACCTGTTGCTGGCGGACCTGGTCTGGCTGTCCCTGGTGCTGCTGTCGGCATCGGTGCGAGCCGTGCCTGTGCCCCATTTCGAGGTGGTCCCGCAGCAGGCCTAAACCTAAGGTGGTGAGACGTGCCTATTTGGTACCTGGGCACCATGGGCTTTGCCTATCAGGCCTGGATCGGCGTGTTCTATCCCGCCGGCATGCCACGGCGGCAGGTCCTGGCCCACTACAGCCAGGTGTTCAACACAGTCGAGCTCGACACCACCTTCTACGGCACCCCGCGCGAGACGACGGTGCGCCGCTGGGCGGACAGCACGCCGGACCATTTCCGCTTCTGCCCCAAGGTCCCGCGGGAGATCACCCACGAGGCCGCGCTGGACCTGGACCGGGGGGCCGCCGAGCTCATGGACGCCTTCCTCGAGACCATGACCCTGTTGGGCCAGCGCCTGGGTCCAGTGTTGATCCAGCTTCCCCCTGGATTCAGCATGGCTCAGAGCCCACAGCTCGAGCGCTTCCTCAGCCATCTGCCCCCAACCGCCCGTTATGCGGTAGAGTTCCGGCACCGATCCTGGTACACCGCCAGGACTGCAGATCTACTCCGAGCTCACGACATAGCCTGGGTCTCCCTCGATTATCTGAAGCTGCCCCGCCAGATCGTTCCGACGACCGATTTTCTCTACATACGCTGGATCGGCCAGCACGGCCGCTTTGAGCAACGCGGGCGGGAGGAGATCGACGTCAGCCCCCAGCTGGCATGGTGGTGGGAAGAGCTGCAGCCGCACCTGGACCAAGTGCCGGTGATCTACGGCTTGTTCAACGACGACTTCGCCGGGTATGCGCCCGGCTCCCTGAACCAGTTCCAGGCCGTGGCCGGGCTGCCTGTGACCAGGCCTGAGTTCGCCGAGCAAGGCCGCCTCCTGTAGATCGCCCTACCCTCGGCCCGCGCTGGTTGCGGGGATACGACTCCGGCCCGAGCTTGCCGGTCCGACTTCCCAGATCAGCACCGAGTTGTCATCCGAGCTGGATGCCAGGCGCTGGCCATCGGGTGACCAGGCCACGCCATTCACGCCGGACGCATGTCCCACCAGCGTCCGCACCGCCCGTAGCGTAGGCTCAGGGGCCACATCCCAGATCAACACCAGGCCATCCTTGGCCGCCGTGGCCAGCTGCCGGCCGTCGGGGCTGAAGGCCAGGCTGCGCACCACGCTGTTGTGCGCAGCTACCGGCTGGCGCGTCTGGGCCTCGACGTCCCACAGCAGCGCGCCCCCATCGGCCGAGGTCGAGGCGAGACGCTGGCCATCGGGCGACCAGGCCAGGTCGGTCACCCAGGCCAGGTGGCCGCGCAGGCGCATGGATGGGATCTCGGCGGTGTCGCCGCCGAGATCCCACAGCAGGATATCGCCGGACGTGGTTCCGGTCGCCAGGGTACGGCCGTCGGGCGAGAAAGCCACGCTCCAGAAATCGTCGCCCTCCTCGGAAATCGTACGTATCACCCGTCCGCTGCGGGCATCCCAAAGCAGAACCGTGTGATCGAGCGCCCCGGCTGAAGCCAGCTGGCGCCCATCGGGTGACCAGGCCAGGTCAGCGACGTAGCCTGTGTGCCCTGGGAGCTGGCGGATAAGCCGGCCGCTGCGGGCATCCCACAGGTGGATCAGCCGATCGCGACCGCCACTGGCGACCTGGGTGCCGTCGGGCGACCAGGCCAGCGCGGTGACCGGCTGCGTATGTCCGGCAAGCACGCGCTCGGGCCGCCCGTCGAGATCGCGCCAGACGGCGACGTCCGTGCCCAGGCCGGTAGCCAGCCGCTTGCCGTCTGGGGACCAGGCCACCGCCTCGACCGGCGTGTAACGCCCGGCATGGCCCTGTAGGGTGGCGACCTGCTCGGGTGCGCCGGCCTCGCCCTCGATGCGCCACGTCGCCAGGCTGCCGTCGGCTGCCGCTATGGCGATGATGCGGCGATCGGCTGCGATGGTCGCCCTGGTCGCCTCGGTGTCCGGGGGTGCCAGGGGGTAGCTTACCGGCGCCACCTCTGTGCTCCAGGTAGCGAGCAGGCCATCACCCCCCACAGAGCTGAGCACGGACCCCTCGGGGTCGGCCTGGATGGCCAGCACCGGGCTACCCTGCTGTGCCAGAATTTGCTCGGGACTGGCCTTGTCCATGCGCCAGAGCAGCACCCGCCCCTTGCTATCGGCCGATGCCAGCTCCTCGCTGTTGGACAGCCAGGCCAGCGCCTGCACGCGGTGGAAGCTGGGATGTCCCCGCAGGCTGCCGGCGCGGCGCAGCTCAGGCAGCGCCCATAGATTGACGCTGCCGCTGATGTCGCCGGAGGCCAGCATAGCACCATCGAGGGAAAAGGCCAGCGCGGTCACCCCCGCCGGGTGCCGCGGCAGCTGCCCAAACGGGCTCAGCAGGGGCTGAGCGCCCGCGTCGCCGACGCGCACGACCACGGCGTCGCCGTTGGCGAAGCCGGCTGCCAGCAGGGCGCCGGGCTGGCCTGCTGGCGACAGAGATGCCGGCAGCCAGGCCAGGGACGACACGGCCGCCGGAGCCTTGAGTGCGTCCAGGACCTGGCCGTCAGATGGTGCGACAATGGAAACCTGGCCATCCGCTGCACCGGTGGCAAGCAACTGGCCATCCGGCGCGTAGGCGACGGCCTGGATCGGCACCAGGCTGGCCTGGGACCACTGCTGGTGGAGGGTTTGGGCATCGTAGAGCGCCAGCCCCACGTCGGTCGCCACGGCCAGCGTGCGGCCATCGGGGGAGAACGCGAGCCCCTCGATGCGGCCCTTGCCCAGCCGCGCCACCGCGCCCTCCGGCACCGGGCCGGCGTAGGAGACCCGCGGCGCTCCGGCCGCCCTGGCGGAGCAGGAAGCCAGCACCAGCACAGCCAGCGCCAGCAACGTCACAAGGTCACCCCGCCGGGCACGCCGGCGGGAATCGCGAGGTGTGTTGATATTCATCCTGATCATGCAACCATGAGGCCGGATCGATGTCAAGAGTAGCGCTTACAGTCTCGAGGGCTTATCAGAAGCCACCCCGGTTCACTTGCGCCATCCGTGAGTCCGCTCTGCTCTGGCTCCTCCGGTCCAGGGTTCCCTCTGCGCCCTTGGCGCCTTTGCGGTGAGCCTCTGGAGTCCGGGGGCGTCCGTGTTCCCGCTGCGCCCCTTCCCATGTACCACTAACCGTTTATGTGGGAAATTCGCTATGTGGGATCGCGCTGCAGCTCAAGTCTCATCCCCCGGAAACAAGTTTCGCCATCGCGACCATCTCCGCCTGCCGGCCCGCGTCACGTCAGCAGCAGCAGCACCGCCGAAGCCGCCAGGATGGCCAGGATCACCCGGTCGTAGAGCGCTTTGCCCGCCCTGTCGACGAACAGCCGGCCGATCCATACCCCAATCGGCACCAGCGGCAACAGCCACGCCACCTGCAGGAACTGCTGCGGATTGAAAAGCCCGGCCGCCAGGTAGAAGGGCACCTTGATGTAGTTGAGGATGAAGAAGAACAGCGCCGACGTGGCGATGAAGGTGCGGGGCTGCAGGTCCTGCAGCAGCAGGTAGATCGTCGCCGGGGGGCCGCCGTTGTTGGCGATGGCGGAGGTGAAGCCGGAGACTCCTCCCGCCAGCACGCCATGCCAGGGGTGCGGGCGATAGGCGACGAGGCCCAGCAGCCGCGGCTCCAGGAACTTGTACAGGGTGAAGGCCAGGATGGTGGCAGCCAGGACGTTGCGCAGGGTTTCCGGGGACACGTTGGTCAGAAACACTGTGCCCACGGCCACGCCGGCCAGCGCGCCCGGCAGCAGCAGGAAGACCAGCCGCCGCTCCCAGCGCCCCCAGTGAAAGCCGACCGCAAACAGGTCGGCCAGCATCAGGAAGGGCAGAATCACGGCCACCAGCTCGTTCACCGGCATCACCAGGGCCAGCAGCGGCGTCGCCAGCGCCGCGAAGGCGGCACCGAATCCGCCCTTGGCCATGCCGATGACCAGCGCGGAGACCGCGAAGATCAGGTAGAAGACGACCTGGGAGTCGAGCATGGCGCGGCCGGCGACCCGGCAGGACAGTCTATCCTGGGGCCTGGCCGTCCGCAGCCAGATAGGGGATCGTCTGGGGACCTTCGGGCATGACGCAGACGCGAGCGGCAGGGCCGTGGCGCTGCCTGATCTCCGCCACCGTGCCGGCAATGTCCCGGCAGGGGATGAAGAGCGCCCGGCGGATCTGCGCCTCGGTGAGGCCGTCGCTGTAGACGTACACGTCGGCCCGCTGCTGGATCTGGGCCTGGATCTGCACCTGCCACTGGTCGTGCTCTGAAAAGCCCGGCCGGGCGATCATCTCCAGCACCGCCCACGGGGAGCCGGCCTCCGCCAGGAGCGCCGCGTAGCGGCCATGGCCTGGCAGGCCATCCTCGCACGCCGCCGCCATGATGATCGCGCCGCCATCTCGCACCACCTGCGCCGCCGCGCTCATGCCCTTGACCGACTGGTACAGGTTCTGGTCCAGGGGATAGCCGCTGTTGGTGGTCACCACCACGTCGTACGGCGCCGCGCAGGCCACCATCGCGCTCTCGTAGACCTGGCGGCAGCCCTCAGCATGGGCCGCCAGCATGTCGCCTGCGAACACGCCGGTGATCTGCCGCTCTGCGTTGAGGGTCACGTTCAGCAGGAAGGTTGGCCGCGTCAAGAGAGCGACCTCCCGCATCTCCTCCCAGATGGGGTTGCCTTCGGTGATGCCCCAGGTAGCCTTGGGATGCCCGATCATCGACCGGCCGTGGTTGGTGAACACACTCTCCGCGCCGGCCAGGGAGGGCAGGATGGCCTTGGGCCCGCCGCTGAAGCCGGCGAAGAAGTGCGGCTCGATGAAGCCGGTCAGGATCTTGACGTCGGCCTCCATGTAGGTGCGGTTGATCCGCACCGGGTGCCCCAGGCTGGTAGTGCCAAGGCTGGCGAGGTTGGCGTCGTCGAAGCAATCGTGTTGCAGGCAGCGATAGCCGTCCACCACGGCGTCGCCCAGCATCGCCCGCAGCTCCGCCGCGGTCTGCGGACGGTGGGTGCCCAGGCCGTTCAGCAGGGTGATGTCCTTCCGCAGTACCCCCGCAGCCTGCAGCTCCGCCAGCAGCACCGGCAGGATGCGGGCGTTGGGCGTGGCCCGCGTGATGTCGGTGTGCACGACGACCACGCTCTCCCCCGGCCGCACCAGCTCGGCCAGCGGTGGCGTGCCCACCGGCTGGCGCAGGGCCTGCCGCAACGCGCCCACCTCGTCGGGCAGGCCCGGCCCAAAGCGCGGCCGGATGATGTCGGCCGGCCCTGGCAGGTCGATCGGCAGGCCGTGGCGGCCGTAGGCAAGGGTAATGGGTGGTATGGCTCTTACGACCCGCCGGCTAGAAATCACTCGGCACCCAGCGCTTTGAGGTAGGCGTAGCTCTTTAGCATGTTGGCGTCGCCGCCTACCTCCAGGGTGGAGTACTCCACGTGCGGGGAGTCCTTCAACACCTCGAACACCCCCTTGATGTCGACGACGCCCTCGCCCAAGGCGATGGGGCCAAAGCCGCAGCCGTACATGGTGCCCCGCTTGCTCTCCCACTCCGCCGGCAGGTCCTTCCAGTGGATGTGGTGGATCTTATCCTTGAACGTCCGGGCCATCTCCACCGGGTCCGCGCCGCCCAGCCAGGCATTCCCCGTGTCCATGTTCACGCCCAGGTTATTGGGGTTGCGGAGGCGGTCCATGATGGCCTGCATCCCCTTGATGGAGTCGGTCAGCACGCCGTGGGGCTCCAGCAGGATGCGCACCCCATAGGCCTCCGCCAGCCGCACCGGCTCGTGCAGCTTCTCGGCCACGACGAATACTTTTTCGTCCCAGGTGAGGCCGTGGCCCCAGGCCGACTTGGGATCGCCCTCGGTGGTGATCACGTCCTGCACGCCCATGCCCGCGGCCAGGCGCACGGCCTTCATGATCTCGTCGGTGGCATAGCGCGCGGGCGAGCTGGGATCCAGCAGGTTGGCATGCGCGCAGACGCTGGTGGCCGTCAGGCCATGCTTGCGGAACAGATCGAGCACGTCCTGGGGGTTGTCGTCCAGGCTGGCCGTGGCCGTGAAGCCGAACTCCCGCCCCAGGATGCCGCCCGGGTGGTTGTCCGTCACGTCGGCATACTTGAATCCCAGCCCGGCCACCCGCTCCAGCTGGTGGTCCAGCAGGGAGAACGGGTCTACCAGGGCAAAACAGCCGACCTTGATGGTCATGATTGATCTCCTCTCAGAACACCCTATCCACGAACTCCCGGTTGGTCACCTCCACCGGCACCTTCTGCAGCTCCAGCACGCCGCGGGCCACGTGCTCGGAGAGGCGCCGGAAGGCCTCCTCGCCCTTGGCCTTGGTGGCCCGCATCGGGTTGCCGATCACCCCGCTCTCGATGAACTCGTGGTGATCCATGGGGAAGGTGAAGTACTTATAGTCCTCGAACTCCACGTCGGGCATGCCGTCCTTCTTGGCGAAGGTGCGCGGCAGGAACTCCGGGATGTGGGCCCGCGTGAAGCCTGCCCGATCCATGCGGACGTATTTCTCGTTCCACGCCATGTCCTGGGAGGTCTCCAGCTCGCTGGAGTGCCAGCCCGGCGTCTCCTCCACGGGGTTCTCCATCAGCCCCTTGAGGATGCCCACGTAGTTCTCCATGTAGGGCTTGACGAAGCTGATCAGGGCGCCGGTCTCGTAGCGCAGCTTGCGCAGGACCGGATCCACCACCTTGACGTTGCTGCCATGACCGTTGATGAAGATGATCCGGTTGAAGCCGTGATGGATCAGGCTGCGGGCCACGTCGTACATCAGGTTGAGCAGCGTGGTGCTGCGGATGGTGATGGTGCCCCGGCCCTGGCCCGGCTCGTGCATGTGCTGCGGTGAGTAGCCGGTCCAGATCGGCGGGCTATGCAACACCGCGATCATCTCCGCCACCCGCTTGCTGATCTCCACCGCCGTGATGGTGTCCGTGTAGATGGGCAGGTGCGGGCCGTGCTGCTCGAAGCTGGCCATGGGCACCAGGATCACGTCCTTGACCTTCAGATAGGCCTGGACGTCCACAAAGCTGATGTTGCCCAGGTCCCAGGAAAGAAACTGGCGGCGAAACTCCTCGTCACCCGTGGTCAGGTGCGGAAGGTCCTTATAGTCTCGACCGTTGTCGGCAATCATGGTTCGGTCTCCTCATCGGATAGTGGTATGCCAGCGGTGTAGGGGCATGAATGGCGGAGGGCGGTGGGGGGGGGGGGGGGGG
>JAULUH010000211.1:0-9708 GCA_032111745.1 Anaerolineae bacterium | reverse complement strand
ATACCGTGATGTGGAGCGAAGTCAAACTTCTTCATGGAGGTGCGCTGTACCTGAAGTCATGCTCGATTCATCATCTCGATGAACAGCTCCGCCACCTCCACCCCAAACGCCGGGTCGTTGACGTGGCGCGCGAAGGCCAGCACCGGGATGCCCGCCCTGATCTCCTCTCGCACCGTGGCCAGGAAGGCGGCATCGGCCTCGGGATCCCAGAACGCGCCGCCAGGTACGTTGGGGATGGACAGCCCCTCAGTGGGCACGGCGACAATCACGGGACCGCGGGCCAGGTTGAGCCGCTGGGCGAAGATGTGGCCCAGCTCGACCATCTCGTCGTGGCTGGCACGCACCAGCGTGTACTCCGGGTTGTGGTCGTACACCGGCCGGCCATGCAACGCCTCCGGGATCGCCCCGGCGTGAAACACCGAGAAGTCGATGCAGCCCGGCACCACCACCTGCGGCAGCCCCACCAGCCCCACCCGCTTCAGGCGGTCCGGCCCACCGTCGTGGATGCCGCCGGTCATGGGGTCGTAGATCTCGTTGGTGGTGAAGTCGATCACGCCGATGAACTGGCCGGCCTCGGCCAGCTCCTCCATGGCCGGCCCGCCCACGCCGTTGGAGTGGAAGATCACCGCCTCGTAGCCGGCCTGCGCCAGCCGCTCCTTCAGCGCCATAACGGCCCTGGTGGTGTTGCCCAGCATGGTCACGGCCACGTAACGGCCCTCCGGGTCCGGCGCTGGCAGCTCATGGCCGTGCTCCACCAGCCCCTTCACCGCTGCGGCCACGTTGTCGAACACCGTGGTGGCGATCGGGTTGAGCCCCAGGATGTCCACCACCGAGTGCACCACCATGACATCGCTGGTGCCCACCATGGGGTCGAAGTAGTGCTTGCCCGAGGCAATGGGCGACACCAGCACCTTGGGCACCCCCAAGGGCAGCTGCATCATCGTGGCCGCGCCCATCACCGCGCCCTCGGCCCCGCCCATGCTGACCACGGCGGCGACGCGGCCGTCGCGGTACCACTGCCGCACCAGGGCCTTGAGCGCCTCGCGCATGCCCGCCACCGCCTTGCCGCGGCTTCCCGCCTGGCGCAGCTGCTCGATGGTGGTTCCACCGTAGGTCGCGGCCTGCGCCCGGTCCACGTCTCGCTCCGGGTCCAGCGTGATGCCGATGGGCTCACCCAGGATGCCCGAATCCACCACCGTGGTGTCGAGCCCCAGGGCCGTCATCCGGTCGCGCAGATAACCGATCTCGGCACCCTTGGTATCCAGGGTGCCGATCACGAGGACACTCTTGCTCATGGCACTCAACTCACCAGGACAGAGACCAGAAGCCCAATCTCCGATCTCCAACCTCTGATCCCTGTCCTCCGCTCACCGATGACCGATCACCGATTACCGATCACCACTACTTGATCAACGGCAACAAAGTCTCCGCGCAAATGCGCACCTGGTCGGAGTAAAACTCCTCGGTCAGCAGGTTGGAGCCGTGGTCCTGGATGAACTTGCGCTGCTCCTCGCTGATGTCCACCGGGTTGGTCTCGATCATGTTTGGATACGGGTTGGCCGGCGTGCGATCCACCGGCGCTACGAACTCCACGGTCAGTGCGCCGTCGTAGCCGATCTCCTTCAACGTCGCCACGATCTTGACCCAGTCATAGGTGCCCAGGCCACAGGCGAAGCGGTTGTTGTCGGCCACATGGAAGTCCACCAGCATGCCCTTGGCCGAGCGGATCGCCTCGTAGACGTCGGACTCCTCGATGTTCACATGAAAGGCGTCCAGGCAGACCCCACACTCGGGGCCGGTGGCCCTGGCCAGGGCCATGGCCTGGGCCGCCCGCGAGACGAAATAGGTCTCGAAGCGGTTCAGGGGCTCCACGGCCAGCTTCACCCCCGCCTTCTGGCTGTGCTCGTAGATCTGCTTCATGCTGTCCACCGCCCACTGCCACTCCTCCTCCGGGGTGGCATCGGGGGTGACCTTGCCCACGGTGCCGGGGACGATGGTCATCTCATGGCCGTCCAGCTCCTTGACCATGGTGACGCAGTCCTTGACGTACTGGACCGAGCTGGCGCGCTCGGCCTCGTCATTGGCCAGCAGGTTGCGGCCGGCGAACATCAGGGTCACCGAGCCCCAGCAGCGGATGCCGTTGTCCTTGAGCACCTGGCGCACGTGCTTGGTGTCGTAGAGATAGGGCTCGCCGCTGATCTCGATGCTTTCGTACCCGTACTTGGCCAGCCGGGCCACGGTCACCTCGATGGGCTCGGCTCGCATCCAGTTGTGCATGGAAAGATGCATGGTATACCTCCTGAAATCCTTGATACTGGGTGCCCGGGACAGGCGGTCCCTGGCTGGGCATCCCGGAAGCGATGGCGCCAAAGGCGAAAGCGCCCATCCCGCGCTATGGCAGACGTTCAGCCAACAACTCGAATAGACCTTGCAGCCGCAGCCCGGCCTTGGGGGCCAGGCGGCTCAGCTGGGCCAGGTCACCCGGCGCCTCGGTGACGATCAGGCGGGCGCCGGCCTGCCGGGCATCCTCCAGCCGGGCGGACGCCAGCATCATGGCCATGTGCGGCAGGGTGAACTGCAGGGCGGTAGCACCGCTGGGATGGGCCCGCTCCCGGCGCCAGAACAGCTCTCTGGGCTCGCCCGCCAGCGCCGCGGCCAGCAGTTTCCGGGGTGCCCACCAGCGGCCCTCCACCCGCACCGTATGGGTGGGATCGACGTAGGCGTAGGCCTGGCCGTCGTCGCTGCGCCGCAGGGCAAGGCTGCCGGCCTCCAGCTGCCGGGCCAGGAACTCCACCACCTCCTCGACGACCACATCCTCCGGCCAGTCCAGGCCGAGGCGCTCGCCATAGAGCTGGCGAAAGGCGAAGAGGTCGCCGGGGCTGAGCACCAGCAGCCTGGTTGCGCCGGTGGCCGCCAGTTCGTCGAGGGTGGCTCGGGCCAGGTCCTGGGCGATGCCGGGAAAGCCCAGGGAACTGGGGAGGTAGCCGTTGTTGCGCCCGTTGCCGATCAGCACCGGCTCCACCCCGGCGGCCTTCAGCAGCTTCAGGGCCGCGTCCAGAGCCGAAGGCCAGCGGTGCCGGGCCTCGTCGCCGACGAACAAGGCCACGTCGCCCTCGTCCCTGGCCGGCTCGGCCGCGCGGGCCTTGTAGGGATTGCCCCAGCGCAGCAGCTTCTCGGCCACCTCGTGCGCGGCGTTCGGAGCCAGGCCCAGCGCCACCACCTCGGCCCGCGCCGCGGCGATGGCCTCGGGCAAGGGCTGGTCGGTGACGCAGTGGGAGCGGCAGGTGCCGCAGTCGGCACAGTGATAGAGCACGCCCACGGTATCGGCATCCCACTGCAGCTGTCCCCGGCGCACCGAGGCGATAGTCAGGCCCCAGCCGTGGGGGGTCAGGGTTTCCAGCCTGGTGAGGTGGCCCACCGGGCAGACGTGCCGGCACATCAGGCAGTAGCGGCAGTTGTCGGTCGCCAGGATGACGTTCTCGATTGCCATGTCTTGTTCCCCTGTGCCTTGCTAGGCCCCGAACCCGACCTTGCCGGGGTTCATGATGCCGTTGGGATCGATCGTGTCTTTCAGCCGCAACATGAAGGGCCAGGCCGCACCGTACTGGCGGCGCATGTAGCGTCCCAGCTTGAGGCCGATGCCATGGTGCTCGTTGATCATGCCGCCATTGGCCATCACGGCCTGCATGGCCGCGTTCCACACCCGGTTGTGCAGCTGCAGGGCCTCCTGCGCATCCGCGGGCGGCTCCTCGACGATGAAGCGCGAGTAGAGCATGACGCCCCAATGGAACCAATGGGAGAAATGGGCGATGAACTTCACGTTGTGCTCGGCGAAGCCCTCTTCCACGGCGCGCTTCTCAGCCCAGTAGAGCTTCTCGATCTTGTCGTAGGTGGTGACCGTCTCCGTGGTGCCGTACATCCAGGGCAGCTTGAGGCTCAGCGGGGGATAGTAGAAGTCGTAGCGGTGCCGCCACCAGGTCTCGCCCGGCTCGCGGCCTACGTCCTGCCCGCCCAGCTCCTGGCAGATCTCCAGGGCCTTGCGCTCCTCCAGCGCCGCGATGTCCGGGTCGCCGTCGAAGCCCATCACCATGTAGGCGCCGCCATAGTCCAGCCCCAGCACCTTCTTGACCTGGGTGCGCGTCGACTCGGGGTCGTAGAGGCGGATGACGAAGGGATGCAGGCGGCGGGTCATGATCCGCCGCCCGGCCTCCAGCGCTTTGGACAGGTCGTCGAAGAGGATAGCCCGCAGCAGCTGGACCTCGGGCAGGTAGTCCACCTGCATGGTGGCCTCGGTGATCACGCCAAAGGTGCCCTCGGCTCCCAGGAACAGGCGGGGCCAGTCCGGGCCGGCGGCGTGCTGCGGCACGGGCGCGGTGCGGATGATCTCGCCCGTCGGCAGCACAATCTGCATGCTCATCACCATATCCTCGGCCTTGCCGTACTTGGTGCTAATGGTACCCGTGCCCCGCGGCGCCAGGTAACCGCCCAGGGTGGCGCAGCGCGACGCCGCCGCATAGTGGGGCAGCATCAGCCCCTTGTCGTGCAACGCCCACTCCAGCTGCTCGCCGTTGATGCCGGCCTCGGCAGTCACGGTCAGCGACACCTCGTCGATCTCGACGATCCTGTCCATGCGCTTCATGTCCAGGAGGATGCCCCCGTAGATGGGCAGGGCACCACCCTGGGTGCCTGACCCGCCGCCCCATGGGACCACGGGGATGCGGTACTTGTTGGCCACGTCCATGATCTCGGAGATCTCTTCGGCCGAGCCCGGATGCACGATGTAGTCCGGCGGCACCAGGACCTCCCCGCGATCCAGCCACATCTGGGGCATCCAGGACCAGTCGGTGGAATACACCAGCTTGGAGGGCTCGTCCACCCGCACATGGCCGAGCCCCACGATCTCCTCCAGCTCACTGCGGATCATCTCAAACTGAAATTGTGCTCGATGCATGCCCGGATCGCCTCCTTGCGACCGCCCGCTATCCCATCAGGGCATTGAGGATCAGCCAGTCGATTTCCTCGTAGTCGCGCGCCTGGCGCAGGCTCTCCAGCCGCTCCCGATCGAGGGAGCGCACCACGCCCACCAGGCGCAGGAAGACCTGCAGGCTATTGCGCAGGTGCTTGGTAGCCAGCTCGGCCGGCTGCGTGCGCAACGCCTTGACGTCCAGGCCCACCATGCCGGCGTCATAGTAGCCGTTCTCGTCCAGCACCCGCACCTGGTTGAAGGCGCGGCGCAGATCCACCGCGCCGAAGGTGCGGTCCTGGTCGTACTTGAGGCCGTTCTGGTCGTTCAGGTGGACGCTCCACAGCTTGCCGAAGGCCAGGGCAAAGCTCATCTCGTCGGCCGGATCCAGGCCGGCCAGCACGGCGTGGGCCGACTCCACCAGGGTGCCCACCCGGCCGGGATCTTGCGCCTGGAAACCCAACGCCAGCGCGTGGCCGATGGTGGGCAGGTAGGCCAGGTCCATGGGCTCGTTGGGCTTGGGCTCCAGCGCAATGCGCAGCGCTTTGTCGTGGTCCAGCAGCGTGTTGACGGCCTCCAGCAGGCGGTGGGTAGCCAGCACGGCGTCCTTGGCCTCGCGCAGGTAGCTGCCTTCGCGCGCCAGCCATAGGACCATCAGGTTACAGCCCATCTCGCGGCCGATATCGGCCGCCCTCTTAGCGCGCTCCAGGGCGTAGGCGCGGGCCTTAGCGTCGTTGGCGGTGAAGCCGCCGTCGACGGTGGCCGGATGCTCCCACAGCCGCGGGGCCACGAACTCCGCTACCAGGCCCTGGTCCTCCAGCAGGCGGCGCATGGCCCGGGCCTGCTCGGCAATCTGGGCCGGCGATAGATCGTCCAGCTTCGGCACCGCGTCGTCGTCGTGGAACTGCATGGCGTCGAAGCCCAGGGCCTTCAGGGTGGCCAGCTTTTGGGCAAAGGGCACCGACGGCCGCACCGGGGGGCCGAAGGGATCGGCGCCCTCGTGGATGTTCCAGGGCCCAAAGGAAAACCGGTATCCGTATTTGTTATCCATGACAGACCTCGCTGGGATGCTTGCCGGCCCGGTTAGCGATAGCCTCGCTCGACCGCGTCGTTGAGGCCGCGGAATTCGGCGGCCAGCGCCGGATAGAGCGCCCGGTAGAGCGGATAGAACTCGGCGTAGGCGGCCATGTTGGCGCCCGGCTCGGTGCGCCCGGTGACCCGGATGGTGGCCGCACAGGCCTCGGGCACGTCGGCGTAGACGCCGGCGGCAACCGCGGCCAACAGCGCCGCGCCGTAGGCTGCACCTTCGGTGGTATTGACGGTCACCAGCTCTGCGCCCAATACATCGGCCATGATCTGGCGCCACAGCGGGCTCTTGGCTCCGCCGCCAGACACGCGTACCTGGGCGATTGTCCCCAGGCCGGCCTGCTGGATCAGGGTGAAGCTGTCCTTGATGCCGAAGGCCACCCCCTCCAGAACAGCCCGGGTCATGTGCGGCCGGGCGTGCCGGATGGTCAGGCCAACCCAGGCCCCGCGCGCCAGGGGGTCGGGATGGGGCGTGCGCTCGCCGGTCAGGTAGGGCAGGAAGAGGAGCCCCTCGCTACCTGGGGGCACCTCCACGGCCTCGGCGACCAGGTCGTCGAAGCTCAGGCCGGGGGCCAGGGTGTCGCGATGCCAGGCCAGGCTGCCGGCCGCGCTTAGCATCACGCCCATTAAGTGCCAGTGGCCGGGCAGGGCGTGGCAAAAGGCGTGCAAGCGCCCCTCCGGCTCGATCAGGGGAGCGGCGGTAGCGGCGAAGACCACGCCCGAGGTGCCGAGGGTCAGGGCGACGATGCCAGGCTCCACGACGCCGACCCCGGTAGCCTGGGCGGCCTGGTCGCCGCCGCCACCCACCACGGGCGTGCCGGCGGCCAGGCCAGTTTCGGCCGCCGCAGCCGCCGACACGCGGCCGGTAACCTCCGGACCTTCGAAGGTGCGGGGCAGCCAGGCGGGGGGGATGTCCAGGGCCTTCAGCATGTCCGCTGACCAGGTGCGCGCCCGCAGGTCAAACAGCTGGGTGCCCGAGCCATCGGCCTTGTCCATGGCATAGTCGCCGGTGAGGCGCAGCCGGATGTAGTCCTTGGGTAATAATACATGCCGCGCCCGGGCATAGACGTCGGGCTCGTTCTGTTGCACCCACAGGATCTTAGAGGCGGTGAAGCCGGGCAGGGCATCGTTGCCGGTGACCTGGATCAGGTGGGCTTTGCCCAGGCGGCGGCGGATCTCGTCGCACTGCGGCCCGGTGCGCTGGTCGTTCCACAGGATGGCCGGGCGCAACACCTGGCCGTCCCCGTCCAGGAGCACCAGGCCATGCATCTGGCCCGTGAGGCCGATGGCGGCGATGTCGGCTCCGTCCACCCCCTGCTCTTTGAGGAGCTGGCGAATGCTGGCCGCCATGCCGGCCCACCAGTCCTCGGGGTTCTGTTCCGACCACAAGGGGCGCGGGGTGGAAAGGGTCAGGGGGTGGCTGGCGCTGCCGATCACGGCGCCGCTATTGTCCACCAGCAGGGCCTTGGCGCCGGTGGTGGAGATGTCGAGGCCCAGGAGAAATCTCTTTGCAGCCATGGTTACGCTCAGTCTCCAGGCATGGGGGGATTGGATATGGACCCGCGCGGGCCGGACGACAGCGGAGGCGAGAACGTCGCCGGCACCTGCGGCCGTCCAATGCTAGGGCGAGACGACCTCACTGGCCGAGACACCCTCGGCGGGCATAGGTGCGATGGCCCGGGGCCGCACGTGGCTCCACAGGATATAGGACAGGGTGGAGAGCAGCAATAGGACAAAGCCCCATGTGTAGAAGCCCATCACCCAGGGCTGGAACATGCCGAAGATGCCCAGGAGGATGCCGGCAATGATGATGCGTTCGACGTTGCGCTGCAGGCGCGCGTCGATCTGGTCGTTGAGTGCGCTGGCTACCAGCCAGATCACCGAGATGTAGGCCAGGATGATGGCGACGAAGACAAGGATGAACGGGATGGCGTTCAGCAACACGTTCCTCGCCAGCTGCTCGGGGGTAGCCAGGCTCTGGATCAACGGAATGGCTATCAGCCCCAACACCAGCAGGATGACGGCGGCTATGGGCAGTCCCTTGGGCACGTGGGCACGTCGCTTCTGCATAGGGCCTCCAGATTGGTCGGTTCGTGGTGACGACATCAGTCATCACAAGACCGGAGACGGCCAAAGCCGTCACTACGAGCCCGGAACATGGCCTCTTGGTTCGTAGTGACGACTTCAGTCGTCACGGAAGCAGAGACGGCCAAAGCCATCACTACGAACCGGGGAGAGACTCAGTACTTGACGTCGACGGTCTTGCGCTTCTGCGCGGACTCCAAAATGGCATCGCAGACCACGGCGCAGCGGTAGCCGTCCTCGAAGGTAGCACCGTGAGGACCCACGGGCTTGTCGTTGACGATGGCGTCCAGCAGGTGGTTGATCTCGTGGACGAAGGTGTGTTCCCAGCCGATGATATGGCCCTGGGGCCACCAGTGATCCCACCAGGGATGATGGCCCTCGGACACCAGCACATTGTGGAAGCCCTGGGTGGCCTTAGGATCCTCGCCCACCCAGAAGACCTCCGCCTCGTTCATGCGCTCCAGGTTGAAGCGCACCGAGCCCTTCTCGGCGTTGATCTCGAAGCAGTTGAAGTTCTTGCGACCGGCCGCGAAACGGGTGCTCTCCACCGAGCCGATGGCGCCGTTTTCGAACTCCACGGCGGCCACGAACGCATCGTCCACGTCCACCACGCCCTTGGCGCCGCCATCCGTGGCGCGCTCCTTGACGAAGGTCGTGGCCAGGCCGCTGACGCTCTTGAAGCCACCCACCAGGTAGTGGGCCAGGTCGATGATGTGGGCCCCCAGGTCGCCCAGGGCACCGCTGCCGGCCGCCTGCTTGTCCAGGCGCCAGATCATGGACTGGCCGTAGTGGGGCATGATCCACTCCTGGAGATAGACGGCCCGGAAGTGGTAGATGCGGCCAAAGCGGCCCTGGTCGATCAGGTCTCGGATCATGCGCACGGCGGGGACGAAGCGGTAGTTGAACGCCACCATGTGCTTGACCCCGGCCTTGTCCACCGCCTGCCACATCTCCCTGGCTTCAGCCGCCGTGCGGGCCAGGGGCTTCTCGCACAGCACGTGCTTGCCCAACTGAGCGGCCAGGATGGACGGCTCGGCGTGCAGGTTGTTCGGCCCGCCGTTGTCCAGGAGCTGGACGTCGGGGTCCTCCAGCATGGCGCGCCAATCGGTGTAGTACTTCTGGTAGCCGAAGCGCTTGGCGGCCTCGGCCACCGCGGCCTCATCGCGGCCGGAGATGGCGACCAGCTTGGGGATCGCCACCGGCGGATACATCATGTAGGGGATCTTCTTCATGGCGTTGCTGTGGGCCTTGCCCATGAAGGCATAGCCCAGCATGCCGACACCAACCTCCGGGGCCTCGCCAGCGGTCGTGCCGGCAGCCATCGTGGTAAAACCAGTTCCTTCGCTCATTGCGAACTCCTTTGGCGTAGTAGTCACGGACGTCAGGCGGCCAGCGACAAAGCGCGCCGCGCCTCAGGCCTGGCCTTCCTGCGTCCGCGCGACGAAGTCCTTCTTGAACGCATCGTCGAAGGCCTGCTGGGATGGCGGAAATGCGGTGCGACGCACGTAGGCGATAGCATCCTGGGCGCCCCACTCCCGCTCCATGCCCGCATCTTCCCATTCGATGGAGAGTGG
>JAULUH010000210.1:0-3318 GCA_032111745.1 Anaerolineae bacterium | reverse complement strand
CGGGCGGGCCTGCCGCAGGCCCGCCCGTCCCACACCGCCATTCATGCCCCTACGCCAGGCATACCAACCCCGGTGACGGGTTAGCGCATGCGCCCCAGGCGCTGCGCCTCGCGGCGGTGGGTGCCGTCGCAGAGGGGCTTGATGCTGGAGGCGCCGCAGTTGCAGAGGGTGACCCGGTTGCGGGTCTCGAGGGGCTGGCCGTCGGCGCGCACGACCGGGATGCCGCCGGTCACCCACAGCGGCCCGGCGATGGGGCCGTCGGACGTGATCTCGGTGGTATCGGCGATCTGCTGCGGCAGGTCCGGCTCGATGTCGGGGGCGCCGGGCTCCACGCGATAGGTCAGGGAGCCGGAGGGGCAGCGCTCCACCATGGCGATAGCCTGGGAGCGGGCCTGGGTGTCGTCGGAGGCGGCCACGAACTGGGCCAGGGCGATGTTGCGCAGGCCGCAGAAGCCGGCCTCCATGCACAGGGTGGGATCCTTGTCGACGAAGAGCCTGGTGCCGCCCCGGAAGGCCATCTGGCGAGCGGCCGTGGGGCCGGTGCCGGCCCGCTCGGTGCCGTCGAAGCCCACCCTGAGATGTGTGTTATCGCAGAAGGGCATGTTGCCGGACTGCCCGCAGCGGCACAGTTCATAGCTCGAGGTGGTCTCGACGGTGCCGTCTTTCTGCCATGTTAGCGGCTCACCGTACTCGGATACCACCTGGCTCTTACGCACCAGGGGGACGTCGCCCTCCACCAGGTAGGGGCCATTCTTGACAATCACGATCCGTTTGCCCTCGAGCGGCCTGTTCTCACGCGATATCGACATGGTCAACTCACTCCTCTATCTATGAAATGTCCGACTGCTAATTCCTTCGGGCACGCCGCGGCCATGGGCGATCTGTCGCCATGATCGCAAGGGCATGAACGGGGTGGGTGGCCTGGCCGGGCGGCCGCCGCCCGGCCAGGCCACCCACCCCGTTCATGCCCCTACGGGTAACGGGCAGGGCCTTGCCTACGTGTGCAGGCCACCCATGTCGTAGGTGCCCCTACGGGTAGAACCGGCGGTAGAGGCGGGGGAAGGGCAGGGCCTCGCGGATATGATGCAAGCCGGCCAGCCACATGAGCACCCGCTCCAGGCCCATGCCGAAGCCGCTGTGGGGCTGAGTGCCGAAGCGCCTCAGGTCCAGGTACCACTCGTAGGCCTCCTGCGGCAGCTTGTGGGCCTCAATGGCCTCCAGCAGCATCCCGTAATCGTGCATGCGCTGGCTGCCGCCGACGATCTCGCCATAGCCCTCCGGCGCGATCAGGTCACAGGCCAGCACGGTGTCGGGCCGCTCGGGGTCCGGCTCCATGTAGAAGGCCTTGACCCCCCGCGGGTAGTGATGCACGAACACCGGCCTGTCGAACTGGGCGCTGATGGCGTCCTCGTGGGGGGCGCCGAAGTCCTCACCCCAGGGGAAGTCCGGGAAGCCGTTCTGGCGCAGCAGGGCCACCGCCTCGTCGTAGGAGATGCGAGGAAAGGGAGGTACCGCATTCTGCAGCGCCGTGGTGTCCCGGCCGAGCAGCGCCAGCTCCGCAGCCCGCTCCTTTAGCACCGTCTGCACGCAGTAGCTGACGAACTGCTCGATGACCTCCATGTTTTGCCACAGGTCGGTGAAGGCCATCTCCGGCTCCACCATCCAGAACTCCATGGCATGGCGCCGGGTATCGGATTTCTCGGCGCGGAAGGTGGGGCCAAAGCAGTAGACCCGGCCAAAGGCAAAGATGTTGGCCTCGTTGTAGAGCTGCCCGGTCTGGGCCAGGTAGGCCGGCTCCTCGAAATACTCGGTGGCAAAGAGCGTGGTGGTGCCCTCGGCGGCGGCCGGTGTGATGATAGGGGTATCCACCAACGTGAAGCCGTGGCTATCCAGCCAGTCGCGGATGGCCTTGACCAGGGTGGCGCGCAGGCGCAGCACCGCCACCTGCCGCGGGTCGCGCAGCCACAGATGGCGATTGTTCAACAGGAAATCTGCCCCGTGCTCGCCGCCATCCCGCTTGGGGGCCAGTGGATAGGGATCCTCGGCCCGACCCACGACCTCAAAGCCGCTGGCGTCCAGCTCATAGCCACCTGGCGCCCGCTCCTCCGCCCGCAGGGACCCGCTGATGGCGACGGCCGACTCCAGCGTGATGTAGCGCGCCAGCTCAAATTGATCCTCTGGCAGGTTCTTCTTGAACACGACACACTGCATGACGCCGCTGCCGTCCCGCAGGTGGATGAACTGCAGCTTGCCCTTGTCGATGCGCTTCTGTACCCACCCCTGCAGGGCAATATCCTGGCCCACGTGATCGGCGGCGGCGGCAATCCTGATCTGAGTTGGCATGAGTCTATCCTTTGGTCCTTCACCGCAGAGGCGCAGAGTCTTTTTTGGCTTCCCTCTCTGCGTGCTTGGCGTCCTCTGTGGTCAGTCTTCCGCCTCGGCCGTAGATACCAGGTGCAGGAGGTCCAGCTGCGCCTGGTCTACGGCGTCTGGCGTGCCGGTCATCGGCTCCATGGCCTGCTGGTTCTTGGGGAAGGGGATGACCTCGCGAATAGAGCCCTCTCCGGCCAGCAACATGATCAGGCGGTCGATCCCCAGGGCAATGCCGCCATGTGGGGGGGTGCCAAACTCGAAGGCATCCAGCATGTGGCCGAACTTCAGTGCCGCCGCCTCCGGGGAGTGGCCCAGCAGCTGGAACATGCGCTCCTGCACGTCCCGGCGATGGATGCGGATGCTGCCGCCACCCAGCTCGACGCCATTGACCACCAGGTCGTAGGCGTTGGCCCGGACGCTGCCGGGGTCCGACTCCATCCGGGCCAGGTCCTCCGCTTTCGGCGACGTGAACGGATGGTGCTTGGCATCCCAGCGCCCCTCGTCCGCGTTCCACTCCACCAGCGGAAAGTCCACCACCCACAGGAAGGCGAACCTACTGTCGTCGACCAGCCCTGCCTCCCGTCCCAGGCGCAGCCGTAGCTCGCCCAGGGCCGCGGCCACCACCGCGGGCTCATCCGCGACCAGGAACACCACGTCGCCCGGCTCCGCCTCCAGCCGGCCGGCGATGGCTGCCAGCTCGTTGGGGGTGAAGAACTTGGCCACGGGCGACTTGGGAGCGGCCTCGCCAGCGGCCGGGTAGTCCAGCCAGGCCAGGCCCCTGGCGCCGTAGATCTTGACGACGTCCTCGTAATCTTTAACCCGCTCGCGCAGCTTCTGGCCGCTCAGGCTGGCCAGGCCGGGGGCGCGCACCCCCTTCACCTGCTTGCCCTCGGCCAGGGCGGCTTTGAGGAAGCCTACCCCGGTATCCTGCAACAGGTCGCCCAG
>JAULUH010000209.1:0-1918 GCA_032111745.1 Anaerolineae bacterium | reverse complement strand
TCGAGCGGCCGGCCACCACGTAGCCGAGCAGCAGGGAGGCGGCGGCCAGAGCGCCCCACAAGAAGGCTGAGAGCATGGTATTGCGCTGTGCCCCTACCCGTTGTGATGGTTCCGGCGGCGCCGCGCCTCGATGCGCTGCAGCCGGACGTCCCGGACGCGATCGAACACGGCCACCAGGATGCCGATGCCGTTGAAGACGTAGAGGATGGTGAAGGCCTTGGCGATGTCGGTGGTCGGCGTCAGGTCGCCGTAGCCGATGGTAGCCAGGGTGATCACACAGAAGTACAGGGAGTCGAGCAGGCTCCAGCCCTCCAGCCCGTGGTAGACCAGGACGCCGGTCACCAGGATGACGACGAACCACACCACTACCGCGCGCGATGCGTTGTCGGCGAGGAGATCCATGAAGAACAGGCGGTGAGCCGGTGGCTGGGTGGTAGTGTCGCCGGCCTGCGCGGGGGCGGTGTCGGGCGGTGGTGGTGTATCCATCTTGGTGTACCTCTGTATGGGGTTTGAGGAGATAATAGCAGCAGAAGCGTGGAGACGCAAGATTTTGCGTCTCTACGGGTATGCGTCGCGTAGAGACGCAAAATCTTGCGTCTCTACGCCGGGTTAGGTGGTTGACGTAATCAATACACGGTGCTACAATAGCCGCAGCGGACAACGACATACGCGGCCGGCGGAGGCATCATGGACGCCATCAACTTCGACATCTCCATCAGCCAGCAAACCAGCGGGAGCTGCCACTGCGCGCTGCGCTATGAGCCGTTGGGGGACGCGGACGGGCCGCTCCAGGTCGACCTGGAGCCGGGCCCCCTACCTACCCTGCTCTCCTGGGCAGCCTCCTCGATCAACGAAGGCAGCGCCAACCTCGACTCGGCCCAGGAGCTGGGCCACCAGCTGTACCAGCTGCTCTTCCACGGGGAGCTCGGGGAGTTCCTGCGCAGCGCGCTGCAGGACGCCGAGGACGCCGGCGCGCCCCTGCGCCTGCGCCTCAGCACCAGGGACCTCACCCTGATGTCCCTGCCCTGGGAGTTCCTCTACGACCGCCGCCGCGATCGCCTGTTCGCCGTGGACCGGGACACCCCCCTGGTGCGCTATCTCAGCGACTACGCCACCTTTGGCCGGCCCCGCCCCCTGGCCGCCACCCTGCCCCTGCGCCTCCTGATGGTGGTGCCGGCGGTGCCCGACCTGGACGTGCAAGGGGAGATCGCGCGGGTGCAGGCGGCCCTGCAGAAAGGGAAGCTGCTGGGCCAGCAGGTGGAGCTGGTGGCCCTCGGCGGCGCGGACGGCCCGGTGACCGTCGAGGGGCTGCGCGATTTCCTGCAGGAGGATGGGCAGGGCTTCGACATCCTGCACTTCTCCGGCCACGGCGACACCAAGGGCGGCCGCGGCAATATCCGCTTCGACGACGCCGCGGGGGGCGAGAAGTGGGTGGCCGGGGGCACCTTTGCCCGCACCCTCAAGCCCTACGCCTCCCCCCAGCGGCCGCGGCCGCTGCGCCTGGTGGTGCTCAATTGCTGCGAGGGCGGGATCAGTGCGCCCCGGGCCTACGGGGTGCGCACGCTCCTGGGCCTGGCACCGGCCCTGATCCAGCACGGCGTGCCCGCAGTGGTGGCGATGCAGTACCAGGTCCTCGACGCCGCAGCCCTGGCCTTCGCGCGGGCGTTCTATAGGGCGCTGGTGCTGGGGGACACGGCCGGGCGGGTCGATGCCGCGGTCACCGACGCCCGCCAGGCCCTGGAGAGCCAGTTCGAGGGCCACCGCAGCTTCGCCACGCCGGTGCTGTTCCTGCGCGCGGCGAGGGGGGTGTTGTTCGAGGTGGGTGAGCGGTGAACGGTGAGCGGTGAACGGTGAACGGTGAGCGGTGAGCGGCGGTCAGCGACGGAGAACGCGCAGTCGCCTTACCCCCCCCATTGGC
>JAULUH010000208.1:0-19171 GCA_032111745.1 Anaerolineae bacterium | reverse complement strand
TCCGTGCCTGGCAATTCAGGCAAACCAGTCAGTCGACCAGCCTGAGTCGTGCGGTCCGCTGACCAATCGGGCCGGAGGCCTGGAGGTTGTGGTTAGTCGTCTACGCGCCGAAAGCAAGGAGCTGTGGCGTATGGAAGGTAGTACTGTAACAGTGCTAAGACTGGGCAAGAGCATGAACATTGCCGAGGAGAACCTGCAAAAGGGGGATATGCTGCTCTTGCAGGCGGGAGACCTGGTTGCTGCGGATGTGAAGCTCGTAGAGGCAAGAGGCTTGGAAGTAGATGAATGGGAATTGACCGGGGAGATAATGCCATCAGAGAAAGGAGTTGACGAAGATGACGTCCGTATCTATCGAGGGAGCAGGATCACCAGAGGTAGCGGGAAAGGCGTTGTGATAGCAACAGGTGAAGCCACGGAGTATGGGCACATCTCGAACCAATCCCACAAACAGGTTGACCCCAGATTTCCCTCTTTGGCCAACAGGACGTCTTTCATACTGCCCGCTCTTCTGGTGCCGCCATGCATTGTTGCCTTGAGTCATGATAGCTATCAGGCCCTGATCTTCTTGCTGGCGGTAATTGCGGCAGGTTTTCTGGTACTAGTGCAGAATGATGAGTTGTTTAGGTATGTGTTCACCTCAAGGACGATCAGAGAGCTGGAGCGTCGACGGATCCAGGTCCTCGATGTCGCTGCCCTGAAAGTCCTGCCGTGCCTCAACATCGTGTGTCTCGATAAGACAGGAGTCTTGACGACCCGTGATATTGAAGTCAAGCGTATCTCTTTCGGTGAGGGGAAAGCCGATCTAGCATCCTTTGCGTCCGATAGCGAAATTGTAGATTTGACGAAGGTCGCCTGTGCCTTGTGCAACGATGTCTTCTTTATCGAGAGGTTGAGCCAGGCAAATCCCATCGACAGGGCGCTGTTAGCTTACGCGCTCAAAAACAGGGTCGATCTCGAGCAGATTGCACTCAAATACAGAAGGATTTTCGACAAACCGTTCGATTCGGAGAACAGATACATGGTCTCTGGATTTGAAGTTGAAGACAGGACCCTTTTCTTCGCCAAGGGAGATCCTGAAGTCGTCTTGACTATGTGCGATGACTATGTTTCTGCATCAGGCACGACCAAGCCAGCGAAGGCGGACTTCCTGTTGTCGACTAGAGTAAACGCGGATGCGATAAATCGACAGGGAGACATAGCCGTAGCTCTAGCTTATCGTTTCGCTGGCGCCTCTGAAATTCCACCGTCGAGTTACACATTTCTTTGCCTGGTTCACTTGGAGAACCCACTGATGCCAGGGGTTCGTGACGTAGTGACTGCACTTAAAGAAGCAGGGATCAGAACAGTTATGGTGACCGGTGACAGGCCTGAAGCTGCCCTGGAAGTTGGCAGACGGTCAGGGATCGATAGGGGGGCACGGTTTTGCCTGACAGGGAAGCATATTGCCACGATGAAGTTGTCGGACATAGCACGGCAATCTGCCTATGTCTCTATCTTTGCGCGTCTCCTGCCGTCGCACAAAGGTATTCTCATCAGGGCGTTGCAACAGGACCGAAATATCGTGGCGATGGTGGGCGATGGAGCAAACGACGCGATAGCTCTCAGAGCTGCACATGTGGGGATATCCTTTGTGGAGCATAGCTCTCCCTTTGCCAGAAGGGCATCAAATATGCTCATCGATGATCTGACTGATCTGTTGACGCTCATGCAAAGCGCCAGGACCTTAGAGTGGCAGGTCGATTGTTTGAAATTATTCAAAGTGATTAGTGCGACCTTGATAGTGGGTGGTTCATATTTCTGGATGCTAAGCCGGGTTGCCTGATTAGGGAAAATCGCCCAGGACCCCAGGCGACACCGCCGGTTGTGACGAAACTCCGCAAGGGATACGCCCATGTCGTGATCAGGAGGTGTTGACCCAGTGACTTTTCATAGCATACTATTCGAGAAGCCCAATCAGAAGCTAGCCGACCCGCCTCCAGGGCAACCCGATTTCTTTGTCGATCTAAACCTTGACCAGGTTGTAAACGCCATCACGGCCGGCAAGCAGGAGTACAACCTGAAGCCGTACTTCTACACGCCTCTGCGTGACCCTGATACGATCCGGTACCGCCAGGAAGTCGCGCGCGACCTCGAAAACGAGACGATCCTGGGGGCGATCAGAGCATTTGCGCAAAGGATGATCGTGATGCGGCGCTATCTTGCCTTGGCGGGCAGGCTCCAATACCAGTATCACAAAGCAGGCTGGCTCCTGGAAGCCGCCACTGTCTACTGTAAGGCCGTCACCGGCCTGGCCGATGATCTAAACTCCGCCCCCATCACCGCGTCCGGTCTTGCAGCTTTCCACAGCCATCTGTCCAACTACGTTGCGTCTGAACGTTTCCTGGTGCTGCACGCGGAGACGCAGAAGCTGAAGGCTGACCTGGCGACCGTGCAGTACTGCGTGCTAATCAAGGGCGATGTCGTCAAGGTCCGCCCCTACGAAGCTGAAGCTGACTACAGCGCGGAGGTCGAGGCGACGTTTGCTCGCTTCAAGCAGGGCGCAGTCAAGGATTACAGGGTCAAGCTCTCCTTTGGATCGGGCATGAACCACATCGAGGCCCAGATATTGGACCTGGTGGCCAGGCTGTATCCTGACATCTTCGCCAGCCTCGACGATTTCTACGCGCAGCACGGCAGCTTCCTGGACCCAGTCGTTTCGGCCTTCGATCGGGAGATCCAATTTTACGTGGCCTATAGTGAGCATGCAGCCAGAATCAAGCGGGCGGGTTTGAAGTTTTGTTACCCTCGGATTGCTACCAATAGCAAGGAGGTGTACAGCTATGATGGGTTCGATCTGGCCCTGGCAACCAAGCTTATCGCCGGGAACTCACCCGTTGTCCCCAATGACTTCTACCTGCAAGGCCCTGAACGCGTCCTGGTCGTGTCTGGCCCGAACCAAGGCGGCAAGACGACCTTTGCCCGTACCTTCGGCCAGTTGCATTATATGGCCAGCCTGGGGTGCCCCGTGCCAGGCCGGGAAGCCCAACTCGCCCTGCATGACAGGATCTTCACCCACTTCGAGAAGGTTGAGGACATCAGTAATCTGCGCGGCAAGTTGCAGGACGACCTGGTCAGAATCCACGATGCTCTGGACCAGGCCACATCCGACAGCATTATCATCATGAATGAGATCTTCTCCTCCACTGTCCTGCAGGACGCGGTTTTTCTGAGCCAGGAGATCATGGAACGCATCGTCCACCTGGACGCCCTGGGCGTTTGGGTGACCTTCATCGATGAGTTGGCCTCGTTCAGCCAGCAGACCGTCAGCATGGTCAGCACGATTGTGCCCGACAACCCAGCGCAGCGCACCTTCAAGATCGTGCGCAAACCTGCCGACGGTCTGGCCTATGCCATGTCCATCGCCGAAAAACACCGTCTCACCTACCATTCCCTGCTGGAGCGCATACAGCCATGAGAGTCTTCCTCATGCACCGGGATCAGGATTTCGACCTGCAACAGCCACTGCTAATCCAAGAACCTGCGCTGGCGCAAGACCTGGAACTGGAAACGTTGTTTAGCGCCATGGCCGGCGGCGACAGGTTCCTGTTCGACGTGGCAAAGAAGGCCATCTTCTCTGGCCTAGTCGACCTGGACACAATCCTGTACCGCCAAGCTATCCTCCAAGACTGCCTCAAACACCCTGCTGTGATCCGAGACATCTATCAGATTCTGCTGGAGGCCATCGAGAAAAAGCGACGTAGCTGGATGGGAATCTACAGTCGTGCGCCGAGCGGTATTCTCCGCAGCTCTGTTGAGATGGTGCAGATGTATGTCGGTCTGCTCAAGAGGCTGAGGCAGATCGCCGATCAATACGCCGGCCAATTCGAGTCCGAGGGTTTTACCAGGTTCTTCGCCATGCTCGACGAGGAACTGGATGACGAGTACTTCGCCTGCGTCGACGATCATCTCAGACGGTTGCGATTCCGCGACGGCATACTGCTCAGCGCTGTGTTGGGCAAGGGCAACGAGGGCACCGGCTACTTGCTGCGCCAGCCCAACGAGAAGAGGCGGGGAATGACCGAGCGGGTCTTCGCCCGGCGACCACCGGTGTATTCGTTTCGTATCCACCCGCGCGATGAACACGGCGCCAGGGCACTGTCGGAGCTACGGGACAGAGGAATCAACCTGGTGGCCAACGCCCTGGCCCAGTCGGCCGATCATATCGACGGTTTCTTCGCTGTCTTGCGCATCGAGCTTGCCTTTTACATCGGATGTCTCAACCTTGCAGAACGGCTAGCTGCACTGGATGAGCCAGTGTCGTTTCCCCTGCCGGCACCTGCCGGCGAGCGTAGATTTTCAGGACGCGGACTCTATGACGTCTGCCTGGCCTTGACCATGCAGCGCAAGGTCGTGGGCAACGATGTGAACGCCGACGGCCAGGACCTGGTGATCATCACCGGCGCCAACCAGGGCGGCAAGTCGACCTTTCTGCGCAGCGTCGGCCTGGCCCAACTGATGATGCAATGCGGCATGTTTGTCGCGGCCGAGTCTTACCGGGCCAGCATTTGCCAGAATCTATTCACCCATTACCGGCGCGAGGAAGACGCCACCATGACCAGCGGCAAGTTGGATGAGGAGCTCAGTCGCATGAGCGCCATCGCAGACCGGTTGACTCCCAACGCGATGGTGCTGTTCAACGAGTCCTTTGCTGCCACTAACGAACGAGAAGGTTCGGAGATCGCCCGGCAGATCACGCGTGCACTGGTGGACAGGCGGGTCAGGATGTTCTTCGTGACGCATCTCTATGAATTTGCGCATGGTTGTTTCAGGAGAAACATGGGAAACGCCATGTTCTTGCGGGCCGAGAGGCAAGAGGGTGGGACGCGCACTTTTCGTTTGATCGAAGGCGAGCCGCTGGAAACTAGCTATGGCGAAGACTTGTATAGAAGCGTATTTGGAACGGATGATCAAATTCATGGCAGTCAATGACGATGACAGTCTTCTTGCCTTGATATTCCTCAAGAGAGTGCTGCACGAACCTGGCTGCCGAATTTGCTGGCTCAGCCAGGAGACGGAGACACGTTACGTCCTTGACCTGCTATGGGAAATGTTAACGACGTTGGCACCTGCATGCGGATTTCCGAGAGCATGCTGATACTCTTGATGCGCTGCTGGTGATGGATGAGGGACGCTTGACTGGCATTTTGGGTTTGCGCAACTTGTTTACCACGCCGATCTCGGCCAGCTACGCAAAACGGATGTGCAACTGGCGCTTCGAACAGCAGCTTCTGGAGGCTTGGCGGAGCCAAACCGTGTACGACCTGCTGAACGATGCAATGTTGACCGTGAAGACGAAGTGGCATGGACTGACTTCCTCGGTCGTCGCGAAGCTCAGGGCATCTGTGGCGTCAATGGCCTGCAACTCATCATCCATGACGGCGGCAGCGGACTGCGGGGTGCCCTCCGCGCGGTACACTACCGGATTTGACGCATTTCCAGCTCAGCGCAATTCGTGATACAATTACCGGCAAAAGAAACAGGGGATGAAGCTCCCCAGGATCAACGAGTCCG
The DNA here is from genome assembly GCA_032111745.1 of Anaerolineae bacterium. Lineage (GTDB taxonomy): Bacteria > Chloroflexota > Anaerolineae > JAAEKA01 > JAAEKA01 > JAULUH01. Next base: position 13,621 of record JAULUH010000208.1, on the reverse strand, counting down.
ACCTGTCGTAAGACTGATGGCTTCTACTTGGAGACTACACCCAGGTAGAAGTTCTTTTTATGTTCAGTGACAAGCGACCAGGAGTCGCGCTGATGTTCGAAGGCAGAGGATGTGGAAATACCTGCTGATCGGCATTGGTGGTTTTCTAGGCGCGAACCTGCGTTATCTGGTCCAGGGCTGGCTTGCCGTGTTCCTCGGTAGCACATTCCCCTACGGGACATTGGTCGCCAACGTTACAGGCAGCTTTCTCCTGGCGTTCTTCCTGGCATTGACAACTCAGCGAGTTGGTATCAATCCGGCCTGGCGGCTGTTCTTTGCTGTGGGCCTTATGGGCGGATATACGACGTTCTCAACGTTTAGCTACGAAACACTCAGCTATCTCGACCAGGGCTTATGGCGCCTGGGCGTGGCCAATATCGCCGCCAACATGCTCCTGGGATTGGGCGCGGCCCTGCTGGGCTTCTGGCTGGCCAGGCTCGTATGAGGTGAGGCATGGAAATCGTCGGAACCGCAACCAGAGTGACGGTCTACATCGGCGAAAGCGACCGCTGGCGACAGAAGCCGCTCTATCTGGCCATCCTGGAAATGTTGAAGCAGGAGGGCTGTGCTGGAGCTACCGTCAACCGGGGAATTGCCGGCTTTGGCGCCCATAGCCGCATCCATGCGGCCAGCATCGTACGCCTGTCGGAGGACTTGCCGCTGACCATCGAGTGGGTCGACGATCCGGACCGCGTGGAGCGCGTGATGCCGCGGCTGATCGAAATGGTTAGCGAGGGCCTGATAACGACTCAACCAGTCGAGGTGTTGACCTACAGCCATCGCCGGCTGCGGGCCATGCCGGCCAAGGCGCCCGTACGCGACATCATGAGCCGAGAAGTCAAGGCCATCACACCAGACACACCGTTGGCCAGCGTGGTCGAGCTGCTGGTGGGCAAATCCTTTCGCGCGCTGCCTGTGATCGACAGCCAGAGGAAGGTCGTGGGCATTCTCACCGATGGCGACCTGCTGGCGCGAGCTGGCCTGGCGACCACCAGCCTCCAGCGCGAGCTGACGTGGATCGAGCTGAACGAAGAGTTGGACAAGATCCGGCAAAGTGGACTGGCCGCCAGCGATCTGATGACACCCAACCCCGCCACCGTGTCGGAGAGCACGCCCATTGGCGACGCCGTGCATATCATGACCGAACGAGGCATCAAGCGGCTGCCGGTGGTGGACGAGCAGGGCCGCCTGACGGGCATGGTAAGCCGGGTGGACGTGCTGCGCGCCCTGGGGCAGCCACCGGTGCGCGAGCAGCCAGAGGCATCACCTCAGCCCGGCCGGCTGGTCAAGGTGGGGGACATCATGTTGCGGAAGCCTCCCACCGTGAAGTTCGAGACGTCGCTGGATGAGGTCGTGAACCTGCTGGTGACGCAAGCCCAGCGCCGGGTCGTGGTGATGGATGATGAGAATCGCGTGGCTGGCATCATCACCGACGGTGATCTGCTCAATCAGGCCAGGGCGAGCGAGCGTCCTGGTCTGGTGCAAGCCCTCACGCGGCGACTGTCAACAGGCAAGGGAGACAGGAACCCCCTGGCTCACCGGACCGCGGCCGACGTGATGACCCGGGACCCGGTGACGGTGCAGTCGCAGACGCCACTTCTGGATGCGCTCGGACTGCTGCTGAACAACAAGATCAAGCGCCTACCCGTGGTCGACGACGAGGGCCGGCTGGTAGGCCTGGTGGGGCGAAGCGAGGTGCTGCAGGCGCTATCGGAAGAGATCACCGATGAATGACTCACTGAACCAGGCGCAACGCAGCGCTTTGTCGATCGCACTGCGTCGCCTTGAGGAACACCTGCGCCAGGCCGAGCACTGGCTCAACGGAACTGACGAGATTGGTATCCTGTATCGCCGAAGGCTGGACATCGAAGCAGAACGACACCGCATTGCTCTTGGCAAGATCGACGAGGCGCTGCAAGTGATCTGCGATCTGGCCCGGGAATTCGACCTGGCGCCGGTCGACCAGGACTTGTTGGCCAAGCTCAGCGCTGAGATGACAGTGTGCTGGGCAGACCTCATCGATACGCGGTCGATCAAACTGCAACGGTATGGCGCTGTTGACCCTCGATTGGCCTCGGTGCTCGATCCACGCCTGGATCACCTGGCTGAGCTGGCGAGCGAGCTGGCTACGCTGGCAACGGAACCGTCCACAAGATGACTACCTTCTTCTGCCCGTACTGCTGGTCAGAGATCCAACCGGGCATTGGGCATTGTCCGCAGTGCGGGGTTGGCCTGGAGAAAGATCACCGCGACTACACCGAGAAGCTGATCAGTGCCTTGCGCCATCCTGAACCGTTGACGCAGCGTCGTGCGGCGTATGTTCTGGGTCTGCTTGCTGAGCCCAGAGCTGCCGAGGCTTTGCTGGCACTGCTATGGAACGGCGAGGCCGATCCCTACGTCCGGGCCCAGGCTGCCGAAGCTCTGGGTGCCATCGGCACGCCCCCGGCGCTTATGGCTCTCGAGCAGGCAGCCCGGGACCTAACCCTGTCGGTCCTGGTGCGGGACACGGCTGTGATCGCCCTGGAGGCGGCGCAGCGCCGGTACGAAACTACTGCGGCTAAGTGACGAGACTGCCAGATTCGCATTGTCAATGCAATTGACAGAGATAAGGACCGACATGAGTGAGCCTGTGACTGCAGAGAGCAGACCGCAAAGCCCATTGGACGAGATCAACGCACGGATACCGACCCCGGATTTCGAGGCTGAATACTTCCCGAGCGTTGTGAAAAGGATGCGCGCCGGCGAACCATGACACCGCGCTGGCTCTGCTGTTTTGACACCTTGCAGGGGCAGGAGTTCCCCCGATAAACGCCCGGGCCGAACCGGTAACTCTTGCCACGCCGACAGTCACGACAGGAAAGTTGAGGTCGTGCATCCGGAGTCGTCACCAGGAGATGTGGGTGGATGGCTTTCCACAGCGTACTGTTCGAACAACCTGAAGACCGCGCAGGACGCGACACGTCCGCACAGCCCCCGTTTTTTGTCGATCTGAATCTCGATCAGATCGTAGATGCGATCGCGGCCGGCAAGCAGGAGTACAACCTTAAACCGTTCTTCTACGCTCCTCTGAACGACACCAGATCCATCACCTACCGCCATGAAATCATGAGGGATCTGGAGCGCCGCGAATTGTTCGAGCGCATCACATCCTTCGCCCAGGCGATGCGCCTGATGCGCGAGCACCTTGCTCAAGCAGATAAGCTTCACTACAGATACCAGAAGAGAGCCTGGTTCTTGGACGCCGTGGAGGTCTATTGCGACGCCATCAATCGCCTGGACCATGACTTGACCCCTCTCGATCTGTCCTCGCGCGGCTTCCTGACCTTCCGCACCTACTTGGCAGACTATGTTAATTCGGGTCGCTTCACGGCCCTGGTGGAGGAAACGAGAAATCTTAAGGCAGAGCTATCCACCATAAGATACTGCCTGCTCATCAAGGGTAACAGCATCAAAGTTCGCAGATACGACACTGAAACCGATTACAGCGCGGATGTTGAGGAGACCTTCCAGAAGTTCAAACAGGGAGCGGTGAAAGATTATCGGGGCAGCTTCCCCAACTCGCGGGACATGAACCACGTGGAAGCGAAGGTACTGGACCTGGTTGCGGAGTTGTATCCCGACGTATTCACCGAACTCGAAGACTATTGCGCCAGAAATGCTGACTATCTGGACGGAGCAATCGCCGTTTTTGACCGAGAAATTCAGTTCTACGTCGCTTACCTGGAGTATCTCGCGCTGTTCAAACGCACAGGGTTGAGGTTTTGTTATCCGCAGGTGACCAGTGAAGGCAAGGAAATCTACAACCATGAGGGGTTTGATCTTGCCCTGGCCTATAAGCTCATGACCGAAGCCTCCACTGTGGTCTGCAACGACTTCTACCTGACAGGGCAGGAGCGCATCTTCGTCGTGTCCGGTCCGAACCAGGGCGGCAAGACAACCTTTGCCCGCGCCTTCGGGCAGATGCACTATTTGGCCAGCCTAGGCTGTCCGGTCCCGGGCCGGGAAGCGCAGCTTTTCCTCTTCGACAGGCTCTTCACGCACTTTGAAAAGGAAGAAGACATCAGCAATCTCCGCGGAAAGCTGCAGGATGACCTGGTCCGAATCTACGGTATCCTCAATCAGGCCACCCCAAACAGCATCATCATCTTGAATGAGATATTCACTTCCACAACGATCGAAGACGCTCTGTTTCTGGGCCAGGAGGTGATGGAACGAATCATTCAACTGGATGCTCTGTGCGTTTGCGTCACATTTATTGATGAATTGGCGTCCCTAAGCGACAAGACCGTCAGCATGGTCAGTACCATTGTTCCCGAGAATCCAACATTGCGCACGTACAAGATCCTGAGACGGCCTGCGGATGGACTCTCCTACGCGATATCAATTGCTGAGAAGTATAGGCTAACCTACCATCGTCTGAAGGAGCGCCTGGAGTCATGAAGGCTTTTCTCCTGTATCGAGATCAGGATTTTGACCTGCAGCGAGCGTTGCCGTCTAACGCCCAGGCCCTGATACAAGACCTGGAGCTCGACACGCTGTTCAACGCTATGGCGCTCGGCGACAAATTCCTGCTGGAAGTAGCGCATAAAGCGGTCTTGTCTGGCCTGGATAGTGACCTGGATACCATACTCTATCGCCAGGATATCCTCAAGGATTGCCTGAAAAACCCTTCCGTGGTCAGGGATATGTATGACATCGCCGTGGGAGCCATAGCAGGAGAGAGGAAGGTCTACTTCGGCATATTCGGCAGGCGTCCTGAGCCGATACTGCATCGATCGCTCCAGGTGCTACACATGTTTGTAGACGCGCTCAGGAAGCTCAGGGATATCGCAGATGGCCACGGGGAAGTATTCGAGTCAGAAGGCTTCACGGCGCTTTTCGCAATGCTTCAGAGAGAACTGACTGAAGAGTATTTTGCCAGCGTCCAAACCCATCTCAAGGACCTGAGATTCCGCAACGGCGTCTTGATCAGTGCAGAACTTGGCACAGGGAACAAGGGCACCAACTACATGCTTCGTAAACCACCTGACCACAGCCAGGGTTGGGTCCAACGGATCTTTGCCACGAAGCCACCGGTTTACGGCTTTGTGATCGCCGATCGTGATGACAGTGGCTTCCGGGCCCTGGCGGAACTCAGGGACAGGGGGCTCAACCTGGTCGCCAATGCGCTCGCCCAATCCACTGATCACATCCTCAGTTTCTTCACCATGCTGCGCACTGAGTTGGCCTTTTACGTTGGTTGTCTGAATTTACAGGGGCAACTCACGCAGAAGGGGGAACCAATGGCGTTTCCCGTGCCTGTGGCTCCCAGTGAGCGCAGACATTCCGCCAGGGGGCTATACGACGTCTGTCTGGCTCTAATCCTGCCACAACGAATCGTAGGCAACGATTTGAATGCTGACCATAAAGAACTGGTGATCATCACTGGTGCCAACCAGGGTGGCAAATCCACGTTTCTGCGCAGCATAGGGTTGGCGCAATTGATGATGCAGTGCGGCATGGTTGTGCCGGCTGAGTCGTTCTGTTCCAACATCTGCGACGGCCTTTTCACGCACTACAAGCGAGAAGAGGACATCACTATGAGTAGCGGGAAGCTTGACGAAGAGCTCAGCAGAATGAGCGATATCGTTGACAGAATAACGCCAAACTCGCTGGTGCTGTTCAATGAGTCATTTGCCGCGACAAACGACAGAGAAGGCTCGGAGATTGCCAGGCAGATCATTAGCGCTTTGATGGAAGAACGCATCAAAGTCTTCTTTGTGACGCACCTATATCATTTCGCACATGGTTTCTACGAAAGAAAAATGCAGAGCGCCATCTTCCTGCGAGCTGAAAGACAAGCCGATGGGGCAAGAACCTTTAGATTGTTCGAAGGAGAACCACTGCAGACCAGCTATGGCGAGGATTTGTACAAGCAGATATTCGGAGCAGACGACTAAACTCTTTATGTCAATAGCTACAACTGCCACCTCGATAGCGGCAAAAAACCTGATGGCCCTGGTGGCGGTGGAACTGTTGGTGCGGTAGCTCCCCCCGGCGACGGTCCAATCGAGGTTGCTATGAGTCCTTCGAGCATTGAACGTTTCCCCTATTTAGTCGATACGCTCGACCAGCTTGACCTTCCCACCAAGACCGCGTTTTCGGAACACCTGCAACCGGGCGAAGTTGTCAGGCGGATTATCGTGGCGCCTCCCAAGGAGATGTTCGGCATTCCTCGCAAATGGCGACAGCAGCTTGACGTGCAACCCGCGCTAAGCAGGATTACCAGTTGGGTGCTCGTCTTGACCGAACAGCGCCTGTTGGTTGCCACAATCTCCCGATCCGATATAGAGCCGCCTGTCGTTTCCATTCCCATGGCCAAGCTGATGTGGGTTGAAGTTGGGATCATTCTCCTGTTCGGCTGGTTCGAATGTGCCTGGGTTAGCCAGGACCGTGTTCAGCGCATTCGGGTCTTCTTCAACACAGTGGGAGAGGCGTACTTCCAGCAACTACGAGCCCTCTTGTGCCGAACCTTAATCGAACAGGATGGACTTACTGCGATATCTGGCGATCGGAACCTGGTCGAACTGGATTCCTTGTCCTATAAGTTCATCAACATGATCAGCAACCGTATGCTCCTGCCCGATGAGCACATCGAGAGACTGGTCTACCAGCCGAAAATCTGGAAGCAGTACCTGCTCGTATTCAAGCGTCTACGTGCGCCAGCGATGGTAGTCATACTAAGCAACTACCATCTTCTAGTTGGCCATGAAGACCCGAGCCAGCAAGATACCACCTACGGGTGGATCACTCGCTATTGCCCGCGCCGCCGGGTGCGCAGAGTGACTCTGGAAAAGACCCCCCTCGAGATCTCAATGAATATAACAGTTGGTCTGGACGGCATCGAGGAGACCTTTCCCGTCCTGTTTCCAACAGAGATAGAGCCTTCTCTAGCAGAGTGGACGATATCGTAGACGACTGATCGCCCAGGCGCCAAGAGAACCTATTGAATCGCCTGGCCAGGCGCCAAAGCGCCCCCAGTGCGGTCAGCACTGAGGGCACCAGGTCTTCAGTCTTGGCGACAGTGTATGCGAAGCGAGCGAATTGAGCGAGCCGGCCGTCTTATCGCACAAACGCCTTGCGACCGGCGTAGATAGCGGCCTCGCCCAGCTCCTCCTCGATGCGCATGAGCTGATTGTACTTCTCTACGCGCTCCGAGCGGCACGGCGCGCCGGTCTTGAGCTGGCCGGTGCCCATGGCAACCGTCAGGTCTGCGATGAAACTATCGACGGTCTCGCCGCTGCGATGCGAGACCATCGCCGTCCACCCAGCCTTGAACGCCATCCGGATAGCCTCGATCGTCTCGGTCAGGGTGCCAATCTGGTTGAGCTTGATCAGAACGGAGTTAGCCGTGTGTTCGGCGATGCCACGGGCAATGTGCTCGACGTTGGTGACGAAAATGTCGTCGCCGACGAGCTGGACCTTGCTACCCAGGGCTTGATTGAGCAGGCTCCAACCCTTCCAATCGTCCTCCGCCAGGCCGTCTTCCAGGGAGACGATGGGGTATTTCTCGATCCACCCGGCGTACATCTCGACCATTTGTGCCGATGTAGCCTGACGGTGCTCGGTACGCAGGCTGTAGAGGCCGTCCTGGTAGAAGCCGCTGGAGGCGGGATCGATCGCAATGCTGATGTCGGCGCCAGGCTTGTAGCCAGCCTTCTCGATGGCCACCAAGATCAGCTCAATGGCCTCGGAGTTTGCCTTAAGGGTCGGAGCGAAACCGCCCTCATCGCCAACGCTGGTTGGGTACCCTTTGCTCTTCAAGACAGATTTGAGTGCCTGGTAGGTTTCAGAGCCCCAGCGCACCGCCTCATGAAACGTCGGCGCGCCCAGGGGAGCGATCATGAACTCCTGTAGATCGGTGCCTTGCCAGTTCGCGTGGGCGCCGCCGTTCATGATGTTCATCATCGGAACGGGCAAGGTGCACGCGGCCACACCACCCAGGTACCGATAAAGCGGTAAGCCCGTCGATTCTGCCGCCGCGCGGGCAGCGGCCATGCTCACGCCCAGGATTGCGTTGGCACCTATCCTGCTCTTGTTGGACGTGCCATCCAGCGCCACCATCGCCCGGTCCAGGGTGGCCTGGTCCAGCGCGTCCAGGCCGGACAACTCGCCGGCGATCTCGTGATTGACGTGCTCGACGGCCTGTAGCACGCCCTTGCCGCCGAACCGGCCCTGGTCGCCATCCCGCAGCTCTAGCGCCTCGAGCACGCCCGTGGATGCCCCCGAGGGCACGGCGGCTCGGCCGTGCGAGCCATCCTCCAGCCAGACATCGACTTCTACCGTCGGGTTGCCGCGGGAATCCAGAATCTCGCGGGCCTTGATGCGGGCGATCTCGGTCAACATTGCATTACCTCCTGATAGCGAAACAGAAAAGTCTCTACCAGAGCGAAACACACCGGTAGAGACTGTCAGTCCTGAGACGGGTCGGATCCACGATCCTGGGGAGCCTCATCCCCTTCTATCTTAATAGCCATTCTACCACGACTGTGCCACTGTGCACAAATGCAGGACCAGGCTCCGTCGCCCTGCAGGGCCTGCCCCTGGTCGTCGATATCAGTGGACAGGCTATCCGAAGCCAAGTAGAATGGGGGCATCGAACAGCACATATCGAGATCCCCCGGTTTGCAGGCGAGGCGACTGATGTCAACTCTTCAGATTTCTCAGACGATTTCTCTCCTTACCGAACCTCTGGTGCGCGCCGGCTTCTACGCGACGACGGAGCAGGCGCTCAAGTACATTATCCTCGACTACATCGACCGCCGGATTGCCCGGGCACAGACGAGAGCGCGCCGATCAGAGAAGAAGCATGGCCAGTCCTTCTCTGAGTACACTCGATCTCTCTCAGGGCGGGCAACGGTCGCTGATGAAGAGGAGTGGATGGAGTGGGAGTCGCTGCTCGACATGTTAGAGAGTTGGCGCCAAGTGAAGTCAAAAGTTCGGCGCAGCGATGTCAGGTGAGATTCTTTTTCTGCTGGACTTGTCCTCAGTACTGCACCCTCCCGGCTCGTTTGGCGATCGTGCTGGTGCCAAGGACGAGCTTGTAGGCCTCAATCCTCGAAGGAGGGACCTCATGCCTGAGACTATAGTGCCCTTGTGGATACTGCAGCGCCGCAGCATCCGGGAATACACCGAAGCGGCGGTGACCGCCGCCCAGATCGAGGCGCTGCTGCAGGCGGCCATGGCGGCGCCGTCGGCGCACGACTTCCGGCCGTGGGCCTTCGTGGTGGTGCGTGATCCGGAGCGGCGGCAGGCCCTGGCTCGTACGCACGAGTGGAGCGGCATGTGTGCCCAGGCGCCGGTGGTCTTCGCCGTGCTGGGCGACCCGGATGCGTCCGAGCACTGGGTGGAGGATTGCAGCGCGGCCACCGAGAACCTGCTGCTGGCCGCGCCGGCGCTGGGCCTGGGGGGCGTGTGGGTCGGCATCTACCCGCATCCGCGCAGCGAGGCCCACGTGCGCCGGGTGCTGGAGATCCCAGAGGGGTGGCGCGTGCTCTGCCTGTTGCCGGTGGGCGTGCCGGCCGCAGCCAAGCCGGCCCGCACGCGCTACGAGGCCGGCAAGGCGCACTACGAGGCCTTTGGCGGCGTTCCGCAGCCCCCTGGCAAGCCCCTATGATGTTTGCCTGCGGCGGCCTCGTGCCTCCAGGGTCAGGGTGAGTGCAGCGGCCGTTCCCGATCCATATGGTCATCCCCAGCATTCCAATGCGTACAGTGCGGCTGGCTGGCCGGCTCGACAAGCGCCGTCATTCGGTTACAGTAATCTCCCTGGACATCCCCAGGGCAAAGTTCGGGGCGCCGTCATGAGTGGGATCAGGTAGGAAATCCAAGGCCAGATAAGCACCGGGCGGCAGATCCAGGACACCCCAACTGTGCTGACCCGGAGACATCACGTTCCAGAATGCTACGTCTTCCCATGGCGGCGGGCCTTCCTCGGCGTCCAGCCAGGAGCTAATGTCGTCCAGGGTCTTACCTTCCTGCAGCTTGACGATGCCCATCTGATGGAGCGCCTGGCCGGTATTGCGGAACTCCCACCACTGCGGGCCTGTCTTGATCGTCTCGGGCATGACGAATTCGTGCTCTCTCATCTGGACTGCCACGGCAACTGGCAGCAGCGAGCCTCCGGCTTCTGCACTGTCCACCACGGTGAAGGCCGTGAAGCGCGGGGGCTCCGTCCAGTTGTCTACCAGCGCATAGTGGCCCGGCAGGAATTCGAAGACAGTGTCTGCGCTCCCGCCTGGCGGAAGATCGGGACCACCCAATTGCGTGGTTAGCGACAGCGAGCCGAAGGGACTCTCGGCAAAGGCCGCAGTGAACTGCTCCATAGTCACGTCGTCGTTCAGGCGGCGAAAGATAGAGGCGTGCCATTCGTCGCCGCGGTTCTGGATGGTGATGAGGCGACGACCGGCCGGGATCGTCTCCGGTACGCTTATAGCAGCATCAGAATGCGTGATAAGTAGAGTGGTCGTTTCCGGTGCGGAAGGGTCCGGCGCGCTGGCTGCGGGCTTTGTCGAACCCTGCGTCGTGGCATCCGGTACAGCTACCGCTGGCAGCGCGGGACTGGTGCAGGATGCCGTTACGATCATCAGGGTTATCAAGGCCACGGCGGCGAAGAGCCCCACAATCCATTGCGTGGCGCCCGGCCTTGGCGCCGGATGGTCGCCGGGCAAGCTATCTGGCCAAGCCGTTCCCATGCGCTCGACGCCGTGCTTGACCAAAGCGGCGTGCCGATGCCGCTCGGCAGTTTGGTACCTGGCGGCCAGGTCATCCATGCGAACCTCATGCAGCAAATAGGGGTGCATCGTCGTTCCTCCAATGCCATGCTTCGAAACTTGACAGGCCAATTCCCTACGCTTGGTCATCGTACAAGCAATATTCAAGCACAGAACTGTTTGCGCCGGGTCTCCCTTTGGTATACAATTCTGTCTACCCTTAACTGTGAAGACCCGGCAAGGTGGCAAGGCACGAGAAGGGACGAATGGCCCACACCGACTCCTTCGGCTACTGGGTAAGGCGGAAGCGCATGGCGCTGGATCTCACCCAGCGAGACCTGGCGCTGAAGATTCCCTGTTCCCTGGCGACAATCAAGAAGATCGAGGCCGACCTGCGCCGGCCCTCACCCCAGATGGCCGAGAGGTTGGCGATCTGCCTGGGCCTGGCCGGCCAGGAGGCGGCGGCGTTCCTGGCCGTGGCGTTGGGCCGGCGGCCGGTGAGCTTCCTGGCCCTGGCCGAGGAGCCCGAAGAGCGGCAGGTGCCCCTGGATCGCGTGCCATCGCCTGCAACGCACTTCATCGGTCGCGAGGCAGAGCTGGCGGCGCTGGCGGCGCTGCTAGCGAGTCCCGCGGTGCGGCTGCTCACCATCATGGGCCCTGGTGGCATTGGCAAGACGCGCCTGGCCATCGCGGTGGCCGAGGCAGAGAGAACGCAGCCATCTCGTCTGTTCAGCGATGGCATCGCGTTTGTCGACCTGGCTCCGGTGCCCGCTGCAGAGTTCGTCGTGGCAGCCGTCGCCGGGGTCCTGGGCCTGGACCTGGCCGAGCATCGAGGCGACAAGCGATCTCCCACGGAGAAGCTACTGGACTTCCTGCGGCCCCGCAGCCTATTGCTGGTGTTGGACAACTTCGAGCACCTGCTGGGACCCGGTGGTGCCAGCCTGCTCCCCGACATGTTGCAGGCAACGTCCCGACTCAAGATCCTGGCTACCTCGCGGCTGCGCCTGAACTTGCGGGAGGAGCACCTTTATCCCCTTTCCGGCATGCCTTACCCGTCCGATCCGGCGCAGGTGCAGGAAGCTGACCCATTGAACTACCCTGCGGGGCAACTGTTCCTGGCCTCAGCCCGCCGCGTGCGACCCGACTTCGGCCTGTTGCCCGGCGAATCGGCGATCCTGGCGGCCATTTGCCAGAAGCTGGAGGGCATGCCTCTGGCTCTGGAGTTGGCGGCAGCCTGGGCAGACTCCCTCTCCCTGGCCGGCATTGCCGCAGAGCTAGGAGGTGGGATCGACATCCTGGCCTCGGGCCTGACGGATCTTCCGGAGCGCCACCGCAGCGTCCGCAGCACGTTGGATGCGACCTGGCGGCTGTTGCAGCCCGCGGAACGCCAGGCGTTTACGGGGTTATGCGTGTTCCGGGGCGGCTTCAGTCGAGAGGCGGCTGAGCAGGTGGCGGACGCGGCCTTGCCAATGCTGGCGCAGTTGATCAGCAAGAGCCTGGTCGAATTCGATCCAGTGCCGGAGCGCTACCGAGTCCACGAGGTGCTGCGCCAATACGGTGAGGAGAAGCTGGCAGGGGCAGGATTGCTGGCCGAGACCCGGCAGCGCCACCTCGAATACCTGAGAGCGCTGGCGGAGAGGGCCAGCGATGGGCTATTTGGGCCTGACCAAATAGCCTGGCTGGACAGGCTGCAGGCCGAGCAGGACAACTTCCGGGCCGCGCTGGCCTGGGGTTTCACGCAGCCCGAGATGATCGGGGCAACAGCTGACTTGGTGATCGGCCTCAGCTGGTTCTGGCGTATGCGCAGCCACGTCCTGGAGGGCCGCGAGTGGCTGGACCGGACACTGCTTCAACCAGGCTTGACGACCAGGCAACGTGCGGCTGCGCTCTACCATGGCGGCCACCTGGCCTGGATGCAGGATGACTTCGAGCTGGCGCGACGGCGCGAGGAGGAAAGCCTGGACCTGTGGCGGTCCATGGGCTTGGCCGGGCGGCGAGGAGAGGCCTATGCCACGCACTCGTTGGGAATGGCCCTGTACGGCAGTGAGCTGCACGCCCAAAGCGATCTAGAGCCGGCTGTGGAGGCATTTCGGACCTGCCTGGACCTGATGCGCGAGGTGGGTGATGAATGGGGAACCGCCTTCGCCCTGCAATGGTTGGCTTTCAGTTTGACTGCCCAGGGAGAGACCGAGCCGGCCATAGCGGCAGCGCAGGAGAGCCTGGCATCCTACCGGCGGTTGGGGGAGGCCTGGGGCACAGGATTGGTGCTGGGCGCGCTGGCCAACCTCAGCCTGCAGAGGGGCGACCTGGCGCAGGCGCGCCAGTATGCCGAGTCTGCGCAGGAGTGGCGCGCGCGTGTGGGACACCGCCACAGCCTTGGTGTGGGCTACGAGCTGCTGGCCACCATCGCCGAGCGGGAGGATCGTGCCCATGTTGCGGCCGCGAACTACCGCCAGGCCGCAACGATCTTCGACAGCCTGGGGAACCAGCCCTATGCCGACAAGATGCGGGACAGGCTGGCTACGCTGCTGGCCAAGCAGGTCTCTGCACCCAGCTGAGCCATCGTCTTCTGATCAACCGATCAGGCAAGCGCGCGCGACTCGCGGTACCATTGCTCTGTTGCGGCAAGAGCCTGTGGCAAGCTGACCTGCGGGACGTCGCCCAAGTTCCTTTGTTGAGACGCTGGTCGAAGGTCCAGTCAGACCCCAAGAGATGGACGACGTAGGGTTCTGTCACACCTGATCGTGAACTGGTAGCCAGTTCATCGGGACCAGCATACCGCGATCACTAGCAACCTGGTGTCATGAACGACCAGGGCATGAACGGTGGTGGGG
>JAULUH010000207.1:0-13511 GCA_032111745.1 Anaerolineae bacterium | reverse complement strand
AGCCGTACTCGCCGACCACATCCATGTCCTTGCCCACGTACCAGATGCCCTTCTCCTGGGCCACATCCAAAGGCGAGCCCGAGTCGGTCTGCTGGGTCAGCACGTCGACCTTGTACTGGTCCACCAGGGTGGTGGCGATCTCCCGTTCCTCGGGCGGCAGGAACCAGTCGCCTGCGTACTTCACGTACACGTTGATGTCCTTGCCCAGCAACTCGGCGGCATCCTGCACCCCCAGGTAGAAGCCCGCTGTGCGCCGGATCACCTGCACAGTGGGGAAGGCCGAGACGACGCCGATGTTGCCCGTCTCGGTCAGCGCCCCCGCGATCAGTCCCTCCAGGTACAGCGCCTGGTACTGGCGCGGGAAGATGCGCAGGAAATTCTCCTTGGTGCTTAGGTCGCTGGCCACGATGGACACGAATCGCACATCGGGATACGTGTCCGCAATGTCCTTCAGAGGCAATCCCATGAACTCGGCGTTACCCACCACGATGTCAGCGCTGTCCGTGGCAATCATCTCCTCGGCGTAAGGCACCGACAGATCTGGGCTTACCTCTTCCCGATAGACATACTGAACATTTGGATACTTCTCGGCCAGCCGCTTGCCGGCGCGGTCGTGAGCTCCGGACCAGGTTGTCCCCTCGATGATGCTGAAATGCTCGATCGCCAGGGTCACGTCCTCTACGATGGCCGGCTCAGCCGCCGCCGTCTCGACGGCCTCCTGCGCAGCCCCTGCCGCCTGCTCCACTACCGTAGCGGCCTCCTGCACCACCTCGGCGGCTTGCGGGGGAACCTCGACCGCTCCCGGTTGGCAGGCTGCTACCAGCAGGCTGGCCAACACCAGTAGCGCCAACAACACACCGAACTTCTTGCCCACAGTCTCCTCTCCTTTCGAATGCGTGCTACCAGGCGGATTGCGAACCCAATTACCAGGCCGCATAACGGCTCATGGGTTTGGTATGGAGGGAACGATGAGCCAGGATGTTCTTGGCGCACCATCAACCAGCCAACACCCCTGCCCAAAAAGTGCACGGATTATATCTAATAGCCAAATGCTTGTCAACCGCTGTACCTTGCACAAGAAAACCATCAGAAAGGTTGGCTCAGATGCAAGGTACCACAGGAGCAGGGATTCATCAACTCCGGTGCTATCGGGACCAATTTCATGATATAATAGAGTAGGTGGCTGAGTCGCGGCGAGCTGCTGCTGGCCGGGAAATGTGGGAGGGATGACCATGGACTTGGGGCACATCAACCTTCAGCAATCTTCCCCCAGGCACGACGGCCTATCCGGAGCAATGGTCGAGGCCGAACGTCTCTACCGTTACGCCACCCGCCGCAGCGGGAGGGAGGCGGTACGGTGGTACCTGGCCGGGCAGATCACTGCCTTACCCGTCATGACGGACGCAGTAGAGGACTGCCTTGCCCGGCGCGCCATCGAGGTCGGCCTGCGCAGCGTGCCCCTGGCGAAGATCGTTGGAACCGTCGAACCGGCACGCAGCGCGGATTTCGACGGCCGGTTTCGCCCGGTTATGGACCACCTCAAAGAGCGATGGATCGCCATAGCGATCTGCTGCCAGCAGGGTCACTGTGCCCAACCTGTGGAGCTGATGGAGGTCGACGATCTGTACTTCGTCGTCGATGGCCATATTCGGGTCTCGGTGGCCAAGGCCATGGGCCGGGATGCCATCCCGGCCTGCGTCACGACGTTGGTGCCCCCGAACGCGTAACGAGGCGGTGCCAGAGCCGGAAGGCATCTGATCAGCAACCCCTAGCCAGGTGGGCAGCCGCGGGCCCTGCCGGCGAGCTGCGCCAATACTTCGGACACTCCACCTCAGGCAGGATGGCCGGCACGTTGCCATCCAGCAGGTGCCCGCCCAGGACCAAGGGGCTACCGCGTTCGCCCATGGGTATCCTCCCGTACCAATCAATCAGCTCAACCACAGGCAGGATTAGCACCGCGTTGGCCCGGCCCTTGCCCCCGCGACGCCAATCCTCCCAGGCGAGCTGGTGGAGCTGCACATTGCTGTAGCTGGTGCTGTTGTCCAGCACAGCGGTGATCAGTTCTGGCGACCTGAGCCACACCTCGCGGACGCTGTAGATCCGCACCGTGGGCCGGCCCGGCGCCCGCACGCTGGCTGTGTGCGCCGGACGCGCCTCTACGACGATGCCCGCAGGCTGTATGGTGATCTGCTGCAGCCCGATGCCCATGCCCAGAGCATCCTGGAACTCCTCCTCCAGCTCGCGCAGGGGGCTGGTTTCCAGCACGCCGCCGGCCTGCCCTAGGTGGCGCAGGCAGAACGCCTGCACTCGCGGCCAGTCCTCGGCTCGGATCAGGATGCGGAAGTCCGCCTCCTGCCGGGAGCGCTCGCTATCGAAATGGAACTCGCCGATGGCATCCTGCAGTGCCTGCACATCGCGCAGGCGCACCCCGCCCCCAAAAGGCTTGGCCTTCACCGTCACCTGCAGCTTACCCTCTGTTTCCTGGACCGTGGCCGTACGCTCCAGGACCACCAGGACCTGCCCTAGTTTGGGGTGCACCACCAGCACCCGGGCCAACGCAGCTACGCTGACCCGCAGGTCGAGTGTCTGAGTCGGCCCTATCCCGAACTCCCAGAGCTCCCTGCCCACGGCGTGCCTCCCTGCTTCAAGGCGCTTGCGCGCCCTGGTTCAAAGCCGCCTTGGCACGCGCCAGATCGTAGGGCACGCCCAGCGTGGCGAAGATCTCGGCCGCGCGCTGTAGGTGCTCCTGACGCCCCCAACCATCCAATCCGGGTTGATCGGCTTGTAGATGGCGGCCAATCTCGTAGTGGGCCAGCCCTTCCTCATAGGGCAGGCCCACCGCTTTTGCCTGGGCCAGGCTCTCCCGCCAAGCAGCGTGGGCGTCACGGGGCCGGCCGTCGAGCCAGGCATAGCCGCCCCGGTACAGCTGGGCCGTGGCTTGTCCATAGATGAAGATGCGCGCCGCCCGCTCCAGGTCCCTGCAGGCCTTCCCTGCCTTCGCCTGCAGGTCCGGGTCCTTCTCTCGCGCGCCCTCGGCCTCCCACGCCGCCAGGTAGACCGCGGCCGCCCCGGAAAACCCATAGATGAACATGTCGTTGGCGAGCGACGGAGTCTCATCGATCAGCCGCCCGAACTTGTCTGCTTCCTCGATGGCCTGGTCGATGCGGCCCAGGCGCAGATAGGCGCGGGCTGCAGCTGTCCACACGATCATCCAGTCGAAGGGATTCATCACTTCATCGGGCGCCGCCGCGGATCGTTGCAGGTCTGCCAGCGCCTCCTCCAGGCGACCTTGCTGTAGCTTCACCACCCCTTGCCAGTAATCCACGGCCGCCATGAACCCGATGTCCCCGCGGCGCTCCGCCGATTCGTCGATCTGCAGGGCATAGTCCATGGTGCGCTGGTAGTCGCCGTGGTAGTAGGAGATCAACAGAAGTCCCACCCAGGCATTCTCTTGCACCCATGCCTGGTCCAACCTCCCAGCGGCATCCGCGGCCAGCTCAAAATGCACTTGGGCGCGATCAAAGTCGCCCAGGGTGAAGAAAAAGTGCCCGGCCACGCTGGAGACCCAGGATCGCACCTCGTCGGAGGGCTCCGGCCCGGCCATGGCCTCGGCTCTGCGCATGTAGTAGCCGGCTATCTTGCGCAGCGGTGCCAGAAGGAACATGTATGCCGTCCCCACATAGGCCCGCGCCATCCACGAGGGCAGCCCGCTGGCCTCTGCCAGGTTCAGTGCCCGCAAGCCGCAGGACACCACTAGCGCGGTCTCGTTGTAGATGACCGCCCTTTGGGCCAGGTTCTCATAGGCGATCAGGGCCTCGCCGATCGCCGCTTGCCTGTGTGCCCATCGGCCAGTCGCCACGGCCGGCACCAGGCGGTGCAGCGCCTGCGCGGCCAGCTGGCCCACGATGTCCAATTGCAGGTGCACCTTGCTGTCCGGGATCGGCCAGCCCAAGGCGGCCACCGTAAGCCGAAAATGCCTGTCGCCCGTGTCCAGTTGGCTGAGCCACTCATGCCCCTGCCCCAACAGGCGCTCCCAGTGGGCCTGGCAGACCGCAGCGGCGCGCGGCTCACCCTCGCTACCGGCGGCCAACGCCTCCTCCAGCAGCTCTATGGCCTCCGTCAGACGCCCCTGAGACCGGTAGAAGGTCCACAAGGCATCCATGTATGCGGAAGCAGCGTCCCAGTCGCGGCGGTTTAGAATCCGTTTCCAGCCTGCGCGCAGGTTGTCCACCTCGGGCTGCAGGGCATCCAGCGCGGCTAGATCGCGCTCTCGCTCCCACTTACTGGCCGCGTCCGCTGCCAGGGCCCGGTAGTATGCATAGTGACGCTCTTGAGCCTGGGCCAGCTCATCCGGCAACGCAGCCAGCTTGCTGGCCGCAAACATGTGGATCAGGGCATGCAGTGCGAAACGGCCGCTGGCCGTCCGGCTGATGAGCGACTTGTCCACCAGGCCGGTTAGCTCCTGCAGCGTGGCCTGCGCCACCTGCCCGGCCGCATCCAAGGTGAAGCCACCCTGGAACACCGCCAGCCGCGCGAAGACCAGGCGCTCGCTCGCCTCCAGACTGTCCCAAGAGGCCTCGAATACAACCCGCATGCTCTGGTGCCGGGCCGCGGCCCCCCGTAGTCCGGTATCCAGGACATCCAGGTCGCTCCGGATCCGGGCCGCGATCTCGGCCAGGGATAGCAGCCTCAGCTGTGCCGCAGCCAGCTCGATCGCCAGCGGCATCCCTGCCACAGCCTGGCACAGCTGGCGGATCAACCGGACATCCTCTTCACCAACCAGGGGGCCGGCCGTCTGCCCTCGCCCAGCCCGCAAACGGAAGAGCTGCACCGCGCTGTCGTCGCTCGCTTCGGCCTGCGCGCTGGATGTCCCCACCGGCAGCCCCTCCACCAAGAAGCCCTGCTCTTGGGGCAACCGCAGCAGCTCACGGGAGGTCACCAGCAGCGAGAGCCCCGGCGCTGCCTCCAGCAGCTGCTCTACCAGGGCCAGAGTGACTCCCGCCTTCTCCTTGACCAGCAGGTGTTCCAGGTTGTCCAGCACCAGCAACAGCTCCCTGGAACGCAGGACATCCAGCAGTTGATCCTGCGGCGGGCGGCCCTCCCGAAAGCTCAGATGGAGCACTTGGGCAATGGCCGGTACGATGGCGGATGGCGTGTCGTGAGCCAACAGGGGCACAAAGTGCGCCCCGTCCCGATAGCTGGCGCGGCGGGCTTCCGCTGCGGCCACGGCCAACCGCGTCTTGCCGATTCCCCCCGGGCCGCTGAGAGTGATCAGCCGGTGCGCTGCCAGTAGCTCCCCGATCTGGGCGATCTCCCGCTGGCGGCCCACGAATGGGGTGGCGTGTTCTGGTAGGGCCTCTTCCTGCAGGCTCACCTGGGGCAGGGAGGGCAGGCCTCTGGCCGCGTCTCCGGGCGGCGGCACCCACGCAGGCCCATCTGCCACCGCAGGCATACCACCACGCCCGGCTTCGAACAACAGCTGCACCTGCGCCGGTGACCTTATCCCGAACTGGCTGCAGCAGCGTTTCAGGTGCGCCGCGGCGTAGATCAGCCCGAGCAGCCGCTCCCGCTCGGTACAGGCCGGTTTGTTGCAGAAATTCAATCCCGCTGCTACGCCCGCCAGCCAGAACTGCGCCCATAGATCGTCACTCAGACTGGCATGCCGGGCCTCCACCCATTGCCTGAAAGCCTCTCGCCCGGCGTTCAACACCGCACAGGCACCCGCCAGCCCCACCGGCACCTGCTGCGGATCGGGCAGGTCCTCCCGCGCGTAATGGCTCACCAGCCGGACCCATGGGTCCAGAGACGTCTGCTCCAATTCGCTGATCAGGTAGGACATCTCCAGATAGTGCTGGTCGTAGAGCAGCGGCATACCGGCCTTGAACAGGGCGAAGTCGATCAGGAAATAGCCATCCAGGTCCCTCTGGTTGGGCGCAAACCTCACCAGGATGTTGCGGGTGTTCAGGTCGCCGTGCTGGAAACCGGTGAGGACGTCGATCGGCCTGATGCTGCCCCACAGGCCCGAGTTCCGGCCAAAGGCCAGCGGGTTGGGGTAGACCTCCCCCTGGATCAGGAAGCCCTCGGTGTCAGCACATACGTGGCATGTGTTCTCCAAGAAGCCGGCGATGTTCCCCTCCGGCCTTAGGCGGTAGCTCAGCCAACGCTCCAGCAGCTTCTGAGGATGCACCGCCCGCTCGAAGGCCGCCTCGGCGTTCCAGCGCTCCAGCAGGCACTGGTGTGTGGCTCGCCAGATGGCCTCCAGTTGGCTTTGCCGGGTATAGTGCGCCAGCGGGCGAAACTGCAGCAGGGATTGGCCGGCAATCGCGTAAAACACCGCGATGGTCTCGCCGTCCTTAACCTCGTAGACCAGCTCCGCCATGTGCTGCCCGGCAAACTCAGAGGGTGCCAGGTGCAGCGCCTGTTTATGCTGCTCGATCTCGTCCGGCCTGGCCTTTCGCGGCATGCGATCCAGTTTCAGCACCAGGTGGCGCACTTCCCGGCTGTCCGTGGCTGCCACGCTCACCAGGGCCAGCCGTGCCCCCGTCCGCCCCCCCTTAAGCTCGTCCAGCAGGCCGATCTCGATCGAGAACCGCACCTGCGCCAGAGCCAGCAGGCGCTGGTACTCCACAGGCAACGCGCCGAAGTCCCCAATCGCCACAGGAGCCGTGTTCCCAGAGATGTCCACCATGGCAGCCTTCCATCTGAGATCATGCTCGGAGCTGTCGGAACGCCTGACCAGTCCGTCTCCTCACTCCCATTATATCACGGATTGAGAAGTTGCTGTCGCGATTCTTTATCCAGTTCCACCTGAGACCCCCTGGCTTTCCACAACCCATTGCCGGCGCACCAAAACCGTGATAAACTATGCATAGGCCTATCCAACCTTGGAACCCTTGAAGGAGGATCACCATGGCCATCGATGAAGTCAAGAAGTTCACGTCCCTGGACGAGATCAAGGAGAGCCTGCATCACGAGCGCAACCTGGATGGGGCTGACATGAGCGGACTCGACCTGGCCGGCATCAAGCTGGCCGGCATGAGCATCAAGGGTGCAGACCTGCACGATAGCAACCTGTCCGGCGCCATGCTGGCCGGGCTGGACATGAGC
The DNA here is from genome assembly GCA_032111745.1 of Anaerolineae bacterium. Taxonomy (GTDB): domain Bacteria; phylum Chloroflexota; class Anaerolineae; order JAAEKA01; family JAAEKA01; genus JAULUH01. The sequence continues at coordinate 6,404 of JAULUH010000207.1, read as the reverse complement.
AACGTGAATCTGGCCAACGCCCATTTGGAGGGTGCACGCATCGCCGGGGCCAGCCTTCACGGGGCCAACCTGCGCGGCGCCCAACTTATGGGGGCCGTGATCGCCGGGGTGGACCTGAAAGAGGCCGATCTCACCGGCGCTGATCTCAGCAAGAGCAAGCTGATGGGAGCCGACATCACCGCGGCCGATTTCACCGGCGTGAACATGACTGGTGCCCGGACCGCGGTCAAATGGTCCGATGCCAAGGTCCAGCCGGCTCAGCTGCCAGAGCCAGTCTCCCCGCCGCCGCCCTGGCTGCCGCTGGTGATCTTGGGCGCTGTGGCGCTGATCATCTTCCTGGTGCTGCGGCGGCGCTCAACGCCTGCATAGCTCAGGGAGGAGAGCGCCCATGTCCATCGAAGCCAACAAGGACACCGTGCGCCGCGCGATGGAAGCTCTGAACCAGGAGAACTGGGCCGAGTTGATCGGGGAGTTCTTCCCCACCGCGGCCGATGCCAATGAGTTCAGAAGCTGGCACGCTCCGTTCCGCGCCGCATTCCCCGACTATCACGTTACCATAGACGAAATGATCGCCGAAGGGGACAAGGTGGCCGCGCGGCAGACGGTGCGCGCCACCCATGCCGGTGAATTCCCGGTCTGGGAGTTGAAGGGCATCGCTCCCACAGGAAAACACCTGGTATGGATCGAGGTTCAGATCCTGCGCGTCGCCGACGGCAAGATCCTGGATGGCTGGTTGATCGTAGACGGCGTCAGCAGGTTGCAGCAGCTTGGGGTTCTCCCGCAACCGCAGTAGAGTAAGCCCCAGTGAGCGGTGCGGCAGGTGCCGGGCATCCAGCGTGCGGGCCACATCGCTGACCATCTGGTAGCGTAGGATAGAAGTGCGCATGCAGTTCGGAGTCGAGGTTCTAGCCGGGCTTGCGCTCCAGAACCGGCTAAAGCCTCGACTCCTACGACCAAGTCTGCACATGGATCTGCCCTCGAGACCCGGCTAGAGCCTGGGCTCTTGCGACCGAGACTTCGAGTGGATCTGAGCCACCCCTGATCATCTTATCTGGAGTACCCGTGGCGATCTCAGAACTCACCGGAATCCTGCTCATCCCCTCCACCGCTATGCAGGCGTGGCCATCGGCGAGCACCTGGGCTACCTCTTCACCGGCCTCTGGACCATCCTCGTCGCCCTCCGTGGCTCGCTCGCCCCTGTTTCCGGCCTGGCTGGGCTGGGCCGGCCTGATCCCGGCCGCCGGCATCCTCGTTGGCCTTCTCGAGGAGGCCGGGTTCAAGGCTGCCGGTGCGATCAACGCCATCAGCTACATCTTGTGGTCGATCTGGCTGATCGCAGTGGGTGTGGCCTTCCTATTGATGTGACCTGACCCTGCGAGGTGGTCCATGTTTGAGCTACCAGAGTTCGCTACCTTGGCCCGCCAGCTCAACGAGACCGTGGCTGGCAAGACTATCGGACGCGGCAGCCTGGGCAACTCGCCGCACAAGTTCGTGTGGACCAACCGCACGCACGACGAGTTTGCCGCGCTGGCCGGTGGCAAAACCATCGGCCAGGCCAAGGCCAGGGGCAAGTGGCTGTTCATTCCCGTCGAGCCGGGCTACGTGCTGCTGATCGGGGAGTGCGGAGGACGGCTGCTCTACCATGCACCTGGCGCAGAACTGCCTGCAAAACACCATCTCTGGCTTTCCTTCGCCGACGACTCCGCCCTGACCGCCCTGACCCAGATGTGGGGCGCGTATGAGCTCTATGCGGCCGGAGAGGAGCAGGAGCGCCAGTACGTCAAGGGGATGCGCCCCACACCCGTGGACCCCGAGTTCACTTTCGACTACTTTGCGGGCCTGATCGATAGCCTGCTGGCCGGAGAGAAGCGCAGCGTCAAGGGGCTTCTGACCCAGGACCAGCTCATTCCTGGCCTCGGCAACGCCATCGCCCAGGACATCATGTTCCATGCGCGCCTGCACCCGAAACATGCCATCGCCGATTTGAGCCCGTCCCAGCGGCGCGCCCTGTACGGCGCCATGCTCAACACTGTGCAGGAGGCCATCACCGGGGGTGGCCGGAATGACGAGCGCGATCTATACGACCAGCCTGGCGGCTATGTCCGTCTGATGGACAGTCAGGCCGCGGGCCAACCCTGCCCAAACTGCGGCACAACCATCGTCAAGATACAGTACCTGGGTGGCGCCTGCTACCTCTGTCCCAGCTGTCAGGTCTAGGACAGGGACCGGAGCAACCGGGCCTTATCGCAGGCCCGCAGGCATGCCAAGGGAGTCGATCATGACCATCCAGCTAGCATCCGAGCAGGTCTGGCAGGCTATCGAGAAGGAGCTGTTTGCCGTCATCGGCATGGTGACGGCCAGGCAGGAGGCGCGCACGGTGGGTGTCGTCTACGTGGTGCGCGATCGCAAGCTCTATGTCGCCACGGGCAAGGACACGTGGAAGGCGCGCCACATCGCCGGCAACCCGCACGTCTCGGTGACCATCCCTATTGCCAAGCGCGTGCCGATCATGCCGTGGATGAAGATCCCGGCTGCCACCATCACGTTTTCCGGTATGGCGCGGACCATCCCTGCGGCCGACGCGCCGCGCGAGCTGCTGGCGGCGATCTTTCGGGACCTGGAGGCGAACGCGGCGCTGGTGGTCGATTCGTGCCTGATCGAGGTGACGCCGGTTGGGGAGTTCGTGACCTATGGGGTCGGGGTGCCGCTGATGCGGATGCGGCACCCGGAGCAGGCGCGCGGGCGGGCAAGGGTCCTGGATTCGTAGAGTTCCCATTAACAACAACTTTCCCGTTGAAACAATTAACGGGTTAATGGGAAAACCCACGGCAGGCCGATGGAGCCGGCAGCCTGGTCAGTAGGTCCCCAGCTCCTCGGCCAGGGGGACCAGGAGCTCGAGCTTCCAGGGCTCCATGCGGGGGGCGACGGAGCAGGCGGTGCTCAGGATGTAGCCGCCGCCGGGCTTGCCGTCGCGGATGCGCTCAGCGGCATGGGCGATGACCTCTTCCCTGGTCTGGGCGGCCAGTAGGGCGACGGCGTTCATGTTGCCCTTGAGGAAGACGCGGTCGCCGACCTGGGCCTTGACGTCGGCCAGCTCGGTGTTGCCCAGGGGGGGCGGGTCCATGGTGTCGATGCCCATGGTACCGGTCTCCAGCATCAGCTCCAGCCGGTCGCCGATGCGGCCGCAGGTGTGGGTGTAGACGGGCACGCCGGTGGCCTTGACGGCGTCGGTTAGCCGCCGCTCGTAGGGGACGACGAAGTTGCGGTACATGCGCGGGGAGAGGAAGGGGCCGCCGACGAAGGCGGAGGAGATCAGCAAGGCGTCTACCCCTCGCACCGCTTGAGCGACGGCCCAGGTGATCGAGGCCTCGGTCAGGCGGTCCAGGAGGGCGTGCACCTTGGCCGGGTCCTTCACAAAGGTCATCAGGGCCTCGGCGTAGCCGAAGAGCTCCATGTAGTGGGTCAGCGGGGAGAAGACCTCGCCGTGCACAGACACGCCGTCGCCAGCCAGCTCGCGCACCAGGTCGATGGTGCGATAGAAGTAGTCCGGCACCTCGGACAGGGGGCCGGGCCGGGACTTGCCGGGGAGGTGCTGGATGTGGTAGGTGTTCCAGATGTAGCCCGAGAGGTCGTCGAGGAAGTCCAGGTGGTCGGGGCCGATGGTGTCGAAGTCGGCGCGCAGGGGGCGGGACTTGTCGGCCACGATGAACTGGGCGTTGTCGTCCCAGGGGATGACCGTGACATCGCCGTTGGCCCAGGTCAGGACCTCACCCTCGGCGGTGTGCTCCAGCCGCGCCAGGTCCGCCAGGGCGTCCGGCGGGCGGCCGGGGAGGTTGACCAGGATGCCGTCGAAGCGGTAGCGGCGCTGCAGGGCCACCAGGGCGTCGGCAAAGGCCTTGCTGGTGTACCAGATCTCATGGGGGGCGAAGCGCGTGTTGAGGAAGTAGTGGCCGATGGCCAGCTGGCACATCACCGGCACGCGGTCCGGCACCTGGTGGCGCATAGCGAGAGCGATCCGTTCTCGTCCGTTCATGGTGTCGTCTGTCCGGTCTTCTGGCCTTACAGCCATCGATCCAGAAAGGCCAGGATCTCGCGGCGCATGGACGCGGTCTCCTGGTGGCCCACCTCCTCGACGATCATGCGCCAGGCGTCTGATGCGCCGTCCCGGGCGTAGACCTGGCGCAGCTCCTGGTCGATGCGCAGGAGACCCAGCTCGGGGGTCAGGGGGTCCAGCCGGCCGGCTACGCCGAGGTGTGGGCGGGGGGAGATGAAGGCGTTGATCTCGGCGGCGGTGAAGTGCTTCATGAGGCGCGGGACATAGTAGTAGATGGAGTGGCCGTCGAGGCCGCCGGCCGCGATGAGGGCGTCGAAGTCGGTGAGGCAGCAGATGTCCACGCAGACTTTGACCCGCTCGTCCAGCGCGGCCAGCCACCAGGCCATGGTGCTGCCCATGGACATGCCGAGGGTGCCGATGCGGTTGGCGTCGACGTCAGGGCGGGAGAGGAGATAGTCGAGGGCGCGCTGGCTGTCGTAGACCATCATGCCCCACATGACCTGGCCCTGCCAGAGCATCTGCTTGAAGATGGCGGATTCGGTGCGGGTGCGGCGCTCGCCGAAGCCCCAGTGGTCGATGCAGAGGGTGGCGTAGCCGCGAGTGGCCAGGTCTATGGCGTAGGGGGGCTCCTGGAGGATGGGCCGGCTTTCCAGGAGCTCCTCCTTGCCCAGGCCGTGATCGCCGCCATGGGCGTGGTTGTAGAGGATGGCCGGCCAGGGACCGGCGCCCTCCTTTGGTTTGACATAAATAGCGGGTACGGGCTCCAGGCCGTTGAGGTCGAGGAGCAGGCGTTCGAGGCGGTAGGCGGGGCGGGTCTCCTCGCCGAGGGGTGTGGCGGTGATGGGGCGGGTGCGGTCGGGGAGGTCGCCGAGGAGGGAGGCGAGAAGTTGGCGCGTGGTCTGTTGGTTTGTGGTCATATGATGTCTTCCTGGTGGAGGGCCGACCGCCGTCCGTTTCGGGATGACATGTCCGCCCTGGGCATTCCGACCGTCCAGTTCGTAGGGGCGTGCCCTCCGTCCCTTCCGGGATGATATGGCCGCCCCGTCGTTTTTTCCGCAGGGGCAGTTCCTGCGTGGCCCGAGCCTCGGCCACCATGCCCAATAAGGCGGCAGGGTTCCGCGTCATTGACCGTGCGCGGGTATGAACGACGGGGCGGCCATATCATCCCGGAAGGGACGGAGGGCACGCCCCTACCAGGGGAGCGGTGCGGTGTATCCATCCGATGGAGGCATAAATGGTGGGCCAGGTCGGCGGGACGCTGGCCCAGGCCGGGATTGGTTGAAGCGGGTGTGCCATCATGCATGCCCTGACGGTGGCGTCTGGAGTGCCAGATCGGCCGGCGCAAGGGCCTGGAGGAGGGGGTCGGGGATGGCGGGGCCGAGGCCGAGGGGGAGGTGGCGGGTCCAGCCCTCGGCGTAGGGGAAGCGGCCCGAGAGGCGGCCGACCTCCGCGGCCATGTCCTCCATGTGCTGGAGGTAGGAGTCGATGCCCTGGCTGGCGTCCAGCCACTCCTTCTGGCTGAGGTGCAATCCCAGCATCTGGCGTTTGGCGTTCATTACGGTGGAGATGTCCACCACCAATGCCGGCGCTACCGGCCGGCCCAGGGGACCGCGCAGGCCGTAGGGGAGGGCGTGGTAGAGAGCCACGGCCCGGTCTACCGGCGGCCGGGGTGGGTCGACGGGGAAGTTGGGCATGCCGCGGGCGAAAGCGGCGGTGACGGCCAGGCGGCAGGTGTTGGTGTGGTCCTCCATGTAGTCCGCGGGCCCGTGGGTGAGGATGATATCGGGCGCCACCTCCCGCACCAGGGAGGCCAGCCAGCGGAGGGTGTCGCGGTCGTAGAAGATGTCCAGGTCGGCGCAACGGCTCTCGTGGTAGACCGCGCCGGCGAATTGGGCGGCGGCCATAGCCTCCTGGCGGCGGATGCGGGCGGTGGTGGCGGCGTCGTGGACCTGGCTGCCGCAGGAGCCGTTGGCCACGGTGAGGTAGTGCAGCTCCCAGCCGGCCTGCCCCAGGAGGAGCAGGGTCCCGGCCATCATGAACTCGATGTCGTCGGGGTGGGCGCCGATGGCGAGGACGCGTCCAGTCATGGGTTCGTCTCGTTGGTCTGGGCATCGATGGCGAGGGCGCGTCCAGTCATCGGTTCATCTCGGTGGTCTGGGCATCGATGGCGAGGGCGCGTCCAGTCATCGGTTCATCTCGTTGGTCTGGGCATCGATGGCGAGGACGCGTCCGCTCATGGTTGCCTCTCGCTTGTTCGGGTGGGCGCCGAGGCCGGAGCGGGGCTGGCAGCCAGTGCATCTCGGCTGCGCAGGTAGGGGTCGATGGCGAGGATGGTTCCGGGCATCAGTGC
>JAULUH010000206.1:0-2374 GCA_032111745.1 Anaerolineae bacterium | reverse complement strand
CTCGAATAGCCGGTCCTTCTGGCTGACGAAGTAGGCCAGCAGGATGAAGACGATGGCCGAGACGGTGCCGATGTTGAGGACGAAGAAGATGGTTACCAGGGCCAGGGAGAGCGCTGGCGACGCCAGCGGGCGAAATTCGAGCAAGCCACTCACCACCAGCAGCCCCAGGTAGGCCGCCAGCCAGCGCGGCGCGCGGCGCGGCTCGTCGAACAGCAGCGCACCCATGGGCGAGATCAGCGCCCACAGGATGACGGCGCTCGAACCGACGAAGCCGCCCAGCGCAATCATCAACAGGAACGGCAGCAGGAGGATCAGCAGCAGCTGGCTGAACAGGTACCGGTCGTACCGCCGCGTGCGGTGGAACAGGACGAGGCTGAGGAAGGAGACGCCGGCGTAGGCCAGCGGGATGGACGCGGCCAGGGGCTCCCCGAACAGCAGGTAGGTGATGCCCCACAGGACGCCGGTGGCGATGAACATGGTCGAGCCCAGCACCAGCAGCGACTTGCGCAGCCGCAGCTCGTCGCCGTCGGCCGGGCCGGCGCCCACCCGCGCCACCAGCGGCAGGAGTTGCCGGGCCAACCGCTCGATCACAGGGATCCCCCTGGCCCCCCAGCGGAGCCCCGCCTGGCCGGATTAGCCATCACAGCCGGCGGAAATAGCCGTAGAGGAACGCCTGCTCGCCGCCCGAAGGGGTACGATGGGTCTCATGGGCGTGGTCCACCAGCATGAAGCCCGCGCCGAGCTCCCCGTGCAGGCTGCCGGGGTCGTAGCGCACGGTCTCCAGGCCGCTGCACCGCTCCGGTCCATCCAGGGCAAAGGTGGCGATGATGACATGCCCGCCTTTGCGCACGGCGTGCCGCACCGCATCGGCGTAGCGCTGGCGGTCCGCCGGCCGGGCCAGGAAGTGGAACACCGCGCGGTCGTGCCAGACGTCATAGGCCTGGCCGGGCAGGGCCACCTCCGTGACGTCGGCCTCGACCCAGGTCACGCCCGCGGCCGCAGGGCCCAGCCGCTGGCGGGCCAGCTGCAGGGCGGCGCCGGAGATGTCCAGGACGGTGACGTCCTGGAAGCCGGCCGCCACCAGGCCATCCACCAGGGTCGAAGCGCCGCCGCCAACGTCGATGACCCGGGCCGCGGGCGACACGCCCGCGCGCTGCATGAGCTGCAGCGAGAGCTGCGCCTGTTCCTGGTACCAGCTGACCTGGGTGGGTGACCTGGTCGCGTAGACGTGCTCCCAGTGGGTCCTGGCATTCATCGATCCCGGTTCTCCTCTGTGTTGCCGCCAGGCCATACGCCTGGCCTGCCCTGACGCAGGGCGGCCTTAGCCCGCGGGGCGCCCAGTATAGCACGATTGGCAGATGATCGCAATCGCCCCTCGATCGGCTGCTATTGATGCGCGATGACCGCTCCCTTGTAGGGGTGGCCCACTGCGGCATCTGTTCCAACTCATGCCTTCCCTTGGCCATGCCATAACCTGCGCCTCATCGCAAGGCCCTGTCTTCCGTCGCCTGGATGAAGTTCTGTGCGCAGCCCGGGGGACGGGTGGCGAGCCATGGTCTCAAGACCAGTAAGGGGGTGGTACGACTGGGCGGGCATATCATCCCGGAAAGGGACGGAGGCCCGCTCCCTACAAGGGGATAAGGGCGGCCCGGCTACTCGCGCTGCCTCGCGCTCTACAACAGTGCCGCCAGCATGAAGCCCAGCACCGTGGCCAGGCCGACGACCTTGCCGCCGTGCTCGTATGCCTCCGGCATCATGGCATCCGCCAGCATGGTCAGCATGGCGCCGGCCGCGAAGGCCTGGGCCAGCCGGCCGTCGGCCTCGGACAGCGCGCTCACGACGCCGTAGCCCAGTGCGGCACAGGCCGCGGAGACCAGCACGAGGACCATCCACATGGCCAGGATGCGGCGCCGGGGCACGCCGGCCGCAGCCAGGTTGAGGGTGCCGGCGATGCCCTCCGGCAGGTTGGAGATGGACACCGCCACCAGGAAGGCCACGCTGATGCCGCCGCCCAACCCCAGGCTCAGGCCCAGGACGATGGACTCGGGGATGCCATCCAGCAAGGTGCCGATGAAGATGGCCGCGCCCGAGCCGCTGGTCGCAGCCGCGATGTCCGTGCGCTCCGCCCCACCGCGGCGGTCGACGATCCAATCGCCGGCGAAGAAGGCCAGCGCGCCCAGGAGAAAGACCACGGCCGTGATCGGGCCGGCCAGCGCCGACTCGGGCACCAGCTCATAGGCGATGGCGCCGATCAGCGCGCCCGCGCCCAGGCCCATCACCAGGCCGACGTTGCGCTCGGAGATCGGGCGGCCGGCCACCACATAGCCGATGAGCAGGGAGGCGGCGGCCAGAGCGCCCCACAAGAAGGCTGAGA
>JAULUH010000205.1:0-10071 GCA_032111745.1 Anaerolineae bacterium | reverse complement strand
GAAGTCCAGAGGGGAATCGGAGAGTGAACCGCAGAGCTCGCAGTGGGCGCAGGGGCGACTTCGGATAAGCGGCTACGGAGGTTGGTTCGCGGGCCGGATTGGCTTACCGTGAGATAGAGGGTATAGTATCGTTGTGGTTGCGAAGTTCGCGGAACGGCTGTCAGCCACCGGGCGTCTTTTTGGTGAAAGCAGAAGGGGCATTTCTCGCGATCCTCCCGGCGCCCGTGAGCAGCTCATGGTTGCCGGAGCAAGGCCGTTGCGAGTCTTGAGATAGTGGAGTGAGCACTATGTCCTACCTGGAGACGATCCGTGCGCTCGGCGACAATGCCGAGCAACTGGAGTTGGCGTATCAACAGGCGGTGCAGTCAGGGCAGTCCGATGCCTTCGCCGAGGCGATGGAGGCCCGGCGCGGGGAGGCAGAGGGGAACTTGCTCTACGCGGCCTGGCATTATCGCCTGGCCTATGCTGCGGCCCGGGCCAGGCACCGGGTGGTGGCCTGGGGATGGGCCATTCCGCTGGCCGTCGCCAACGGATTGATCCTGTGGCTGCTGTCCGATGATGCGTTGACCCTGCGGATCCCCGAACCTTTGGGCGGACCAGGCCGTGATTTCATGCCGGCGGTGGTGCTGCTGGCCGGGCCCATCAGCGCGGCGGCGATCGTAGCCTTCCTGACTGTGGCCGGGAGCAAGCGCTGGCAGCGGGCGGCGGCGGTGATACTGGGGATGGCGGTGTTGACCGCCTATGCCCTGCTATTCTACCGCCTGGCCGGGCCCAGCGTGTTTCAGGAGCAGTACCTGGGCCTGATGGCCCTGCACCTGTTGCTGTTAGCGTGGGCCGGGGTGGGGGTGGTGGTGCTGGTGCGCCATGACCCCGAGAATCGCTTTGCCTTTCTGGCCAAGTCGCTGGAGGCGTTTGTGGTCGCCGGGCTGTTCGCCATTGCCGGGGGGTTGCTGTTGGCGGTGACGGCGGGCCTGTTTACGTCGCTGAACATCGAGCTGCCTGAGCCTGTAGTGCGCCTGTTCGTGGCGGGCGGCGCAGGGGCAGTGGCGGTGCTGGCGGTGGCCATGGTCTACGATCCGGCGGTCGAGCCGGCGCAGCAGTCCTTCGAGGAGGGCTTGAGCAAGCTGGTGGGGACGCTGATGCGGCTACTGTTGCCCCTGGCCGTGCTGGTACTTGTGGTCTTCCTGGCCTTCGTCCCCTTCAATCTCGCCGAGCCCTTCGAGAACCGCGATGTGCTGGTGATCTTCAACGGTATGCTCTTTGCGGTGATGGCTTTGCTGGTCGGCGCCACCCCCGTGGCTATGAGGGACTTGAGCGAACGTATGCAGACCTGGCTGCGGCGGGGCATCGTGGCCCTGGCAGCGCTGGCGCTGGTGGTCGGGGTCTATGCCCTGATCGCCATCCTGTACCGGACGGCGATCGACCGCCCCACACCCAATCGTTTCGCCTTCATCGGCTGGAACGTGATCAACATCGGCATCCTGGCTGCGCTGTTGGTGGGGCAGTGGCGCGCCGGCCGGCCAGCCTGGCTGCCGGCCCTGCATGCGACCTTTGGTGCCGCCATGATTCCGTATGTGGCGTGGGTGCTGGTGGTGATCCTGGCCGTGCCGGTATTGTTCCGGATCGATCGCAGCCATGTCGAGGACCTGCCGCTGCCCGTACAGCGCCTGGTGTTCGAGGAGCCCTACCCTCTGCTCCTGAAGTGTCCCGGCAGCCCGCACATCTACCTGCTGGAGGACGGCACGAAGCGCTGGATCAAGGATATCCCGACGTTTGAGGATAGGGGATTCGAGTGGCGTGATGTGGAGAGCGTGCCCTGCGCGGACCTGCGCCAGGTGCCCGATGGGCTGCCGATTCCACCCGATGCCGGCATACCACCACAACCCTAGGGCCAGCTAGCGCATTCCCAGGTTGAATTTCAGCCACAATGAAGGGATAGGGCTGGGGCGGAATAGTGCGTGTGATGACCACCACGACCGTGGTTGGGCTGGCGCGGTTGCCGATGTCGTTCGGCGCTACCAGCGCTGGCTGCAGGCCGCCCTGTTCACTGCCTTTCACCGGGTCGAGCTCCACCCAGTAGATCTCACCACGCCTCACCGTCATTGCCATCCTCCCCGGCCGTGACACTCATGGTGGATTCGGCCACTGCTCGGGCAGTGGCCTGGGCAAATTCGATGGACTCGCCAGCGTAGAAACGGTAGCCCTCTTCAGCCAGTTGCTGTTCAGCGCGTGCTTGTGCTTCCGCCAGGGCCCGGCTGATGACCCGGCTGCGGCTGGTATCTCCCTGGCGGGCCATGCGGTCAGCGAAGTCGACGAGATTCTCGGGCAGAGAGATAGTGATCTTGCGCATCGATGTGCTTTGCATTGGTAGCCTCCCATAGCCAGGTGTCACCCACTTCACAGGTAATACCATTATGCCATAAGGAATGGCATCCAGAAGAACATACGCAAGGTAAGCACAACTCTTGAAGTAGCTCACACTTGTCTCACCTATAGCCTCTCAGCGGTCGAGCTCCAGCGGGCGCCAGGCGCCATCCTCGAAGAGCCAGAGCTGCCGGGCGGCGACACAAGGTTGCAGCTGTCGGAGGGTGTCGCGGACCTGGGAGCTGTAGCTATACACCCAAATACCGGTGACTTTGGCCAGGTCGGCACAGGTGACGGGGTAGGGCCGGCCCATTACCCGGTCGAAGGGGTGGCCCAGGCCGAACTGCAGGCGATAGAGCGTGGGCTGGCCGGCGGCATCGGCCTCGACCGCCAGCAGGGGTGTGTAGTCGCTCATGTAGAACTGGGCCAAAGGGGAAAAGAAGCGGGCTTCGAAGAGGAGAAGATCGGACCGACCCAGGGGCGGCAGCGAGCGGAAGGCCGTGGCCGCGTTGCTCTTCTGCCAGGTGGTGAAGTAGGGGATGATCGAGGCCAGGGCAACCAGCACGGCCAGCCCGGCCATCGCCCAGCGCACGCCGCGTAGCTTCACCCCCGCCAGCCCGATGCCGGCCCACAGGTAGAGCAGGTAGGCGGCGCCCAGGAAGGGCCGGGGCAGCCACAGCGCTTGCCCGGTCAGCCGGGAGTAGCCGAGGACCACGGCCATGGGCAGCAGGATGAGCGCAAGGGTCAGGGCGACCTGCAACCGGCCGCTCCCGGGCTGCCGCCAGGCACGCAGCAGGCCGTAGGCTGCGGGTAGCCCCCAGAGGACGAGAGCTGGCAGTAGCCAGGCCTCTGTGAAGATCCCAGCCGTGGCGGGCAGCACCAGGTGATCTCCGTCGAGGAAGCTCGCTCGCACGGAGGTCAGGCCCGTGCTCCAGAGCAGGAAGAGCCGGCCGAGGTCGTCGAGGCCGGGGACGAGGGCGGCCGTGGTGCTGGTGCCACGATGGAGGAGGAACAGGCGCACGACAGGCAGCACGCCCAGGGCGATGACGGCCAGGGCAGCGACCAGCAGCCGGGCGTCCTGCTGGGGGTGTTGAGGGCGGAAGCGGCGCACCAGGAGGTAGACCACCACGAAGGCGCCGTTGGCAGCGGCGAAGAGCAGGCCGTACATGTGGGTCCAGGCCATGGCGATGGTAGCCATTACCCAGACCACGAGCCAGGCGGCCTTGCCCTGCAGGGCCCAGACCAGAGCGACATACCCCAGCATCCAGAGCGCGGCCAGCAAGGCGTACATGCGCGTTTCCTGGGCGTAGTAGAGGTCGAAGCTCGAGAAGGCGAACAGGATGCCCGCATAGAGGGCGGCGGATGGGCTCCACTCCCGGGTGAGGAAGGCCAGGAGCGTGGCCAGGGCGATGGCCGAGCAGGCCACGTTCACCGCGCGCAGGCCGGCCTCAGTGGCGGGAAGCACGGCCTGGGCAGCCTTGAGCAGGAGATAGAAGAGGGGGACGTGGTGGTCGTATTCGCTGAGGTCCAGCATCTGGCCGGGGCTCAGGCGGCTGGCGGCCCACGACCAACCCTCGTCGGCGAACAGGGCCTGCTCGCCCAGGTGGAACAGCCGCAGCCCCAGGGCAAGGGCGAGAACCAGGGCGAGGGGAGCCAGCTGACCGAGCCTGAGGCCGGCGGGTTTGGGGATCATGGATGCATCGCGACGTCGACTGGCGTTACCCGGTTAGTGGTCGTGCCGTCACCCAATTGGCCCTCGGAGTTGTCTCCCCAGCACTTGACGGTGCTGGCGGCGCTGAGCGCGCAGGTATGGCTGGCACCGGCGGAGATGGCGACCACGGGGACGATACCTGGGGCTCTTTGGATGGCAGCAGACGCGGGGACCTCGCCGCCTGCCGCCGCAGACTCGGGCGGGACGCTGGCGGCCACCAGAGGTGGCAGCGACGTTGTTCCACTGCAGGCTGCGCTGAACAAGAGGATAACTGTCACCATGGTAGCGGCCACCACGGAATGCCTCCGGGGCAGGATCGACATGGTAGCCGGCAGGGAGGGACGGGCCCGGAGGGTCATCCTACCGCCTCCATACGGAACCGTGCGCTGGGGTGTGCGTTGCATGAGCATCCTCCAACTCTACGATGGTTCCGCAAGCACTGGGCAATCCAATTGTACATGAAGAGATGGCAACCGGAAAACCGTACCGCCACGGACTCCGGAGATCACTACAGAGGCGCCAAGGACGCAGAGGGGGAATCGTCACCGGAAGAGCCGAAGCGGAACTGTGCTTCCCAGAGGCCTGGGATGCTGGTATAATGCAGTGGGGCAGGTCTCTTCGCTGGAGGATAACCATGGACCTTGAGCAACGCTATGGCGATGCGCTGGCTTGGCTGCTGGAGGTCGACGAGGCCAACCCGGGAGTTCGTTATTCTGCCTTGCGCGACCTCCAGGATCGCCCAGCGGATGATCCTGAGGTGCGGGCCGCCCAGGCTGCGGTGATGGCGACAGGGCCGGTGCCGGCGATCCTCGACGCCCAGTATCCAGAAGGGTATTGGGTGAAGCCCGGGGGTGGCTATTCACCGAAGTACCGGGGCACGGTGTGGCAGATCATCTTCCTGGCCGAGCTGGCCGCGGATCCAGAGGACGAGCGCGTGCGGCGGGGCTGCGCCTACGTGCTGGGCCATAGCCTGGCCGCGAACGGGGCCTTCGCCTGCACCCAGCAGCCGGTGCCCAGCGGTGTGGTGCATTGCCTGAATGGCAACCTGACGGCCGCCCTGGTGCGCCTGGGCTGGCTGGAGGATCCCAGGGTGCAACAGGCCCTGGACTGGCAGGCGCGGGCCATCACTGGGGAACCGCCGATCCAGTTCTACCGGTCCGGGACCGACGGCCCTGGCTTTTCCTGCGCCGTGAACCTGGGCCAGCCCTGTGGCTGGGGTGCGGCCAAGGCCATGCGGGCCCTGCTCAGCGTCCCGGCGGCGCAGCGGACGCCGGCCATGAATCGAGCTGTGGCGGCTGGGGTATACTTCCTGCTAAGCCGCGACCCGGCTGTGGCTGACTACCCCTACACGGAGCGGGTCAGCTCGACCTGGTTCAAGCTGGGCTTTCCCCTGAGCTACTGGAGCGACGTGTTGGAGGTGGCGACGGTGCTGGCGGAGGCTGGCGCGGGCGGCGATCCCCGGCTGGCCGGGGTGCTGGGGCTGATCGCCAGCAAGCAGGGGCCGGATGGGCGCTGGAAGCTGGAGAACGCACTTGCAGGCAAGATGTGGGCTGACGTGGAGGCCAAGGGGCAGCCGAGCAAGTGGGTGACCCTACGAGTGCTGCGGCTTCTGAAGGGCTTGATGAGTTAACGGCTTTGTGCCGCGGGGCCTTGCTTTCCACGTGCTTCCCAGGTGCAATCTCACTGCTGCCCATCGGGCAGCAGTCAATCAGGTAGGAGAGGAAAAGTGCCGACGCTTTACCTCGATATGAACATCTACAAGCGGCCTTTCGATGATCAGCGCCAGATGCGTATCCGATTGGAGACGGTTGCCATCACGATTGAGAGACCAGGGTGTGATATCTGTGCACCTGATCAACCCTGTGGATTTCGTGCAGGAGGTATGAGATGATAGTGGCTGGGCAACAGTTCACTCGCTCCGAGATGGACTTGAGGCAGACCGGTTATATGGCACTGATACAGTCCCTTGGCTACGCTGACGCAATCCGATTCTTGCTCCAATTGAGTCCAGGGGAAGGGGACTATCTGGACTGGCAGGACCGCCTCTTTGGAGACGTGAGTGCGGACGAGCTTTACGCGCGAGCCCAGAAGCACTGGCAGCGCCCTCAGAAATAGGTTTCTCGAACCGTACAGCAGCGGCCATCTTGACGCCAAGGGGCAGGAGCTTAGTTCCTGCCCCTTGGTTATTTCTCCCCCGCTTGTGCAGGCGATGCTGCCAACATCGCGGCGCGGCTCTCGTCGCAGGCGCGTGCAGGTGATCCAGTTCAGTGAAGCGACGCGGGTGGCGGCGGGCTGGCCTATGGTAGTTGGCTCCTTTGTGGTCTCGGGTTGGAAGTTACGCCCTATTGCAAGTGCGACGCCCGGGTGGGTCGCAAAGTGCATATCGTCACACGTTGTGGTGCGAATCTTCGGTCATTGATGTCAAGTGTTTTGCCCTGGCGGACCATGCTTTGTGTTTCACGGCGCTTATTGATCGAAGCCGTGTGAGTTTAGGTCCCTGCAAATCGATGTCCAGACTGCACGTGCCTGTTGAGTCGCGAACAAGGCATCCGACAAACTGGCTTCCGGCCATTCGCCGGGGTAGCGAGCTTCGACCGCCCACTCTGTAAGCACCGCCAGATCGGGATGTTCCTCCTTGACTTGCCAACCAGCAGGTATCAGGTTGCGCAGCGCATCAAGGTCATGCCGCCTTCGGAAGTCGATCTGGAGGAAGATCAGGACCGCCTTGATGGACTTCTCAGCGGCTTGCTGGGCCAGCCAACATGCATGGCGAGGAACCATGTCCGCTTGCTCCAGAGCTGCTTCGGCCGCTACTAGGTCCTCTTCGGCGTGCCGTAACCAGCGCCGCACCTCTGCAATCTGCTCAGTTTCGCTCATAGAGGACTTTTCCTTCGCGCAAGGCAGGTCGCAGCACCGGGCCGACCAAATCTCCGCGACGGGCGATTTCATCGGGGGTAGTCACAATGATATCCTTGCTGGCAGGGAAGTCCCGTAGGGCTCGCCTGATCTCAATGGCCGCCTGGCGTTTGTTGGTTACCTGAGGCAGCACGATCAGGAGGTCAATGTCGCTGTCAGGAGTTGCATCACCCCGAGCGTGCGAACCGAACAGGATGATGCGCAGCGGCTGGAAGTCGTGCGCAATACGAGCTACCATGTCAGTAATCAGATCACGGGGCGTCATAGATCCACTTCTCCCGGCCAATCCCTGCCCTTACCGACACGTTCAGCTGGACGAGGCGGCGTCCAGCCTGGCAGTGAGCAGTCCTAGCTGTGATCAGGCCATCGCCTGCCCATTCTACCATGTCTGTCCCGCCCAGGCAATGGTCTGCACGCTGGTCAGTGCTCGTCCAACTCCGCTCCAACATATCTCGTCCTCAGGCCAGCCGACCAGCATCTGTGGCCGTTGTCTGCATGCGTGTAGAGGCATGAACGGCGTATCGGGTCGCGGCGACGGCCGCCACGACCCGATACGCCGTTCATGCCCCTACACGCGGAGGCGCACCCCTGACTCCTGCGGCCCGGGGCGGTAAGGCCACGGCCTGCGCTTTCTTAGACCAGGGTCGTCTTCACGTTGAAGGCCTCGACCACCGCGTTGAACTCGCTGGTGGGCCGGGCGAATAGCCGCCGCGGGGAGGTGTACATCACGCCGCGGCGGCCATCAGGGTCGACGAGGACGGCCGCCAGGTTGGCGGCCGGGTCGGAGCGGATATCGCGCAGGCGCCGGCCGGAGCCGGTGACGATCACCGTGCGGCCGGCCAGGGCGGGGACAGCCAGCGGCAGCTCGATGGGCTCGGCCTGGGGAAAGCGGCGGCGCACTTCGATGGGCCAGCCGATGCACAGGGAGATGTTGCCGGCCGCACCCTCGCCGGCGTCGATGGTGGCGACGCGCAGGCCGGCCTCGCCGATGGCGACCAGGAACTCGTCCAGCTCGGGAAAGGGTGCTTCCAGGGACATAGTCCTGTGCGGGGTCATCCGCCGCGGCGGCGGGTGGCGGCGTCGAAGATCACGGCCGCGGCCAGCACCAGGCCACGGGCGATGTACTGGATGGAGATGTCCACGCCCATCAAATTCATGCCGTTGGTGAGGGAGCTCATCACCAGGGCGCCGATCAGCGAGCCGATGATGCTGCCGACGCCACCGGCGGCGGACACACCGCCGACGTAGGCCGCGGCGATGGCGTCCAGCTCGAACAGGGTGCCGGCCGTGGTGGTGGCAGACTGCAGGCGGGAGGTGAACAGGATGCCGGACAGGGCCGCCAGGAAGCCCATGGAGGCGAACACGATGTAGGTGATGCGCTTGACGCTGATGCCGCTGAGCTCGGCGGCCTCCGGGTTGCCACCGACGGCGTAGATGTGCCGGCCCAGGACGGTGCGGGTGGTCATGAACTGGTAGACCCCCACCACCAGGAGGACGATGATCGCGGTCCAGGAGAGGCCGTTGTATCCGGCCAGCACCCAGGTTACCAGGCCGAGGATGCCCGAGATGAAAACCAGCTTGAGGACGAAGATCTCGCCGGGCAGCACTTCAAAGCCATAGGCCTGTTTCTTGCGGCGGTCGTTGATCTGTCCAAAGACAAAGAAGACGATGGCGATGGCGCCGAGGATCAGGGTCAGCGCGTGGCCCGGGATGAAATCGAGGCCGGGGATGTCGGGGATGTAGCCGTTGCCGATGGCGTTGAAGGTCGCGTTGGGAATGATGATGGTGCCTGTGCCTGCGGTGACCCGTAGCAGCAGGCCCCGGTAGATCAGCCAGCCGGCCAGGGTGGCGACGAAGGAAGGGATGCCGAAGTAGGCCACCAGGAAGGCTGTGATCAGCCCGGCGATGATGCCGAGTACCAGCACCAGCGGGATGACGGCAACCACGGGCAGCATCCACTGGACCAGGGCGATGGCGGCGACGGCGCCGAGGAAGCCGGCCAGGAAGCCCACGGACAGGTCGATGTGGCGAATGACGATGACCAGCGTCATGCCGACGGCCAGGACCGCAATGTAGCCCGTCTGGTTGATCAGGTTGCTGATATTGCGGGAGGATAGGAACAGCCCGTCGGTAAGGATGGTGAAGATCGCCATGATGACGAACAGGGCGATGTACATCCCATACTCGCGGACGTTCTCGCGGAGGACCTTCTGTAGGTCTTGGAAGAAGGACATGGTAGGGCTCCTCAGCTGGTGGCCAGCTGCATGATCTTCTCTTGCGTGGCTTCCTCGATGGGCAGCTCGCCGGCGATCCTGCCGGCCGCGACGACATAGACCCGATCGCTCATGCCCAGCACTTCGGGTAGCTCGGACGAGATCATGATGATGCTCATGCCTTGCTCCACCAGGCCGTTCATGAGCGTATAGATCTCGAACTTGGCGCCGACGTCGATGCCGCGGGTTGGCTCGTCCAGGATCAGCACATTGGGCTTGACGAACAGCCACTTGCCCAGGGACACCTTCTGCTGGTTGCCACCGCTGAGGTTCCGGACCTTCTGTTCGACGCTGGGCGTCTTGATGTTCAGGCTGAGCCGGTAGTCGTTGGCGACCTGCACCTCAGCATTGTTGTCGACCACGCCGCGGCGGGCGATTTCCTGGAGGTTGGCCAGGGTGATGTTCTGCTTCACATCCTGCATCAGGATCAGGCCCTTGGCCTTGCGGTCCTCGGTGACGTAGGCCAGGCCCGCCTCGATGGCATCCTCGGGCCGCCGAAAGTGCTTCTGCTCGCCGTTGACGACCATGTCGCCTTTGACCTGGAAGCCGAGCGGATTGCCGAACAGGCTCAAGGCCAGCTCGGTACGCCCAGAGCCCATCAGCCCGGCGAAGCCGACGATCTCGCCCTTCAAGATGTGGAAACTCACATCCTTGAGGACATCCCGGCCCAGCACCTGGCTGTGGGCGTTCCAATTCCTGACCTCGAACACCACGTCTTCCGAGCGCACGTGCTCCCGCCTGGGGTAGATGTTCTCGATCTCGCGGCCGACCATGTTCTTGATCAACACCGGCTCGGACACTTCGCCT
>JAULUH010000204.1:0-1905 GCA_032111745.1 Anaerolineae bacterium | reverse complement strand
TCATCGCCACTACGCAGGCTGGCCCGGATCGGCTTCACGAGAGCCTCCAGCAGCGGGGTGAGCGGCTCGCTGCCCATGGCGGCCGTCACGGCGCCACAGCCGCTATGGCCCATCACGATCACCAGAGGGGTGCCAAGCACCGCCACGGCGTATTCCAGGGAGGCAATGCCATCGCCGAAGGCGGTATTGCCAGCATTGCGGACCTGGAACAGCTCCCCGGACCCGCAGGCAAACACCCAGCCCGGATCAACCCGCGAATCGGCGCAGGAAAGAATGGCGGCATAGGGCTTCTGACCCTGGCCCAGGGCCACCGGATCCAGATGGCAATCCCGCTCCCAGATGTCGTTGAGAATGTCCATCCGCTGGGCCGCATTGACAGTCCCGCCGGCTGCACTCCAGGCCTTGGCGAAGCGGGTGTTGCCCTCCATCAGACGGGAGAGGGCATCCTTCGGGGTGCAGGCCTGGAGGCTCTTGAGCAGCTCATGATCCATGGCCCCGGCGGCTCGGGAGCTGCGGGCCATCACCGTGGGCAGGGCAGCACCCGCCATGCCAACGGCAGAACCGATGAGCAATTGGCGTCGATTCATGGTCAGATCACGACAGCACGCACCATCTAGCCACGCCCGCTGCTCCGCACGATGTCGTGGGCGTGACGGGCGCCGTGGGAAAATCGCCGATCTGCTTGTTTTCCCCCATGCGCAGCCACGGATGCGGCGACCTGCGTCAGGACGCCAGCGGCCAGGCCGTGCAGCTGTGCGGCTGGGTGGACCGGCGCCGCGACCACGGCGGCGTGATCTTCGTCGACCTGCGCGACCGCAGCGGCACCGTGCAGATCACCGTGGATCCCGACCTGGGTGCTGAGGCCTTCGCGGCCGCGGAGCACCTGCGCCACGAGACCGTGATCCAGGTGGCGGGCACGGTGCGCGAGCGCCCGGCCGCTTCGATCAACGACAAGCTGGCCACCGGCCGCGTGGAAGTGCTGGCCAGCTCCATCACCGTGCTCAATGCGGTGAAGGGCAACCTGCCCTTCCCGGTGTCGGTGCATGACGAGGAGAACACCCGCGAGGAGCTGCGGCTGCGCCACCGCTACCTGGATCTGCGCCGGGAGCGCATGAACCGCAACCTGCGCCTGCGCCACCAGGCGGTGCGGGCGATGCGCCGCTATCTGGAGGATGCCGGCTTCATTGAGGTGGAAACGCCGATCCTCACCCGCTCCACCCCCGAGGGCGCCCGCGACTACCTGGTGCCCTCGCGGGTGTGCGGCGGCGAGTGGTTCGCCCTGCCCCAGTCACCCCAGCTGTTCAAGCAGCTGCTGATGGTGGGCGGCCTGGAGCGCTACTACCAGGTGGCCCGCTGCTTCCGCGACGAAGATCTCAGGGCCGATCGCCAGCCGGAATTCACCCAGCTGGACCTGGAGATGAGCTTCCTGGACCAGGAGCAGATCCTGGAGCTCAACGAGGGCCTGATCGCCGCGGTGTGGAAAGCCGTGAAGGGGATCGAGCTGCCGCGCCCCTTCCCGCGCATGAGCTGGCACGAGGCGATGGCCCGCTACGGCACCGACCGACCCGACACCCGCTACGGCCTGGAGCTCAGCGAGGTCTCCGACCTGGTGAAGGACATGGGCTTCAAGGTGTTCAGCGGCGCCGTGGCAGCGGGCGGCTCCGTGAAGGTGCTGCCGGTGCCCGGCGGCAACGACGCCATCAGCAACGTGCGCATCAAGCCCGGTGGCGATGTGTTCTCCGAGGCCCAGAAGGCCGGCGCCGGCGGCCTGGCCTTCATCCGTGTGCGCGAGGGCGGCGAGATCGACACGATCGGCGCCATCAAGGACAACCTCACAGAGGAGAAGAAGGCGGCACTGCTGGAGCGCACCGGCGCGGTGCCCGGCACCCTGCTGC
Source organism: Anaerolineae bacterium (assembly GCA_032111745.1). Taxonomy (GTDB): domain Bacteria; phylum Chloroflexota; class Anaerolineae; order JAAEKA01; family JAAEKA01; genus JAULUH01. The sequence continues at coordinate 10 of JAULUH010000204.1, read as the reverse complement.
TGTTCGGCGC
>JAULUH010000203.1:0-11861 GCA_032111745.1 Anaerolineae bacterium | reverse complement strand
CTACAACGGCAAGTCGCTGAGTGGCGGCTCACCGGCGTTGCCGCTGATCCTGTCCACCAGTGCTGGCCTGCCGGGCGCGATCGCCACCGAAGTCCGCCTGTGCTACCCTGGCACGCTGGACCCGGCGGTGGTCACCGGCAAGATGGTGTTCTGCGATCGTGGAGTCATTGCCCGCACTGACAAGAGCCTGGCGGTCAAGGAGGCCGGTGGTCTGGCCATGATCCTGGCCAACACCTCCCCCAGCTCGGTCAACGCCGACCTGCACTTCGTGCCGTCGATCCACGTGGACGAGGTAGCGGGTGCGGCGATCAAAGCCTACATCACAGGTGCTGGTGCCGGTGCCACCGGCCAGATTGCTCCAGGTGCCAAGGTACAGGTGGAGGCGCCCATCGTGGCGTCCTTCTCCTCGCGCGGCCCGGCCCTTGCTGCTGCCGGTGACTTCTTGAAGCCGGACATCATGGCCCCTGGCGTGGACGTCTTTGCCGCGGTAGCCCCTCCGGGCAACAATGGCCGCGACTTCGACTTCTATAGCGGCACCTCCATGTCCAGCCCACACGTCGCCGGCATCGCGGCCCTGATGAAGGCGCGCTATCCCAGCTGGTCGCCGGCCATGATCAAGTCGGCCCTGATGACCACCGCCAGCCAGACCACGAACGCGGGCAACACTATCCCGGGCAACCCGTTCGGCTTCGGTGCCGGCCAGGTGGTCCCGAACGCAGCCACCGACCCCGGTCTGGTCTATAACGTGCGGCGCATGGAGTTCGTGCAGTTCCTGTGCACCCAGGGCGTTGCCCTTGACCCGCGCTGCGCGTTCAACGCTATCCCCGCCAGCCAGCTCAACCTGCCCTCCATCGCCGTCAACGACCTGGCCGGCGTGGAGAGCGTGATGCGCACGGTGACCAACGTCGCCGGTGCCACATCGACCTACAACGCCAGCATCCAGGGCCTGGCCGGCTTCGACGTCGTCGTCGACCCGCCCACCCTGACCGTGGCCCCCGGCCAGTCGGCATCCTTCAAGGTCACCTTCACCCGCACCTCGGCGCCACTGAATGCCTACACCTTCGGCGCCCTGGTCTGGAGCGATGGCACCCACAACGTGCGCAGCCCCATCGCCCTACGGCCGGTGGCCCTGGCCGCGCCGGGCGCCGTGAGTGGCAGCGGCACCAGCGGCTCCGTCGGCTACAGCGTGACCTTCGGCTACGACGGCGACTTCTCGGCCCGGCCGCACGGCCTGGTTGAGGCCACCAAGTTCGCCGGCACTGTCGCGGATGATCCGACCAACACCTTCGTGCCCGGCGGCCCCGGCACGGTATCCTTTGACTTTGCTATCCCCGCCGGCACCGAGCTGGCCCGCTTCTCGCTGTTCGACGAGTACACCGATGGCGACGACGACCTCGACCTCTACGTGTACCGCGGCAACACCCTGGTCGGCAGCAGTGGATTCGGCACCTCGGCCGAGGAGGTCAACCTCACTAAGCCTACTGCCGGCACCTACACCGCCTGGGTCCATGGCTGGCAGACCGATGGGCCTGACGCCAACTTCACCCTGTTCGCATGGGCGATCACGGCCGCCGATGCCGGCAACATGACGGTGACCGCGCCGTCGACTGCTACCATCGGCACCACGGCCAACGTGACCCTGAACTGGAGCGGGCTGAACGCCGGCACCAAGTACCTGGGCACGGTGACCTACCACAACGTGGCCGCGCCCGCGGGCTACGACGACGGCCGCATCGGCGTCACTGTCGTGGCGGTAGGCACGGACTGAGCCTCAACAAACCGGGAGAGATGGCCCGATGGGCTATCTCTCCATCTCCCTTGGCACAGAGAGGCGCCCTACATGGGGCGCCTCTTTCTGTTGGGGTGCGGATGCCTCTGTGGGAAGTCCCGGAGAGATCCTTCGCTGGCGACTCGCTGAAATGCATGTTGGCCGCATAACCCGCTCAGGATGACAGACAATAGCAGGGTCTGTGGTCCTGCAGACCCCCGCGGCATGGCGATGTCGCAATGACGATGGTGACGCAGGGTGACGGGGTTGGTTGTCTTGCGGCCAAAGCTGGGTATACTACACTCCTGGCCGCTGTGTCCAGGCGGCCGCCCACTTTCACCAGCCATGAGGGTAGCCGAGTTCTGCCAATGAGCCAGCGAGATACCTACACCGTCGAGGTTGCCGGCCTCACCCGGCACTTTCCCTTGTTCGAGGTCGCCCCGGGCGTCCGCATCGCCATCTTCAACATGCTGGGCGACACCTACGTGGTCAAGGCCGCCGCGGCGGCCCTGGCCGAGCGGCTGCGCCACGTGCCTGCCGACGTTCTGGTGACCGCCGAGGCCAAGAGCATCCCCCTGATCTACGAGATGAGCGCGCTCATGGGCCTGCCTTACGTCGTCCTGCGCAAGGCCTATAAGACCTATATGGGCGACGCCCTCAGCGCCGAGACGGTCTCCCTCACCACCGGCACCCCCCAGACCCTCTTCCTCGACGAAAAGGATCACGCCCTGATCACCGGCAAACGGGTCATTCTGGTGGACGACGTGGTCAGCACCGGCAGCACCGTGGAAGGCATGCAACAGGTGATGGCCAGGGCCGGCGCCAAGGTCAGCCAGGTCGCCGCCATCTTCACCGAGGGCGACAACGACTGGTCCCACGTGGTGGCCCTGGGCAACCTGCCCGTGTTTGTGGATGGATCCGATTGACAGAAGAACGCGACCTCGTGTATAGTTGGGCCACGGTGTGGTTTCCCGCAGGTTATCGCTAGCGCACAATGAGGAGGACCCCATGAAGATCTCGTCCCGTTCCTGGACCCTGGCGCTGGCCGTGCTGCTCACCCTGACCCTGGTGGCGCCGGTCTCCGCCGCGCCCGCGGAACAGGGCGCCCTGGCCGGCATCCCCTGGTGGGTCTGGGTGCTGATCGGCCTGGTGCTGCTGCTGCTGTTCCTGTGGTGGCTGTTTCGGCGCCCGCCGGCACCGCCACCACCTCCCCCACCGCCGCCGGCCAAGCCGGTCGTCACCCCCACGCCACCTCCGGTGGAGCGCGTGGCCGCAACCCCGCCGCCCGCAGCCCAGCCCACGCCACCGCCAGTGGCGCGCGCCGCTACCGTAGCGGCGGTGGCCGAGGCCAAGCCGATACCGGCGATGGATGACCTGACCCGCATCGAGGGCATTGGCCCGAAGACAGCTACCGCGCTGCGCGCGGCCGGGATCACAACCTTTGCCCAGATGGCGGCCACGTCAGACGAGGAATTGCGCCGGATCCTGCGCGACGCCGGCATCTCGGCCGACCCCGGCACCTGGCCCGAGCAGGCCGCGCTCGCCGCGGCAGGCAAGTGGACTGAGCTGAAGGCCTGGCAGGATGAGCTGGTCGGCGGCGTCGAGAAGGCGCCCGAGGTGGCTCCGGACGATCTGACCAGGATCGAGGGCATCGGCCCCAAGATCACGGCCGCCCTCAACGTCGCCGGCATCACCACTTTCGCCCAACTCAAGGCCACCCCGGTCGACGAAATCCGCCGCATCCTGGCCGACGCCGGCATCACCGGCGCCTTCGGTGATCCCACTACCTGGGCCGAGCAGGCCCGGCTGGCCCAGGCCGGCAAATGGGAAGAGCTGCAGGCCTTGCAGGACAGGCTGAAGGGCGGGCGTACCTGACGCAGGGCATGAACAAGCAAAAGAGCGTGGCGGCGGCCGCCACGCTCTTTTGCTTGTTCATGCCCCTACGCTGCCATGCCCCATCTATTTCGGGGGATTTTCGGCCTCTTTGGCCTTGCGACGCTTGCGCTGCCAGGAGTAGAAGGGCACCATCACGGCCATGCTGGCCTCCTGCGCCTTGGTACGGGCGCTGACCTGGGCCGACCACACGGCAGAACGCAGCTTGTTGACCTCCAGCTGCAACCGGTCGCGCACCGGCCAGTCGGTGATCAGGATGGCCTGCTCGTTCTCCGGACGCGTCGGGTGCCAGTGCACAACCGCCGAGGCCCAGGTGAGGCCCGCGCCGTACGCAGCCAGCACGATGTGGCTGCCGTCTTTGATCTTGCCCTGCTCGGCAGCCTCGACCAGGGCCAGCGGAATCGACGCGGCCGAGGTATTGCCGTAGCGGTCCAGGTTCACCATCACCTTGTCCGGGTCGACGTGCAGGCGCTTGATCAGCATCTCGATCAGCCGCATGTTGGTCTGGCTGGGAATGATCAGGTCGATATCCTCGAAGGGCAGGCCGCTGCGCTGCACCGTATTCTGGATCGTGGCGGTCATCTTGCGCATGGCGAACTTGAGCAGCTTCTTGCCGTCCATGCGCATGTAGTTCTCGCGCTTGTCCAGCCCGTCCTGGGAGAAGGGCTTGGCACCCCCACCTATCGGGTAATAAAGCGCGTCCCAGCCTGAGCCCTCGGAGCCCAGCTCGAAGGCCAGCACGCCCGTAGGCACCATGCTGGGCTCCAACACTACGGCCCCGGCGCCGTCGCCGAAGATGATGGCGGTGTTGCGATCGGTGTAGTCTAGCACGGGGGAGACGATGTCTGCGCCCACCAGCAGGATCCGGCTCATGGCGCCGGTCCGGATGAACTGGGTAGCGGTGGCCAGCCCATACACGAAGCCGGTGCAGCCCGAGGAAAGGTCGAAGGCCCCGGCATGGCTGGCGCCGAGGCGGTCCTGCAGCATCCCGGCCGACGCCGGCAGCAGATAGTCGGGCGATGAGGTGGCCAGGATGATCAGGTCCAGCTCCTCGGGATGGATCTGGGCCATGGCCAGGGCAGCCCGGCTGGCCTCCAGGGCTAGAGATACGGTGGTCTCGCCCGGGGCGACAATACGCCGCTCGCGGATGCCCGTGTTCCTGGTGATCCACTCGTCGGACGTGTCGACCATCTGTTCCAGGTCGTAGTTGGTGAGCCGGCGGGCGGGCGCATACTTGCCATAGCCGGTAATGCGGGCATAGAGTTGAGTCATGAGACCTCCAGGCGTCGCGCCTGCGTCCGGATCAAAGCCTAGCCGGCGGCCGGCCTGGTGCGATGCCAGATGATGAAGGTGATGATACCTACCACCACAGAGACCGCGGAGGCGGCGGCGGCGGCCACCAGGGCCCATGGGCTGGCCAGCCGGCGCTTACCCTGGCGAGCCAGGTTTTCTTCCTGCCTGGCGCGTCCCGCCACAAGCAGCTCCTGGCCCAGAGCGGCACGAAACGCCTCCGAGGGGCCCACAGGAGTCAGGACCTCATGCAGAAGGCCGATCAGGTTAACGAAATCGGCCAGCTCCTCGGGCACAGCGCCTGCCGGGTGCGAGCCGGCAGCCTGGGGGCCAGGCCGGCCGAAATATGGCGAATTCTGTGGCATGCGGTAATCTTCCTCGAACGGTCCGGGCTGGCAGTTCAGGAACCCGCCAATGCGCTGCTCGCCGGGTAGGCCACCAGGCCCAGGGTGCCCGGGCCGAGATTCGCTACCAGTGAGGGTGCCAGGCGGGCCACAAAGACCTGGCGACAGTGCAGACGGCCTTGAGCTTCCTCCAGCAGATCCGTTGCTGCGGGCAGGGCCTCGGCATGAACGACGGCGAGATTGACCGGGTTCTGGCCGAATTCCTCGGTGGCCTGGTCGAGCAGGCGGCTCATGGCCGCCCGCCGGGTGCGCACGCGCTCGGCCAGCTCCAGGGAGCCCTGCCGCAGCTTGACAATCGGCTTGACCTGCAACATGGAGGCCAGGGCGCTCTGCAGGGCGCCGACGCGGCCACTCATGCGGGCATAGCGCAGGTTGTCCATCATGAAGGCGATAGACAGGCTATCGCGAATCTCAGCCCAGCGGCCGAGGATTGCCTCGGCTCCCAGGCCCCGTTCGATCATGCCGGCCGCCTCCAGGACCATGAAGCCCATGCCTGCTGAGCCGGCCAGCGAGTCGAACACCTGCACCTCTACCTGGTCCCGCACCATGCCGGCGGCCAGGGTAGCCGATTGCACGGTGCCGCTCAGCTTGCCGGTGATGTGCAAAGACAGGATCACATCCGCGCCATCGGCGGCCAGCTGGCGATAGACCTCGGCGAACTTGCCAGGGGCGGGCTGCGATGTCTTGGGAACGATGCCCAGCTGATCCACCAGGCTATAGAACTCGCCGTAGTCCAGGGTTTCGCCTTCCAGGAACTCCCGGCTGCCGAAACGGATGTTCATGGGCACAACGCGCACGCCCAGGCCGGACAGGGAGCCTTCGGGCAGGTCACAGGTGGAGTCGGTCACCAGGCCAATCATCGGTGGCTATGGCTCTGATGTGGCTGGGGACACCACAACGGGCCGGCGGCGCCGTTAGAAGCCTCGCGCACGAAGGTCCTCGCGCAGGGCGATCAGGGTGCGATGGTAGAGCGACTTGATGGCGCCCTCGCTGCGTCCCATGATGGTACCGATCTGGGCATTGGACATGGACTCGATGAATTTAAGGAGCAAGAGCTGCTGCCTTTCGCTGGGCAGGCGACGGATGGCCCGCAAGAGCGCTTCGCGCTCTTCCTCGGCCACGGCGGTGCGCTCAGGGCTGCCTGCCACAGGGCTTTCCAGGGCCTGGTCCTCCAGCGAGAGCTCCCGATGGCGGTGGCGATCCCGGTGCCAGTTGGCCACCAGGTTGTGTGCGATGCGGTAGAGCCAGGCCGAGAAGGGCACGCCGCGTTGCTTGTAGCGGCTGATGTTGTTTAGCGCCCGGTGGAAGGTACGCGCGGTCAGATCCTCGGCGTCCTGCGCGTTGCCAGTGCGATAGTAGATGTAGTTATAAATGCGATCGACGTGGCGCTCGTACAGGCGGCCGAAAGCCTCCGGATCGCTCTTGGCTCTCTCGATCAGGACGGCCTCTTCCTCGGCCTCGACGGCAGAGTCCGTGGCGGCCTTGAAGCCATCGGAGCTGTAGAGTGGGCGATGTCCTACGGCGGTCACCGCACTCGCTCCCCGGCTACGACGGGAATCCGGCAAGCCTGATCCGGCTGGGTTGATTTTGTGCCTGTTACCATTCTGTTTAACACGTAACTAGCTCGATGGTTGCGTCGACCCTGCTCTGTCCTACGCTTTGCGATCTCACCGGGTAGCGTTTTGGCCCGGCTTCAAAGCTGCCGCCCCTGAGGGGCGGCAGCAGCATAATAGAACGTATAATAGGCCAACCCGGCGAATCCGGCAAATCGTACCCAACAATCGGTGCCAATTGGACAGAAGTCTGGTTCTCTGGTACAAAACAAAGGTGCCGGTCGCACCCTGCAGGTGGCCGGCACCGGCAGCGAAGCGGGGCGCCTCGTGCCCCATGGACACGGACGGATTAGCTGTGCAAGTGGCGACCCACATGGTCGAGGAACTCGGCCCGGGTCTGCGGGTTGTGCTTGAAGCTGCCGATCATGGCGCTGGTGGTCATGCTGGCATTGGCCTTCTTAACCCCGCGCATGGCGGCGCACATGTGCTGGCCCTCGACGACGACGGCCACGCCCTGGGGCTGCAGAGTCTCATGCAAAAAGTCTGCGATTTCCTGGGTCATGCGCTCCTGCACCTGCAGGCGCCGGGCGTACATCTCGACGACGCGCGGGATCTTGCTTAGCCCGATGACCTTGCCATTGGGTATGTAGGCCACGTGGGCCCGGCCGTAAAAAGGCAACAGGTGGTGCTCGCACAGGCTGTAGAAGTCGATGTCCTTGACCAGGACCATCTCATCGTAGGTAACGTCGAACACAGCATCGTTGATCAGGGCTTCGGTATCGACGTGATAGCCCGAGGTCAGCTCGGCGAAGGCCTTGGCGACACGAGTGGGGGTGCGCTGCAGGCCCTGGCGCTCGGGGTCCTCGCCGATGGCCTCCAGAATGGTGTGCACCGAGCTCTCGATGGCGGCCTGGGCCGCCACAGGCGCCATGGGCTCGGCCTCCAGGGTCAGCACGTGATGGGCATGGCCGTTGCCATTGGTATGGCCGTTGTGGCGAAACTCTTGCTTGAGCAGATCGTAGGTCTGGCTATTGACATTAAACTGTGACATTATTCTTCTCTTTCTAGACTGGTACCGGGATACCCTCCCGGCTGGAGAATAGACGCCGCCAAGCTGGATTCTCTTACTTTCGGCGCTTCAGGTTGCCTGGCAAGGACAGAAGACCAGGGCTTCCTATTCGCTTGTCTATATTTTGCATCGGATACCTATACAACAATTATACACATGCCTATACAATAGGCAAATTGGATATCGATGCACTTAAGGCTGGCTATCGCCCGCCATTGCAGAACCCCATGCCGCGGGTGTACCGTAGGGGCATGAATGGTTCGGTGCCGGCCGGGCTGCGGCAGCCCGGCCGGCACCGAACCATTCATGCCCGGTCGTTCATGACGCCAGACTGTTCGTGATTGCGGTATGCCGTGCCCGATGAAAACGGCTCGCCATGCCGGTATCTCACACGTGAAAGGAACCTTATGATGACCCCTGACCGCATAGAGATCCACGACCTGCTGCTGCGCTGCATCGTCGGCATCAACCCCGAGGAGCGGGTGAAGAAACAGGATGTGATCATCAACCTCACCCTGTTCGGCGACATGCGCCAGGCCGGCCGGAGCGACGACATCGACGACGCCATCAACTACAAGACCCTGACCAAGCGCGTCATCGACCATGTGGAGGAGTCCAGCTACCTCCTGGTGGAGAAGCTGGCCCACAGCATTGCCGAGATCGCCATAGAGGAGTTCGGGGTGGAGCGGGCCATCGTCAGCGTCGAGAAGCCCGGCGCCCTGCGCTTCGCACGCTCGGTGGGCGTGGTCGTCGAGCGCACGCCGGCGGACTTCGCCTGATCAGGCGGCCATATGCATATCGCCTACCTCTCGCTGGGCTCCAACGTCGACAAGGAGCGCAACCTGCCCGCCTGCGTGGACCTGCTGGCCCAGCACGGCCGCCTCCTGGCCATCTCGCCCGTCTACGAGACCGGCGCCATCGGCAACCCGGACGATCCCAGCTTCTTCAACGCGGCCGTCGCCCTGGAGACCGAGCTCGGTCCAGCCGGCCTGAAGGAACTGGTGCTGCGGCCCGTAGAGGCGCAGCTCGGCCGCCAGCGCTCCGCCGACCCCAATGCCCCTCGCGCTATCGACGTGGACATCTCCCTGTTCGACGACCAGGTGCTGGACCTCGGCCGGCGCCACGTCCCGGATCCTGAGATCCTCACGTACCCTCATATCGCGGTGCCCCTGGCCGCCATCGCGCCCTCGTATCGCCACCCTGAGACAGGCGAGGCCCTGGACAGCATCGCCCGGCAGGTGGTCACCCAATCCAGCCAGCGCCTGGAGCGCCGGGATGACGTCGACATCGCCGCGCCGGCGCGGCTGGCCGCCGTGCTGCCAGCCAGCGCCCGCCGCGCCGCCGACGGAAGCCTGATCCTCGGGGGCTGCGCAGCCGCCCAGCTGGCCGAGCGCCTGGGCACGCCCCTGTATGTGGTCGACGCCGCTACCATCGACGGCGCCATCCGGGAGTATCAGGCGGCCCTGCAGGCCTACCCCGGGACGGCGGCGATTGCCTATGCCGCTAAGGCCTGGCTGTGTACGGCGCTGACTAGTTATGTCGATCAAAAAGGCCTGGAGCTGGACGTGGTCTCCGGAGGCGAGCTCGCCATCGCCCTGCACGCCGGTTTCCCTGCTGAGCGCATCCACTTGCACGGCAACAACAAGACGCCGTCCGAGCTGGCCCAGGCCCTGGAGGCCGGCGTGGGCCGCATCGTGGTCGACCATCCGGCCGAGCTGGAACTGCTGGACCAGATGGCCCGGCGTCTTGGACGGCGCCAGGCCATCTGGCTGCGCATTAACCCCGACGTGGACGTGGACACCCACGGCCACACCCGCACCGGCCACGCAGCCTCGAAGTTCGGCCTCCCCCTGGCCGGCGGCGCGGCCGCGACCACGGCCCGGGAAGCCCTGAGCCGGGAAGGGGTCCATCTCGTGGGCCTGCACTGCCACGTGGGCAGCCAGTTCCGCGACACTCAGCCCCTGGTACGGGCCGTCGACCGGCTCCTCAAGCTGGCGGCGGATCTGCGCGCCGAGCTGGACTGGACTCCGGCAGAGCTGAGCCCGGGTGGCGGCTGGGCCGTGCCTTACACTGCGGAGGACACCCGGGGCCTGCCGGCCATTGGTACGTACGTGAAGGAAGTGGCGCGGGCCGTGGTGGATGGCTGCGCAGCCCACAGCCTGCCCTGGCCCAGGCTGGTGCTGGAGCCGGGACGCAGCCTGGTAGCCCGGGCCGGTGTGGCCCTGTACACCGTAGGGGCCGTCAAGCAGGCTGGCCCCGTGACCTACGCCTTCGTCGACGGCGGGCTGGCCGACAACCCACGGCCGGCCCTATATGGTGCCCGCTACACGGCCGTGCTGGCCAACCGCGCGGGTGGTGCGGCTCCACCCCAACTGGTGACGGTGGCCGGCCCCTACTGCGAGACCGGCGATGTGCTGATCCATGATATTGAGTTACCAGTGCTGGAGCCAGGCGACCTGCTGGCGGTGCCCGCCAGTGGCGCCTACCAGCTCAGCATGAGCAGCAACTACAACGCCGCCCGGCGCCCGGCCGTGGTGTGGGTCCAGCACGGCCAGGCCCACGTAGTCCAGCGCCGTGAGACCATGGCCGACTTACTGGCACGCGACGAAGTCCCCTGACCAGGCGACCCAAGCCAGTGGCCCTCCCGCTGAACCCGGACCTGGTCTCCTTCTTGCTCTCGCCTGCGGCGCAGTCTGCCCTCAAGGACCTGGCCACCGCGGACCTCTCCGAGGCCGCATCCCTCGCCCTGCTGGCCCGGCTGCGCCGCACCTTCCCGCCATCCCAGGCGGCCGCGCTCCTGGACCAGGCCAGGCTCCGCCAGAAGGCCAGGGAGAAATTCCCCCAGGCTGAGCAGCTGCTCTTTGTGGACGAGGCCTTGCAGCAGGCCAGCAGCCGCGGCCTGGCCACCTACCGGGCGCAGCAGTTTGCAGCCTATGCCAGGGTGGCTGACCTGGGCTGCGGCATCGGCGCCGACACCATCGCCCTGGTCGAGGCAGGACGCCAGGTGCTGGCTGTGGAGCGGGACACCGTGCGCTGCTTGATTGCCGCCGCCAACCTGGAGGCCTTGGGGCTGGCCCCACGGGTGGAGCTGCGCTGCGCGGACTGGACGACGCTGCGCCTGGGTGGGATGGTGGACGCCGCATTCGTAGACCCCAGCCGGCGCCGCGGCGCGCAGCGCATCTTTCGCCTGGAGGACATGGAGCCTCCCCTGGATGCCATCCTGGTGCTGCAAGCCGAGCTTCCTCACCTGGCCGTCAAGACCGCGCCCGGCATCGCCGGCGCGGACGTCCCGGCGGCCGCTGAGGCCGAGTTCATCTCCGAGCGGGGCACGCTGAAGGAAGCCCTTTTGCGCTTCGGGGACCTGCGCCTGGGTGCAGCCCGCCAGGCCACCCTGCTGCCCGGGCCGCACCGCCTCGACGTGCGCGCCCCCCTGGGGGACGTGCCTGTCTCCGAGCCCCTGGCCTACCTCCACGAGCCTGACCCCGCTATCCTGCGCGCCACCCTGGTTCGGCAACTGGCGACGCAGCTGGCCGCGGCCCAGCTCGACCCCAGCATCGCCTATCTGACCACGGCGACCCCAATAGCCACCCCGTTCGCGCGCAGCTGGCAGGTGTTGCGCCACGGCCCCTTCCATCTGAAAACCCTCAACCACTGGCTGCGCGAGCAGGGGCCGGGCGAGGTGGTGGTCAAGAAACGCGGCTCGGCCATCGATCCGGACGCTTTTCGCCAGCGCCTCCACACCACCCCCGGTGGCCCGGTGCTGACCGTGTTCCTCACCCGCGTCCGCACCCGCCCCTGGATGATCGTGGCTGCCCAGGCTTGATGATCGTCTGCCCCTTGCGGAACGGCTGGCTACCGGCCCTCCCCTGGCTGAGTCCGGGGCA
>JAULUH010000202.1:13188-13477 GCA_032111745.1 Anaerolineae bacterium | reverse complement strand
TGCTCTGCCAGAGGGAGTGGACATGAGGCTCGCTGTGGCTCTCAGTGACTGCCGTGCCGACTCCTGTGCGTTTTGGATCCCCTACCGTGGCCATGTCCGCAGGAGTGCTATGAGCGAGCTGCCCGCCCCGGAATCCTCTGCTGTCGACCTCACCCTGATGGCCGGAGTGTTCGACCACCACGCCAACCAGCGCGGCGCCCTGATCCCTGTGTTGCAGGAAGCCCAGGCCATCTACGGCTATCTGCCCAAGGAGGTGCTGGCCCTGATCGCGCGCCGGCTGGGCATCTCC
>JAULUH010000202.1:0-13178 GCA_032111745.1 Anaerolineae bacterium | reverse complement strand
TCCATCGGCCAGGTGTATGGGGTGGCTACGTTCTACGCCCAGTTCTACCTGGAGCGGCGGGGCCGGCATGTGCTCAAGATCTGCGACGGCACGGCCTGCCACGTGAAAGGGACGCCGGTACTACTGACCGCGATGGCAGACGCGTTCAGCCTGGAGCCGGGTGCGACCTCGGAGGATGGGCAGCTTACGATGGAGATCGTGTACTGTCTGGGGTCTTGTGCCCTGGCACCGGTGGCGGTACTAGACGGCGCGGTGATGGGCCGCATGCGGCAGGAGACCTTGTTGAGGCAGGTGCAGCGGCGGGTGGGTAACCCGGATGAGTAGAGGCGACGGGTGAGCATCGGAGCGCACTGAAGTGCGCACTACGAGCCGCACTACGAGCCGCACTACGAACCGCACTACGAACCGCACTACGAACCGGCAGCAGGACTGACTATGACGACGATGGCGGAGTTGGCGACCAGGCAGGAACGGGCCAGGGCCCAGTGGCAGGAACAGCGCGCGGCTGAGCTGGCGATCAGCGTGGGGGTGGGCACGTGCGGCCTGGCCGCGGGCGCAGGCGATACCCTGAGGGCTATCGAGGCTGAGCTGGCCCGGCGCGGCCTGCAGGCGGCCATCAGCCAGGTGGGCTGCGTCGGCATGTGCTCCTACGAGCCGATGGTGGAGGTGCAGGCACGCGGGCGGCCACGGATCAACTACGGCCAGGCCACCGCGCAGGCCGTGCCGGAGGTGCTGGACCACTATCTTGCGGGCACCGCACTGCAGCAGGCCGTGGTGGTGGGAGAGGTGGTGCCTACGGTGGGACACGGCGACGGGCACACTCTGCACTCGCTGAGCTTTGTGCGGCCCGGCAGCGAGGAACGCATCGACTTTCACCGCAAGCAGCTGCGCGTCGTGCTGAGCAACTGTGGCCTGATCGACCCCGAGTCCATCGACGACTACCTGGCCCTCCATGGCTACAGTGCCCTGGCCCGGGTCCTTGGCGGACTGTCCCCGGAGCAGGTGATCGAGGAGATGAGCCAGGCCGGGCTGAGAGGCCGGGGTGGGGGCGGGTTCTCGGCGGGCGTCAAATGGGGCCTGGCACGCAAGACAGAGCGTTGGCCGAAGTATGTGATCTGCAATGCGGACGAGGGCGACCCCGGGGCCTTCATGGACCGCTCCATCCTCGAGGGGGACCCCCACTCGGTGATCGAGGGCATGATCATCGCAGGGTACGCCATCGGCGCGCAGGAGGGCTACATCTACTGCCGGGCCGAGTATCCCCTGGCCATCCGGCGGCTCAACCTGGCCATTGCCCAGGCCAGGGCGTTGAACATGCTGGGAGAGGGCATCCTCAACAGCGAATTCAGTTTTGACCTGGTGGTCAAGGAGGGCGCGGGCGCGTTCGTATGCGGCGAGGAGACCGCGTTGATGGCCTCGATCCAGGGCGAGCGCGGCCAGCCCTGGCCCCGGCCGCCCTACCCGGCGGTCTCCGGCCTGTGGGGCCAGCCCAGCAACGTCAACAACGTCAAGACCTACGCCTACGCGCCCCGCATCCTGCGCCTGGGTGCGGACTGGTTCCGGGGCATGGGCACGGAAGGGAGCCCGGGCACCGCCATCTTCGCCCTCACCGGCCGGGTAGAGCGCACGGGCCTGATCGAGGTGCCGATGGGCATCACCCTGCGCGACATCATCTACGAGGTCGGCGGGGGGATCAGCGAGGGCAAGCATTTCAAGGCGGTGCAGACCGGCGGGCCATTGGGCGGCTGCCTGCCGGCGGAGCACCTGGATACGGCGGTGGATTTCGACTCGCTACGGGCGGCCGGCGCGGTGATGGGGTCCGGGGGCATGATCGTGGCCGACCAGTCCACCTGCATGGTGGAGTTCTCGAAGTACTTCATGCAGTTCGTGTGCGACGAGAGCTGCGGCAAGTGCCCGCCCTGCCGCATTGGCAGCACCCGCATGCTGGAGGTGCTGGAGCGCATTGCCGCGGGGCAGGGCCAGCCCGACGATATCGATACCTTGAAGCGCCTGGCCCAGGGGATGCAACAGGGCTCGCTGTGTGCCCTGGGCCAGCTGGCCCCGGCACCGGTGCTGTCCGCGCTGCGCCACTTCGAGGAGGAGTTCTGGGCCCACATCACCGAGGGACGCTGCCCGGCGGCCGGCTGCCAGATGCTGGTGCGAGCCCCCTGCGTTAGCGCCTGCCCGGCGGGCGTGGACGTGCCGGCGTACCTGGCGCTGGTGGCCGAGGGCCGCTACGCCGAGGCCCTGGCCGTGCACAGGGAGTCCAACCCCTTCCCCTCGATCTGCGGGCGGGTGTGCCCGGCCTTCTGCGAGGATGTGTGCAAGCGCGGCGGGCTGGACGAGTCTATCGCCATCCGGCATGTCAAGCGCTTCATGGCCGACGAGGAATACAGCCACCCGTGGACCCCGCCGCGGCTGGCCCCGGACAAGCAAGTGAAGGTGGCCGTCGTTGGCTCCGGCCCCTGCGGCCTGACCGTGGCCCTGCGCCTGGCCCAGCAGGGCTACCAGGTGACGGTCTTCGAGCGGATGCCTCAGCCGGGGGGCATGATGACCTACGGCATCCCCGCCTACCGGCTACCCCGGGAGCCGCTGTTCGCCGAGATCGACCACATTCGGCGGGCGGGCGTCGAGATCCGCTGCAACATGGAGCTGGGCACAGACTTCACCATCAAGGGGCTGCAGGCCGAGGGCTACAAGGCCATCGTCTTGGCCTTGGGTGCGCATCGCAGCCGCAGCCTGGGGATCCACGGCGAGCACCTGCCCGGGGTTTACCACGGCGTGCAGATGCTGCGCGATATCGCGCTGGACCGCCTGCCTGACCTCACGGGCAAGACCGTGGTGGTGGTGGGCGGCGGCGATACGGCCATGGATGCGGCGCGGTCGGCCTGGCGGCTGGGCGCGGGCGAGGTCCACATCGTCTATCGCCGCGATCGCGCCCAAGCGCCGGCCATCCCCACGGAGATCCAGGGCGCAGAGGATGAGGGGGTGAGGTTCCACTTCCTGGTCACGCCGGTGGCGGTACTGGGCGACGACGCCGTGCGCGGCGTGCGGCTGCAGCGGCAGCGGCTGGGCGATTTCGACAGCAGCGGCCGGCGCCGCGCCGAGCCCATGCCCGGCTCGGAGTTCGACATGTCGTGCGACCTGCTGATCCCAGCTATCGGCCAGGTGACCTGGCTGGACGACGAGACCCTTTCGCTGGTGCGCGGGTCGAGCTTCAAGGTGGGCAAGGCGTTCGAGCTCGACGTACCGGGTGTGTTTGCGGCGGGCGATGCGGTGACCGGACCGGCCACGGTGGTGCAGGCCGTGGCCCATGGCAACCAGGCCGCGCTGGTGGTGGACCACTGGCTGAAGACCGGGGAGCTGGGCGGTGTCTATTACCATCCCAAGCGCCACGACCTGCCCCAGTTGTTCAACCTGGACGACTACGCCGATGCTCGCCGGCCGGCGGAGCGAATCGTCCCTCCTGAGGACCGGGTGACCCGGCACGGCTTCCACGAGGTGGAGCTGGGGTACGGCGAGCAGGTGATGCAAGAGGAATGCAAGCGCTGCCTGCGCTGCGACCTGGACTGGCTGCAGCGCACCGGACAACCATTGCCGTGAGGCAACTCAAGCGCAGACTCCCACATACCGATTTTCCCGGAGAAACAATTTCCGGGATGTGGGAGGCCGGATGAAAGCCGACAGAAAAGCATGCCAACCCTAACCATCGACGGCCAACGAGTCACCGCCCCTGACGGCGCCACCATTCTGGAGGCGGCGCGGGGGGCCGGGATTACCATTCCCACCCTGTGCCACCACCCCGACCTCAAGAACGTCGGCGCCTGTCGTATGTGCGTGGTTTCGGTGAAGAAGGCCAGGGGTCTGCAGACCGCATGCACCACACCGGCGATGGATGGCATGGTCGTACACACTGACAGCGCGGAGGCCATCGACACGCGACGCTTCGTGCTGGAGATGCTGCTGAGCGATCACCCCAACGCCTGCATGACCTGCGAGGTGAACGGGGACTGCGAGCTGCAGGACCTGGTCTACGACTACGGCGTGGACTGGCCAGAGCACTCGGGCGCGCGGCACAGCTATGCCGTCGACCCTGATCCCAATCCCTTCATCTTCATCGACCGCAACAAGTGTATCCTGTGCGGCCGCTGCGTGCGGGCCTGCGCCGAGATCCAGAACCGAGATATCTGGAGCTTCGCCCACCGGGGCTTCGAGAGCAAGCTGGTGGCCGGCGCCGACCAATTCCTGCTGGACGCGCGCTGCGAGAGCTGCGGCCAGTGCGTGGCCTACTGCCCCGTGGGCGCGCTGTACGACAAAATGAGCCTCGGAAAGGGACGGCCAGGGCAGATCACCAAGGTACGGACGACCTGCTCCTACTGCGGCGTGGGGTGCAACTTCGACCTCAACGTGCGCGACGGCCGCGTGATCCGGGTCACCAGCGCGGCGGACGCGCCGGTCAACGGCATGGCCCTATGTGTGAAGGGTCGCTATGGTTATGATTATGTCCATCATCCTGGTCGCCTGACCCGTCCCCTGGTGCGAGCCAGGTGGCTGCAGAACGTGGAGCAGGAGCTGGCGGCCGGGCGCTGGGAGGTCGCGCGCGTCCCTGAACGCCGAACCAAGCACGGGGTTGGGGATGGCGGGAATGGTGCTCCAGATGCCGCCGAGACCATGATCGCCGTAGACTGGGACACGGCGCTGGACGTGGTGGCCGGCAAGCTGGCGGCGGAGAAGGCGGCGCACGGCGGCCAGTCCTTTGCCATGCTGACCTCGGCCAAGTGCACCAATGAGGAAAACTACCTGATCGCCAAGCTGACGCGGCAGCTGATGGCGACCAACAGCATCGACCACTGTGCCCGTCTCTGACACAGCAGCACCGTCGCCGGTCTGGCGACGAGCTTCGGCAGTGGGGCGATGACCAACTCCATCCGCGACATCGCCGAGGATAGCCGCTGCATCTTTATCATCGGCAGCAACACCACCGAGAACCACCCGGTGATCGGCGGCAAGATCCGCCAGGCCAGGCGTCAGCGGGGCGCCAAGCTGATCGTGGCCGACCCGCGGCAGATCGACATTGCCGACTACGCCGACCTGGTGCTGCGCCACCGGCCGGGGACGGACATCGCGCTGCTGAATGGCCTGATGCACGTGATCGTGCGGGAGGGCTGGCACGACGCCGGCTTCATCGAGGCGCGCTGTGAGGGCTTTGAGGAGCTGGAGGAGGTACTGCGCAAGTACACGCCAGAAGTAGTCGAGGAGATCACGGGCGTGGCGGCCGCGGATATCGAGGCGGCTGCCCGCATGATGGCGGAGCACCGGCCAGGGGCCCTGCTGTACGCGATGGGCATCACCCAGCATGCGGTGGGCGTCGCCAACGTGATGAGCTGCGCCAACCTGCAGATGTTACTGGGCAACATGGGGGTGGCCGGGGGTGGCGTGAACCCGTTGCGGGGCCAGAACAACGTGCAGGGCGCCTGCGACATGGGCGGGCTGCCCAACGTCTACGCCGGCTACCAGCCGGTCACCCAAGCTACGGCCAGGGAGAAGTTCGAGGCGGCCTGGGGGGTGCCGCTGCCGGACCGGGTGGGGTTGACCGTGACCGAGATGGTGCAGGCGGCGGAGGCCGGGGAGGTGCGTTGCCTGTACATCGTGGGCGAGAACCCCATGGTCAGCGATCCGGACCTGCACCACGTGCAGGCCTCGCTGGACCAGACCGAATTCATCGTGGTGCAGGAGCTGTTCTTCTCGGAGACCTGCCACTACGCCGACGTGATCCTGCCGGCAGCCAGCTTTGTGGAGAAGGAGGGCACCTTCACCAACACGGAGCGCCGTACCCAGCGGGTGCGCAAGGCGGTGGAGCCGCCGGGGGAGGCCAGGCCGGACCTGTGGATCGTAACCCAGTTGGCGCGGCGCCTGCTGGCGCTCCGCGCGGCGGAGCCACGGCCGGAGGCCCCGTTCGCGGCCTGGGACTATGGGACGCCGCAGGACGTGATGGCGGAGATCAATGCACTGGCCCCCATCTACACGGGGGTCACGTACCGGCGGCTGGAGGAGGGCGTGCGGCTGCAGTGGCCGGTGCCGGCGGCAGACCACCCGGGCACGCCGATTCTGCATATGGGCAAGTTCAGCCGGGGCCTGGGCCGCTTCGCCGCAGTGGAGCACGTGCCGCCGGCTGAGCGGCCGGACCGCGAGTATCCCATGGTGATGACCACGGGCCGGGTGATCTACCACTGGCACGGCGGCGAGATGACGCGACGCGCGCAGGGGCTGCTGGCTGTCTACCCGGAGGCGCTGGTGGAGGTGAGTGCGGAGGACGCGCAGAAGCTAGGCATCACGGACGGCGGCATGGTACGCCTGGTGTCGCGCCGGGGTGCCGTGGAGGCCAGGGCCTGGGTGACGGATCGGGTCTCCCGGGGGTTGGTGTTTGCCACCTTCCATTTCCCCGACCAGGCCGCCAACTGGCTGACCAGCGGGGAGCACCTGGACCCGGTGGCGAAGATCCCGGAGTTCAAGGTCACGGCGGTGCGATTGGAGGCTGTGGAGGCAGATCAGGCCGGCTGACACGGGCAGGAGGGCCTGGTGTCCGGCAGGCTGGCGTCCAGCCGGCAAGAGCCACGCGCCTGCTTCCCTGTGCCGTGGGTGTGGATGGGTTGAAGGATATCCCCATCTGGGGTACAATCTTCGAGGGCGAGGTCCATCCTGTGAAGTGTTGGTTTCAGGCCCCCGTCCGCACTTTCCAGTCCGAAATCCAATCACCAAGGAGTGAACCATGTCCGGAGAGAAACAGGCCGAAGCCATCTACTTCGGCGGCCCCATCATCACCATGGACGACGAGCGGCGAGAGGTCGAGGCGATCGCCGTGGCCGGCGGGCGCGTCATCGCCACCGGCCAGAAAGACTACGTCATGCGCAGCAGGACCGACGACACACGGCTGGTCGACCTGGAGGGTAATACGCTGCTGCCGGCGTTCATCGACTCGCATGGCCATTTCATGAACGCGCCACAGATCGTCAAGTGGGCGAACGTATCCGGACCGCCCGTAGGCCCAATCACCAAGGTCGCCGACTTCGTCCCTGTCCTGCAAGAGCACGTGAAGAGGCTCGGATTGAAGAAGGGCGATTGGATCATCGGCTACGGCTATGACCGCTCGAACCTGGCCGAGGGCCGCGAGCTCTTGGCGTCGGAGCTCGACCCTTACTTCCCGGACAACCCGGTCATGTTGATTCACAGCTCCAACCACGGCGCGGTGCTCAACTCGGCGGCGTTTGCCGAGGTGGGGATGGACGAGAACACGCCGACGCCGCCGGGTGGCATCATCAACCGCGTCGAAGGGACCAATAGGCCGGCCGGTTTCATCATGGAGACCGCGTTCCTGCCCATCTTCGGAAACATGCCCATGCCCTCGGAGCGGGAGCTGCTCGACACCCTCTTCGAGGCCCAGCAGATCTACGCCAGAGCAGGTGTGACCACCTGCCAGGAGGGCGGCACCCATGCCAAGGACCTGGCGTTTCTGCGCAAGGGCGCGGGAGAAGGTCTGTTGTACCTCGACGTCGTGTCTTTGCCGCTGATCTTCGAGGTGCCGGCGCTCGTGCGGGAGTACGCGCCGAACTTCACCGGCGGCCCGATGGATCTGCCCGACGAGGCGCCCGAGGCCTTTGGCTTCTACAAGAACCACCTCAAGCTGCAGGGCATCAAGTTCGCCATGGACGGGTCGCCACAGGGGAAGACGGCCTTCTGGACCGAGCCGCTGCTCACCCCTGGCCCCGGTGGCGAAGAGAACTGGCGCGGCGCACCCCTGTTCCCGCCTGAGCAAGTCAACAAGGCACTGGCCAAGATCTACGACGCGGGCATCCAGGTGTTCTGCCACGCCAACGGCGACGCCGCCATCGACATGATCATCGACGGCGCGCGCCTTGCCGGTGTCAAGGCTGCGGACGATCGACGCACGGTGATCATCCACTCCCAGGTGATGCGTCCCGACCAGCTCGACGCGTACGCCGAGCTCGGGTTCTCGCCAAGCTTCTTCACCGCGCACACCTTCTTCTGGGGCACCGAGCACACCGCCAACCTGGGCGAGAAGCGGGCCAGCTTCATCAGCCCTATGAAGTCCGCGACAGATAAGGGCCTGGTATGCTCGAACCACACCGATTTCTCGGTGACGCCCATGGACCCGATGCGGGTGATGTGGTCCTCGATCACCCGCCAGTCGCGCGAGGGCAAGGTCATCGGCCCCGCCGAGCGTATCGACCGCTGGGAGGCCCTGAAGGCCCTGACGATCAATGCGGCCTGGCAGCTCTTCGAGGAAGACCAGAAGGGCACCCTCGAAGCCGGCAAGCTGGCCGACCTCGTCATCCTGGATGCCAACCCGCTGACCGTGGCGACCGACGATATGCTGAAGATCAAGGTCGTCGAAACGCTCAAGGAAGGCGTGACGGTTTACCCGCCAAAGTCCTAAAGACCTACGCTGGGAACTCCGCGAACGGATCATGCGTGGCGCAGGGCAGCGCCGCGCATGATCCGTTCGCGGAATCATGGCAGGACTCGCTTATGAGACAAGGCATCCCCTACACCATCATCGGTGGCTATCTGGGCGCGGGTAAGACCACGCTGCTCAATAGCCTGCTACGCAACAGCCAGGGCCTGCGCCTGGCAGTGCTGGTCAACGACTTCGGCGACATCAATATCGACGCCGATTTGATCGACAGCCACGACGGCGAGACCATCCAGTTGGCCAGTGGCTGTATCTGCTGCAGCCTGGCCGACGGCTTCATGATGGCGCTCAACCAGGTGAGCAAGCGCGGGGACCAGATCGATCACGTCATCGTCGAGGCCAGCGGCGTCTCCGACCCGGTAAAGGTCGGCCAGTACGGCGCCATCCTGCACTTGGAGCTGGACGGCGTCATCGTGGTGGCCGACGCCGAGCAGATTCGCGAGAAGGCGGCCAACAAGTATGTGGGCGACACGGTGATCCGTCAGCTCAGGGGCGCGGACCTGCTGGTGCTGAACAAGGTCGACCTGGTGTCTCCCGAGGAGCTGGCAGCCGTCCGCGCCTGGCTGGTTGGACTGGCGCCGGATACGCGTATAATGGAAACCACTTATGGCCAGGCCCCGCTGGCGATCCTGTTTGGTGCCCAAGCGAATGGCCGGCGCGATAGCCACGGCCACGCCGACGACCAGGCGGACCAGGCCGTCCACGATGCGGGCGAGCATGAGCACGAGGAGATGTACGAAACGCGTAGCTTCACCCGCCGCGAGCCCATCCATGAGGCCGATCTGCGTGCCCTTGTATCCGGGCTGCCGGCAGGCGTGCTGCGCGCCAAGGGCTTCGTTTATCTGGCCGAGGATCCGGAGCGTCGTTACCAGCTGCAGCTGGTCGGCAAGCGCTGGACATTGACGGCCGGCGCGGCGTGGGACGAGGTCGAGCCGGGGACACGGGTGGTCTTCATCGGGCTACCGGGAAGCCTGGAGGCACCCGCGTTGGAAGCGAGCTGGATCGTGCGATAGGAGCTTCGATGCCAGACCCTGAACCGCAGGCCGAGAATCCCATCGACCGAGGGGTCCCGAAGATCCGGTACATTGCATGGTACAATCATGCCATGTTCGGAGGCTGGATCGCCGCTCCGGTATTCAACGTGATGTAGCCAAGCCCAGTTGCCATGACCGACCCATCTGCACCACAAACGGCGTCGCTCCTGCTGGCCACCAAGCTGCACCGGCCGCGTGCCTCTGCACCGCTCGTGCCGCGGCCGCGCCTGCTCGAAGAATTGACTGCTGGCTGGAGCCGACGGCTGACGTTGGTCTCCGCACCAGCCGGCTACGGCAAGACCACCCTCGTCAACCTCTGGCTCGAGACCGTCGAGTGCCCCTCCACCTGGCTCTCCCTCGACGAGCATGACGCCGACCTGGACTCCTTCACCAGCTATCTCCTGGCCGCGCTGCGTACGGCCTATCCCCAGGCCGGCCAGGCCATCGCCTCTCTGCTTCAAGCGCCCGAGCTACCGCCGCCCAACCGCGTGGCCGACGTGCTGCTGCGCGATCTAGAACAACTGCCCGGACCCCTGGTGCTCGTCCTCGATGACTACCACACGGTCTCTACTCCTCCCATCAACACCTTCATGGCGCGCCTGGTGCAGCGCCTGCCGGACGACCTGCACCTGGTATTGATCACGCGCACCGACCCGCCACTACGCCTCGCCCAACTGCGCGGACGTCGCCAGCTGGACGAGGTGCGCAGCGCCAGCCTACGCTTCACAGCGGAGGAGACTGCAGAACTGCTGCGCCAGGCCCTGGACGAGCCGGTGGCGGACGAGATCGTCGCCCTGCTGGCCGAACGCACCGAGGGCTGGGCCGTCGGCCTGCAGCTGGCTGCGCTCTCGCTGCGCGAGAGCCCCGACCGCCAGGACTTCGCCCGCCGCTTCGCGCAGAGCGGCCATCGCCTGGCGACCGACTACCTGCTCAACGAGGTGCTGGAGGAGCTGCCGGATGCCCAACGCACGCTCATGCTGCAGACCTCGATCCTCGAGCGCTTCTGTGCCCCCCTTTGCCAGGCTATAGCCGGATCAGCCGCCCCCCCCGGTGGCGGTGAGGCCTTCGTCGCTGACCTGTGGCGCTCCAATCTCTTCCTCGCTGCGCTCGACGACGAAGGCCTTTGGTACCGCTACCATCATCTGCTACGCGATCTGCTGTACCACCGCCTGCGCCAAGCCTACACCGCCGAAGCGATTGCTGGCCTGCATCGTCGCGCCAGCGCCTGGTTTGAGGCCCACGGCCTGTTGGAGGAGGCGATCACCCATGCGGTGCAGGCCGGGGATGCGCTGGCCGCAGCACAGCTGGTCGAGGCCCATATTCACGACGCCCTGAACCAGGAGAGCTGGCACAGGCTCGAGCGCTGGCTCGGTCTCCTGCCCCCGGAGGTGCGGCAACGACCTGGGCTGCTGGTTGCCCAGGCCTTCCTATACCATTTTCGCAACAGGGTCGCAGCGATGATGCCCCTGCTGGAGGCCGCCGAAGCCGGCCTTGCCGCCGGTGCCGGTGGCTATACACCTGCGGAGCAGGAAGGTTGGCTGGGTGCGATCAACGCCCTGGCCGCGACGACCTTCGTCAAAGGGAGTCTGGAGCGTGGCCTGCACCGTGCCAACCTGGCCCTGGCACAGCTCGGCCCCGAAGCGGTCTTCGCGCGCGGCCTGGCCGAGTTCTGGGTGATCACCGGCCTGCAACAGACAGGCCGGTCTGACGAAGCGCTGGCCATGGTGAACGAGCGGCTACACAGACAGCCCATCCAGCCGGATATCCCTTCCCTCCGCCTGCTGCTGGCCCTGTGCGCCATCCACTACCACCAGGCCGACCTCCCCGCGCTGCAGGCTGCGGCAAGCACCTTTCATCAGATGGCTGTACAGGCCAACCGCCCGATCAGCAAGGCCTGGGCAAGCTATTGCCTCGGCTGGGCCGCCTACCAGCGCAACGACCTGGAGGCTGCCGAACGCTGGTTCGGCGAGGTCGTTGCGCTGTGCTATGAAGCCAACAGTCGAGCCGCCGTCGACAGCTTCACGGGACTGGCATGGGCGCAGCGAGCCCAGGGACGACCGCAGGCGGCCGAGACGACCGTGCTCGCCCTGCGCAGCTTTCTCTCGGAACGCGGCCACGTCAACCTCATGCCGGTCGCCGATTCTCTGTCGCTGCGTCTGGAGCTGAACTGGCAGGGGACGATTGCTCCCGCAAGCTTTGTCGCGGACCCGGAGTCCCAGCTGGCCCTCGACCTGTGGGAGCTGCCCGTCCTCACTGCCATCCGCTGCTATATCGCCGCCGGCGGGCCGGACCAGCTGGCGCGGGCTGGGAAACTGCTGGCGACCTGCCGCGCTGAGGCCGGGACCAGGCATGCGCAGCGTCGCCAGATTGAAATTGCGACCCTGGAATGCCTGCTCTACGGCGCACAGGGCAACGACCAGGCCGCTGTGGACGTATTGCGCGACGCCGTTCTCCTGGGGGAACCTGGCGGCGCGCTGCGGCTCTTCGTCGACGCCGGGCCAGGCCTGATGAAACACTTCCAGCAGCTTGTCCACGAGGGAAGCGCCGGCGCGTACGTGCAGCGCATTCTTGCTGCCTACGCTGCGTCGACGCCGCAACTAATCCCCCAGGCTCTCGCTGCGCTTCCCTCCCCTGAGCGCTCGATGGAACGCCTACTCGCAGCCGAGGAACTGGCCGGCAGGTTGACCAACCGCGAGATCGACATCTTGCTGCTCCTCGAGCGACGCCTGACCAACCAGGAGATCGCCTCCTACCTCACCATCTCCCCCGACACCGTCCGCAAGCACACGATGAACCTCTACCAGAAGCTCCAGGCAGGCAACCGGCGCCAGGCCGTGGCCAAGGCCAGGTCTCTGGGTATCTTGCCCCCTACGCCACAGATTAGCTGAGCGGCGGTGCCCACAGTCCCCATTCCGCATTCATCATTCCTCCCCCCCCGTTTTCGCCTCGTTTTCGCCTCTGTTCAACGCCCAGATCCCATTGTACAATTTCATTAGTAAAGACGTGAGGACGTCATGCGAGCGCAGATCCTAGCGCGCAGATGCTGCGCCTGTCCGGCGGATGAGTTGCGCCCGAACTCGACGAAATTGCACCTATGCTGGAACCAATGAAGCGCGGGCTATCTATCCACGTGCCGGCCGTCTATCGCATTGAACTGCAAGGTGCGGTCGAGCAACATTGGGTGGAAGACCTTGGCGGCATGGAAATCCAGTGCACAAGCCGGGAGGGAGAACCTGCAGTGACCACGCTCACAGGTGAGCTCGCGGACCAGGCAGCGCTGGCCGGCCTGTTGAACCTCGTCTACAATCTGGGCTTTCCACTGATTTCCGTGACTCTCCTGGGGGAGAGGAAGTGATCATTGGGCACGGTGCCGCTCATCACGGGTTCGATATCGATCGTATCATAATGCAGCTTTGAAAGGAGCTAACCACAATGCCAGGTAAAAGAGGAAGCGGCGGGGCTCCGCAGGAAGAGCCGACGACCCGCAAAGGACAGCGGCAGGAAGACCGCCAGGAGTTCGGCAGGGGCGGCGACGCCCAGACCTACAAGATGCGCGACAAGATTGCATCCATCGGCGACGACTTCTGGATCGAGAACCAGGAGGGCCGCAAGGTCTTCAAGATCGACGGCAAGATGCTGCGCGCTCGCGACAT
>JAULUH010000201.1:0-6336 GCA_032111745.1 Anaerolineae bacterium | reverse complement strand
CTATGACCCGCGCTATTGCTTCGAGCTGTTTCGGCGGGCCTTGCTGGAGCGCAACCAACAGGCCTATGGGCTGCTCTACCAGCAATACCAGGCCCTGGTGGCGGGGTGGATCGAGCGCCATCCCAGTTTCCCGGCCCTGGATGAGGAGGTCCAGTTCTTCGTCAACCGGGCCTTCGAGAAGATGTGGCGGGCGCTGACACCGGCCAAGTTCGAGCGCTTTGCCGATCTGAAGTCGCTCCTAAGCTATCTCAAGCTATGCGCAGGGAGCGCCGTGCTGGATTACGCCCGGATAGGCCGGGTGGAGGTCGTGGATGAGGAGCCAGGTGACCTGAACCTGGCGGGCGATGGGATGGATGTGGATCCGGAGAGCTACACCATGAGCCAGGTGGCGCAGCAGGAGTTCTGGCAGCTGATCCTCGACCGGCTCATGGACGAGCGAGAACGACTGGTGGTGCATGGCTCATTCGTGCTGGCGTTGAAACCTCGCGAGCTATGCATCAGGTATCCAGCGGTGTTTGCGGATGTCAGTGAGGTCTATCGGGCCAAACAGAACGTCCTGGAGCGACTGCGGCGAGACGGGGAGCTGAAGAAGATTCTGGCCGAGCTGCGCTGAAAAAGGGCGGCGGCTTGCGTTTAACAGGATGAAAGCGAGGTACGTATCTATGTCATGTGCACTGCCGCCTGAGCTGACGGATGCTGCGTTGCTGAGCTACCTGGACGGTGAGGCCGATCCCGGGATCGTTCAGCACCTCGACCGGTGTCCCTTCTGCCGCCAGCGGGCGGTTGAGCTTGGTAACTTTGAAAAATCTCTCACTGCCCGCCTGTTCCGGGCCACCTGCCCGCCGGCCCTCGAGCTCGGGGAATATCACATGGGCCTGCTGCCGGCGCCTGATGCCGGGCGGATCGCCAGCCACGTGGACGAGTGCCCACATTGCACCGCGGACCTGGCTGTCATCGCGGCCTACATAGCACAGCCGGATCCTCTGCCGGCGCGCGACGTCCTCGGGCCGGTCAAGGAGCGGGTTCAGGTGTTGATCGCCCGGCTGGTTAGCGGCGGACGGGCCATGGGGGCGCTCGGCACCCCCGGTCCGGCGTGGGCACCGGCCTTAGCCGGCGTGCGCGGTGCGGATGCTGGCCCGATGATCTACGAGGCTGGCGAGACCCAGATCATGATCGAGCTCCAGGGCGATCGTCAGCCGGCAAGCCGGGTCAGCTTGTTTGGGCTCATCCAGGGCCCAGAGGAGTTCGACGGCGCGCTGGTGCGGGTGTGGCAGGACGACCAGGTGATCGCCACAGGCGCCGTCGACGAGGTAGGGAACTTCGTCCTGATGGGGCTGGAGCCCGGGCAATACCTGCTAACCATCGGCGAGGCGCCGTTGGAGATCCAGATTCCCCGGCTGGATGTGCCTGCCGGCTA
The DNA here is from genome assembly GCA_032111745.1 of Anaerolineae bacterium. Classification (GTDB taxonomy): domain Bacteria; phylum Chloroflexota; class Anaerolineae; order JAAEKA01; family JAAEKA01; genus JAULUH01. The sequence goes on along the minus strand of JAULUH010000201.1, from coordinate 4,919 downwards.
GGCCGGCCCCTGCATACCGACTATGAACAACGCGCCGCCGTGGCTCACCCAGGCCCTCGCTCTCGTCGATCCCGACGCCCAGCGGCGGCTCGTGAGCGAACACCGGCACGAGCTGGACGCCACGGTTGCTCCTGCCTTCAAGGGAGAGGCGGACCGGCAGCTGCGCGCGGATGTCCGCCGCTCACTGCAAGTAGCAGCCCTGATCGGGGAGGTGGCGGCCTGGCGCCAGGATGATCGCGACCTCGCCCTGAGCCTGCTGGCCGAGGCCAACGCCCGGGCCATCGGGTTGGCTGAGTATGAGCGTGCCATCCAGCTCTACGACGAGGCCACAATACTCTACCGCCGCCACGGCACCCCCGTCGACGAGGCCAGAGCTCAAGTGGGTAAGGTGGGCGCCCTGGCCTTTCTCGGCCGCTACGCCGAGGCCGTGCAGTGCTGGCAGTGGGCCGGCCCGATCCTGGAGGAGCACGGCCAGTGGCAGCCCCTGGCGACCATGACCATGAACCTGGCCATCATGTTCGCGCGCAAGGGGGAGGACGCCGCGGCCCTGGACTACTTCAATCAGGCCGCCGCGCTGTACGAACAACTCGGGGAGGCGGGCCGGGCCGGCTGGCTGTGGGTCCAGCACAACCGGGCCTGGGTCCTGCGCAACCTGGGCCAATTCGAGGCCTCCATTGCCGCCTGCCAGGACGCCCGCCAGGGGCTGCTGGCCCTGGGCCAGCCCACCGAGGCCGCCCGTGCCCAACAGATCCTCGCCCTGACCTACTTTGTGATGGGGCGCTACAACGAGGCCCTCGAGAACCTCGACCAGGTGCGCAATGTCTTCGCGGCCGACGGCCGGCAACGGGATGCGCTGCTGGTCGACCTGTTCACCAGCAACTGCCTGTTGCAGATGCGGCGTTTCGCGGAGGTCTTGGACACCTGCCGCCAGGTGCGCAGCGTGTTTGCCAGCCTGGGTGCCCATGACGTGGCCGCCAAGGCCATCCTGAACGAGGGCGTGGCCTATGCCGGCCTCCACGGCTTTGACCAGGCGCTGCGCTCGCTCGAAGAGGCCCGGTGCATGTTTGCCGAGCTCGGCAACCGGCCCTGGATGGCCTCGGCCGAGCTGGAGGAGGCGGCGGTGCTCCGCCTCAACGGGAATGCTGCCGGCAGCCTCGAGGCCGCGCAGCGTTGCGAGCAGGTGTTTGGGGCGCTGGACCTGCCCCTGGAGCGGGCCCAGGCCTGCCTGGTGGCCGCCCAGGCCGCCATGGCCCTGGGCCAGCCAGAGGAGTCCCAGGCCTGGATCGAGCGGGCCGTCTCTATCAGTACTGGCATGGATGTGGCCTCCCTGCTCTTCCAGGGCCACCACCTGATGGGGACGCTGGCCGTGCAGCGGGGCGACCTGGCTGCGGCCCGGCAAAGCCTGCAGCAGGCCATCGACCAGCTGGAACGGCTGCGGGGGCGCCTGATGGTGGAGTTCCGAGCCGATTTCCTGGAGGACAAGCAGACCGTCTACGAGGAGATGGTGAGCCTGTGCCTCCAGCTGCAGGACCCCCTGGCCGGACTGGAGTATGCGGAGCGGGCCAAATCGCGCGCGCTGGTGGACATGCTGGCCTATCGCCTCAACCTGGGCATTGAAATCCGTGACCCGGCGGACCTGCCCTACGTCGCGGAGCTGCGCCAGCTGCGAGAGCAGCGGGACCTGCTCTACCGCCGGTGGCAGGGCGGCAGGGAAGAGCTCAAGGCCCGCGGTGCTGATGCTGGCGGCGAGGGCTGGCAGAACATCGAGCAGGATGTGCTGGCCCTGGAGAACCGGATCACGCGGCTCTGGCATAAGCTGCTGGTCCGCAACGCCGACTATGCCCGCGATGCCGCGCTATGGCGCGTGCAGACTGAGCCCATCCAACCCTACCTGGACCATGAAACAGCCCTGTTGGAATACTACGCCATCGGCGACCAGCTGATCGCCTTTGCGGTCACCGGGCAGGAAGTGCGGGTACTGCAGCTCGAGGCCAGGCTAAGCCAGGTGCAAACCCTGCACCGGCTGCTGCGCCTGAACCTGGAGGCCGTCCCCCGCACGCCGGCCCAGCGCATCCCCAGGCTGACCGCCAACGCCCAGGCCCTGCTCCGCCAGCTCGACGACCTGCTGATCGCTCCCTTTGCCAGCACCGTGGGCCGGGGCTATCGCCGGTGGTTCATCGTGCCCCATGGTGTCCTGCACTACCTGCCGTTCCATGCCTTCCACGACGGCCAGGGCTACCTGCTGCAGCGCCACCTGGTCAGCTATCTGCCCGGAGCCAGCCTCTTGCGCTATTGCCTTGAGCCCAGGGCCCACGGGCAGGGGCTGCTGGCGCTGGGCCACTCCTATGAGGGGCACCTGCCCTATGCCGTCGACGAGGCCCGCGCCGTGGCCGCCATCACCGGTGGAGATGCCTTCCTCGAGGACGAGGCCACGCCCCAGCGCCTGCGCGACCTCGGCCAGGAGTATGCCTGCATCCACCTGGCCACCCACGGCGATTTCCGTCCCGATAACTCCCTGTTCTCCGGGCTGGCCCTGGCGCAGCAGTGGCTGACCACCCTCGATATCTTCGGGCTGCACCTCAACGCCTCCCTGGTCACGCTGAGCGCCTGCCAGACGGGCCGCAGCGCCATCGGCGGCGGGGACGAGCTCCTGGGGCTGATGCGGGCCTTCCTGCATGCCGGGGCCTCGTCCCTGGTGCTGAGCCAGTGGCCGGTGGAGGACCGCTCCACCGCCCGCCTCATGCAGGCGTTCTATACCAACCTGGTCGCCGGGCAGAGCAAGGTCGAAGCCCTGAGCACCGCCCAACAACAGTTCATCGGTGAAGGCCCGGCAGGCATGGAGGGTGAGGTCACCTCCCACCCCTACTTCTGGGCCCCGTTCTACCTGGTTGGAGACCCTGGTCGGCTCTGATCATTCCCCAGTTGCGCAAGGAGGAGATACCATGTCCGTGCGTCACCCCAGCCGCCTGTATCTGATCGTCCTCTGGTTGAGCCTGGTGGCGGTGCTGCTGGCCGGCTGCCCGCCTGCCACGCCGGCACCTCCGGCGACTGAACAGCCGACGGTGCCCGCAACCGCTGTGCCGACCTCGCCGGCAACTGAGGAACCGGCCACGCCAACCGTTAGCCCGCCCACGCCGGAGCCACCGGCCGAAGAGCCCCCGGAACAGGGGCCCGTGGAGGACTTCGGCTGCGAGTGGTTCCGCGAGCCAGAACCGGCTGCGACCGGATCGCACACCGTATTGGACCAGGTGATCCTGACCGGCCCCAGAAGCCGCTTCGCTGACTTCACGGATCAGCTCACTGCGAAGGGCATCGAGCTCACCCTCCTGAAGTCGTGCGACCTGGGATACCTTAAGCAGAGCCCAGCCCTGGATGAAGGCTTCGCCGAGGCCGCAGCCAAGTATGCCGATGAGATCAACCAACCCCTTGAGCCCCTGCCGTTTACCCCTGAGGACCTGGCGGAGCTACAGTCGCGGCTCTACCAGATTGATGGCGCGCCTGGCGACTACTATAGCACGATCGCTGAGTTGGCGGCCTTGGGCAAAGAGGCTGGCGTCTACGCGGATCCAAACTACCTGGTGGGACCGCTGTATGCTGGCCCTTGCTCTGACCCCTCCGTGGCCGGCAACCCGTTCACGGTTGGTGGCAGCCCCTTTACCGTGGGTGGTAGCCCCTTCACTGTTGGCGGCAGTCCGCATGCCGGTCCCGGCGCTGTGGCCAACCCAACCATCTTTTGGCGCCAATGGGCATTGCGGCGGCTGGGTGTTAAGCCGCCAGGCGTGGCAGCCAACCTCGGCAAGGGCACTGTGGTGGGGGTTTTCGATACCTCGCCATTCGACCCGTCGACCAGTACGCCGCAGCAGATTGGCCTGATTAAGCCACCGATGACCCTGCATCTTTCCTTTCCGCCTATGTCAACCGTGCTGATGCCTGTCACCCCCACGGTGAACGTATCGGACCACGGCCTCTTTGCCGCAGGCCTGGTATATGGGGTGGCTCCAGGAAGTGAGATTCGCTTGATCCGTGTCCTGAACGAGTACGGTTGTGGGGACCTGGATACCCTGAACACGGCCATCCACGAATTCAACTATACCCGGCAAAACGAAGAGGGTGCGGAAGGCCTGGCGGACGTGGTGCTGAACCTGAGCTTGGGGGTCCAGCAGCCGGTAGACCTGGAACTGGAAAAGGAGAAGTGGCCTAAGGATATCGTATCCTTGAACGCGGCCATGCAGCACGCAGTGGCCATGGGCGCCGTTGTGGTTTCTGCCGCAGGCAACGAAACCCAACCGCCAGACCCACCTATGCCCATGCAACTGCCCGGTTGGTTCCCGATCGTCATTGGCGTGGCCGCCAGCAACATCGAGGACCAGGCCGCTTGCTACACCAACGTAGGGGATGTAGGTGCACCCGGGGCTGATGGCCACTTGCCCGGGGAGTCCACCTGCGAACCGAGGGCGATAGAGTGCAGCGACACGGATGCCGACTGTCCATTGGGCGTCATCAGCCTGGGCCGGGACGCAGCCGGAGGGTACTTCTATCAGTTCTGGGTAGGCAGCTCTTTTGCCGCCCCCCTGGTGAGCGGACAGGCTGCCGTTCTGCGCAGCAATACCAGCGGCGAGAGCCCCTTCGACATCATGGACACCATTTACAATAATGCCGTGCCTGTCACTCCTACACCCAATCCCTTCATTCATGGCTTGAGCGTTAGCCCGTAGGATCGGCCTACCTAAAGCGAACTGTCACCGGCTGCCGGGAGAATGTGCGGTTGTAAGTGCTCCCACATACCACATAAAAGACTTCTCCGAAGAAACGGTATGTGGTATGTGGGAGGCGGGTGCCGGTTCCGGGCGCGGTGCCTGGCGGCATTGGATCAGCGTCAGGGCGCGCCGCGTGCATCTGTACCAATTATTCCTAATGAA
>JAULUH010000200.1:0-3737 GCA_032111745.1 Anaerolineae bacterium | reverse complement strand
ATCGGCCCCATGGCCCGGGCCACGGGCAGCCACTGGCGCACCTGGCGCAGGCGGTTGATGCGCATGCCGATCAGGAAGACCACGAAGTCGCCCTCGACGTCGGCGGTATAGCGTCCGTTGAAGATCGCCGTCATTTCAGTTCTCCTAACTATCATCTAAGTCTGAACATTGTTCGGTCACGCAGGCCAAAAAAAGGGGCCGTGGTCAGCCGGCCTGGAGCCCGCGCATGAAGTTGCGCAGGGCCTGGTCGTCGGCCGGGGCCAGGTCTGCGGGGTAGGTGCGCAGGGCGGTGATGCGCAGCATGGCGATGCCGTGCACCAGGGTCCAGGCTGCGTAGCCCATCTCGTGCCGGCCGAAGCCGGGGCGGGTGCGGAACGCGCCGGCGTCGATGCCGCGCTGGATGGCCTGCAGCAGCAGGCCGTAGGGCGAGTGCTCCTCCTGCATCAGCTCCTGCACGGCCTCCTCGGTGGCACCGGCCATATCCGGCGGCGGGGCCGCGGTGAACATCACCAGGAAGTAGTCGGCGTGCTCCAGGGCGAAGCGGATATAGGCCTGGCCGATGGCGTAGAGGTAGTCCGCGGGGGGCAGGGCCGGGTCCGCCGCGGCCATGGCCTCGTAGAGGTAGCTCTGCCCCTGCTCGCACATGGCCGCGACGATCTCTTCCTTGCTGCCGAAGTACTCGTAAAGGCCGGCCGGGCTATAGTCGATGCGGTCGGCCAGCGCGCGCATGGAGAGGGCGTCGATGCCGCCGGCGGCAACAATGGCCCGGGCGGCATCCAGGATGGCCTGGCGGGTGCGCTGGTGGCGGCGGGTGCGGGTGGCAGTAGCGGTCATGGGTGGGCGTGAACCTGTCTCAGAATTCCTAACACTGTTCGGAATTATAACATACGTTTGGAAAGCTGTCAAGGGGCAATTTTCGCCTTCCTTGCCCGTTTGTGCTGGACTATGCTACAATCCATTGCCAACGGGAATTGGCAGGTGCGATGGAGCGGATCACAGCCATCTGAGGATTTGTGGGACGAGACGCTGTCGGGTGCATCATGGATAGGGACTGGCTATGCAAACTAGAACAGTGAAGGCAGAAATACCTGTACAGCTAGTTGTACAGATGGAGTCGCTGATTGACGAGGGCTGTTTTTCCGACGCCAACGGCCTCATCGTGGATGCCCTGCGACGCTTCCTGGAGACTCACCGCCCTGAGTTGATGGAACAATACATCTGGAAAGACGTCGAGTGGGGTCTTCGTGGCGAGGAGTAACCAGCCGCCAAAGGTGGTCTGCGATGCTGGTCCTATCATCCATTTAGATGAGCTAGACTGCCTCGATTTGCTCACGGACTTCCAAGCTGTTCTGGTACCTAACATCGTTTGGCAAGAGGTAGCTCACCACAGACCTGGCGCATTGGGGTGGTCAACCTCGTTGTTGAAACGGGTTGTGGTACCGGAGGAGCGCGACGTGGAGTTGGCGACACTGACCAGAGCGCTTTCCCTGGATGCAGGTGAAGTTGCCGCGCTGGCCCTGATGCGACAGTATCCCGAAGCCATTCTCCTGACAGATGACGCTGCCGCAAGGCTGGCCGCTGAACAACTGGGAATGCGTGTCCACGGCACAATTGGCGTTGTGGTGCGAGCGATCCGGCGCGGCCAGCGCACGCCTCAGCACGTACTTGGCTTGCTCGAAGCGATTCCAGCACGGTCCACGCTATTCATTCGTCCTCAATTGCTTGATGCAGTTATCGACCACGTAAGAGCGGGGATGGATCTTGAGTGAGTACTGTCGCCCCGTGACTCGCGCCGCGCTCGACAGAGTCCGAGATACTCAGCAGTCACTCGAACACCGCAGGCCCCTAGCGCGGGCGGGGCTCGTAGTGCGCGGCGCGTAGCCAGGTGCGCAGGGTGGCGCGGGCCATGGCCCGCTCGAAGTAGCCGCCGTCCAGGGAGAGGCCGTCGTAGCCCTTCTCCAGCAGCGGCTCCAGCAGGGGGGTGAGCTGCTGGCCGTAGTGGCGCATGCAGGCCTCGGGGTGGATGCCGGGCCAGGAATAGCAGGAGACCACGACGCGGCGCTCGGCGCTGGGAACCGAGGCTGGCACGGTCTCATCCCAGTCCTCGTCGCCGGGGTAGAACACGTACTTGTCCAGGTTGCCCTGGGGGATCCCCTCCACGCCGCGCACCACGGGCGGGTTCGCGTCCAGGGTGTAGGGGTCGACGGCCAGGTCGGCGACCACGGCGTGCTCCGGCAGCCAGGCCAGCCAGGCGTTGGGCACGACGGGCCGGGACGCGTCGCGGCGCTGGGTGGCGTCCACCAGGATGTCGGCCTGCTGGAACAGCTGGTGCATGGTGTCCGCGGTGTTGGCGATATTCCGCCCCACCACCAGGGCCATCGCCCCCGGCCCCTGGCGCTGCATGTGCTGGCGGTTGCGCACGACGTCGCCCAGCTTGGTGGCGGCCTCCACGGCATGCTTGCCCACCATGCCTGCGCCGAGGATCAGCACGTGGATGGGCTGGCCGTCAGGCCGGCGCAGCCGCGGCCAGCGCCGCTGCAGGACGTCGAAGGCCACCTCCAGCCCGTTCCAGGCCACCGCCTTCATGTTCTCCACCAGGCGCAAGTTGCTGTCGGCCACGATGCTATCCATGGAGATGGCCTTGATCCCCAGGTCGCGCAGCAGGGCCACGCGCTGGGGGCGGGTCGGGTAGTGCAGCATGGAGAGCAGGCTGGTGCCGGCAGACATCAACTGAAATTCCTCGGGGGCGGGCGAGCGCAGCACGATGACCAGGTCCTGGCCATAGGCCTCCTCGTGGCTGCCAAGGCGCACCAACTCGTTGCCCTGCCGGTAGTCGTCGCCGGTGAAGCCCGAGCGCGACCCATAGCCCTCCTCCACGCAGACCTCCACCCCCTGGCGGGCCAGGTGTTGGATGAACTCGGGCAGGAAGACCCGGCGCTCGCCGGGCTCCTTCAGCATGCGCGGAAAGCCAACCGTGCGTGGTGCAGCCATCGAAAGCCTCCTGGCGGGGGTAGTTAGGCCCGGCGGGCCGCGACGGCTCAGCCTGCCGGGCTCCAGCGGCTCAGCTGGGCCCGGGCGATGGCCCGCTCGAAGAAACGGCTGCCGGGGTCGATGCCGGCCGGCCCGCCCTTGCCAATCAGGGTGCGCATGATCGGCTGCAGCTGCCGGCCGTAAACCCGCATGCAATCCTTGGGGTGCAGGCCCGGCCAGGAGTAGCAGGAGACCACGTGCCGGCGGTGGCGGGTGGACAGGCACGGCGGCACCTGGCTCCAGGCCGGGTCGTCGGGCGCGAACACATACTGGTCGAGGTTGCCCTGGGGAATGCCCTCGATGCCCTTGACCTTGGGGGGATCAAACGTGCAGTCGTAGGGATCGGCCGAGAGATCCACCAGCACGGCGTGCTCCGGCATGGTTGCCAGCCAATCATTGGGGATCACGACCTGCGCGGGGTTGGGGCGCTGGGTGGCGTCGACCAGGATGTCCGTCTCGGCCAGGATGGCGGCCATGACGTCCGCGTGGCCGGTCAGGTCGTAGTCGACCACGGTGACCCGCACGCCAGGCACGCCTGCCGCCACCATGCGCCGGCGCAGGGCCTCGTCGCCGTAGCGGATGGCCGCGCCCATCACGTGGCTGCCGACCGCGCCGGCGCCGATCAGGGTCACCCGGATGGGTGGCCGCTGGGGGCTGGCGAAGCCGGGGGCCGGGTACGTGGAGGCCAGCACCTGGAAGGCGACCTC
>JAULUH010000199.1:0-6909 GCA_032111745.1 Anaerolineae bacterium | reverse complement strand
CCTGCTCCTCCACCAGGCCATGCAGCGTGCGGTCCTGTGGGAGGGGCACGGCTGTGTCGTTCCACGCCACCAACACCTGCTCCCGCTCCCCCGCCGTCAACATGGGGAGCTCCCCGATGCTTCCCTGGATCCCATCGACGAGCCCCGCCACCAGTGTGGCCAGGTGCCCCAACATCGCCGTCGCCACGCCGTCGTCCAGCCGGCTGCGGTCGTACAGCAGGCGCAGCGGCACCTCCCGCCCGGGCCCCGATATCACCGTCACCGGGTAGTTGGTCTGCTCGTACGCCTGCACATCCTCGATGGCGAGACCGCCCGCCTGTTCCTGCAGAAAGTGCTCCACAGGGTAGTTCTCGAACACCAGGATGCTCTCGAACAAGGGCCGCTCCCGCGGCACCATGCTCCATCCCTGGATCTCTGCCAGCGACGGGTATCCGTACTGCTGCGCCTCGGCCACCTGGCCCTGCAGTTTCCTCAAGAACTGGGCAACCCCCATGCCGGCTCCCACCCGCACTCGCACCGGCAGGGTATTGATCAGCAGGCCCACCATGGCCTCCGCGCCCACCAGTTCGGCCGGCCGGCCTGATACCGTCACCCCGAAGACGACCTCCTCCTGTCCGCTGTACCGGCTCAGCAGTACGGCCCACACCCCCTGAACCATCGCGCCGAGGGTTATCCCGTAGCGCCGGGCCACCTCTGCCAGCGCCTCGCTTTGCGACGCCGGCAGCCGGACCTCCACATTGCCTGGCCCTGCCGTCGCCGCGCCCGTGCTGGCCCGGTCGACCACCAGCGGCGTCGGCGCGGCCATGCCGGCCAGGCTCTGCCGCCAGAACTCCGCCGCCGCCGCCACGTCCTGCATCTGCAGCCACTCGATGTAATCCTGGTAGGGTCGCGCCGGGGGCAGCCCACCCACCACTCCCTGGCGATGTGCCTCATACAGCGCGAACACCTCCCGCAGCACAATTGGGAACGACCATCCATCCATCAGGATGTGGTGCATGGTCATCACAAAACGATGGCACTCCTCCTCGGTGCGCACCAGCGCCAGCCGCAGCAGCGGCGCCTGGCTCAGGTCGAATCCCCGCTGCCGCTCAGCCGCCAGGTAGGCCTCCAGCCTATCCCCCTGCTCCTCAGCAGGCAATCCCCGCCAGTCCTCTTGCACCCAGTCCGGTCCCAAGTCCCGGTGCACTGCCTGCATTGGCCGCTCCAACCGCTTGAAGGCAAAGGACGTGCGCAGCGCCGGATGGCGTGCCATCACCTCCCGCCACGCCCTGGCAAAGGCCGGAACGTCCAGCTGCCCCCGGATCGCGCAGGTGAGCTGCTCGACATAAACGCCCGACTCCGGGGCATACAGCGTGTGGAACAACATGCCCTGTTGCATGGGCGACAGCGGATAGACCGCTTCGATGGCCCGCTTGATGCCCATGGCTTACCGGTTCTCCTGCTCGCCGCGCTTGGCCGCCAGCAACGCCTGCACCTGTTCCGGGTTCAGCCCCTTCACCTGCTGCAGAAGCGCGCCGATGCGCTCTCGCTCGGCCTGCTGCCCGGCCTGGGCCCCTCGCGCTTCGTCCACAGCTGCGGCCAGTCCAGCCACGGTGGGGCGCTCGAACAGGGTGCGCAGGGGCACGTCCACCCCCATCTCCTCCCGGACACGGGAGATGAGCTGGGTCGCCAGCAGCGAATGCCCGCCCAGCTCGAAGAAGTTGTCCTCGACGCCGGTGCGCTCCAGCTTGAGCAATTCTGCGGCCATCTGCGCCAGCCTGGCCTCGGTCTCGGTGCGTGGCGCCACGTACTCGCCCGCAGCCTGCCGCGTCGCACCCGGCGGGGGCAGGGCCTGGCGGTCGATCTTGCCGGCGGGGGTCAGGGGGAAGGTCTCCATCTCTACGAACGCTGCGGGCACCATGTGCTCGGGGAGGGACTGGCGCAGGAAGCTGCGCAGGCTGGTAGCATCGGGCTGCTGGCCGTCCTCGGGGACGAAGTAGGCAATCAGGGCATCATCCCGGGCCACGGCCACGGCGTCCAGGACGGCGGGGTGGCCCCGCAGGGCGGCCTCGACCTCGCCGAGCTCGATGCGGAAGCCCCGCACCTTGACCTGGTGGTCGATGCGGCCGAGGAACTCCAGGCTGCCATCCGCCCGCCACCGCACCAGGTCCCCCGTGCGGTACAGGATATCTGCCGTTTCCGCTGATCCCTCCACCGCCTGCACCGTGTAGCCCCACCCCCTCCTTCCCTCGGGCACATCTATGGCGAAGGGGTTGGGAATGTACCGCTCAGCGGTCAGCTCTGGCCGGCTGAGATAGCCGCGACCCACGTTGACGCCGCCGATGACAAGCTCACCTGGCACCCCCACCGGCACCGGCTGAAAGTTGCGATCGACCACAAAGGCCTTAGTGTTGGCGATAGGGCGGCCGATGCTGGGGTCTCCCTGATCCTCGGCCGTGCACTGGGCCATGGAAGCACACACCGTGGTTTCGGTCGGTCCATAGGCGTTGAAGAAGCGCCGGCCCGGCGCCCAGCGCTGCACGATGTCCCGGGTGCAGCGCTCCCCGGCCGCAATCACCGTGCGCAGTGTGGGCAGGTCGCCGGGCTCCAGGACGGCCAGCAGCGATGGCGGCAGCGTGACCGTGGTGATGGCCTGGTCGCCTAGCAGCCGCAACAGCTCCGGTCCCGAGGCCAGGGTGTCCTGGGGGGCCAGCACCAGGGTAGCGCCGTTGGCCAGGGCCATAAAGGTCTCCCAGACTGAGGCATCAAAGGACAGGGGTGCGAACTGCAGGATGCGACTGTCTGGGGTGATGTCGAAGGCCTGGCGTTGCACATAGGTGAGGTTGGCCAGCCCCCGGTGGCGCAGTATGGCGGACTTAGGCTTGCCTGTGGATCCCGAGGTGTAGATGCAATAAGCTGCATTGAACGGCGTGCTGGCCAGTGGGAGCGCCGTGTCCTCCTCCAGGGCAATAGTCGGCCAGTCCCTGTCCAGGCAGACCACCGCAGCCTCGTGTACCGGCAGCCAGTGGGCCAGCGCATCGCGGGTCAGGATCACCGGTGCCCGGGAGTCCTGCAGCATAAACTCAATGCGCTCCGCCGGGTATCCCGGATCTACCGGCAGGTAGGCGCCGCCAGCCTTCAGGGCCGCCAGGATGGCCACGAAGGTCAGCGGCGAGCGGTCGAAGAAGATGCCGGTGATGGTCTCGGGGCCCACGCCGCACTTGCGGAGGTAGTGCGCCAGCTGGTTGGCGCGGCGATCCAGCTGGCCATAGGTCAACACCTCGCCGGTGTCCCCCGGCCCCTGCTGGGGCCGGGCTGCCACGATGGCCGGATGCCCCGGCCGTGCTGCCGCCCGGGCCTCCACCAGCTGGTGGGCGCAGCGATCCATGGGTGTATCCGTGGCCGTCCGGTTCCATTCCACCAGGATGGCCTGGCGCTCCTCAGGCGCCAGCAGCGGCAGGGTCGCTACCGGCTGCTCCGGGTCGGCTATCGCCGCCTGCAACAGCGTCTGCAGGTGGCCGGCCATGGCCCGGATTGTGCGCTCGTCGAAGAGGTCGCTGTTATACTCCCACGCCCCCGCCAGCCCCTCCGCGGTCTCCGACACCATGAGTAGCATGTCGAACTGCGCGATCCCCTTCTCCGGCTGTAGCGGCTCGATGCGCAGGCCTGGTAGCTCCTGCGGTTCCACGGGCACGTTCTGCAGGGAGAACCCTGCCTGGAACAGCGGTGTGTGCGACAGGTCGCGCTCCACCTGCAGCGCATCCACCAGCATCTCGAAGGGCAGGTCCTGGTGCGCATACGCGGCCAGCGCCGTCTCCCGCACCCGGCTCAACAGCTGGCGGAACGTGGGGCCGTCGTCGAAGCGGGAGCGCAACACCAGCGTATTCACGAAGAAGCCCATCAGTGGCTCCAGCGCCGCATAGGTGCGGTTGGCAATCGCCGTCCCCACACAGATGTCGTCCTGATCCGCATAGCGGTGCAACACGGTCTGGTAGGCCGCTAGCAGGGCCATGAACAGGGTTACCCCCTCCCGCTGCGCAAAGGCCAGGAGGTCCTGTGACAGCTGCGCCGGCACCCGGAAGCTGTAGACTGCGCCGTTCGCCGACTGCACCGCCGGCCGCGGCCGGTCGGTGGGCAGCTCCAGCCGCGGCGGCGCTTCCTGCAGCTGCTCCCGCCAGTAGCGCAGCTGCCTCTGCAGGGGCGAGCTTTCCGCATCCAGCCCGTCCTCCCCACGCGCGCTCTTCCCATCGCCCTGGCCCAGCCACCGCCGCTGCCAGGCCGCGTAGTCGGCATACTGCAGCGGCAGGTCGGGCAGCGCCGAGGACCTGCCCGCCGCCAGGGCCTGGTACGAAGTCGTCAGCTCCCTGACCAGAATCCCCATCGACCAGCCATCCGCCACGATGTGGTGGATGGTCAGCACCGCGATATGCTCATCCTCCGCCAGGCGCAAGAGCAGGCCCCGCACCAGGGGCCCGTGGGCCAGGTCAAAGGGGCGGCGGATTTCCTCCGTGGCCAGGCGCAGTGCCTCCTCCTGCCGCTGCTCGGCCGCCACGGCCCGCAGGTCGACCACCGGCAAGTCGAGATGCAGCTCCGTGGCGACGACTTGCATCGGCACACCGCCCGTGGCCTGGAAGGTCGTCCGCAGCACGTCGTGGCGCCGTACGATCTCATCCAGGGCCCGCCGCAGGGCCTCGACGTCCAGCTCACCTACCAGCCGCACCGCCGTCGGGATGTTGTAGAACAGGTTGCCCGGCTCCAGCTGGTCCAGAAACCACAGGCGCTGCTGCGCAAACGACAGCGGGATAGGCTGGCCGGCCGGCCGGGCAACCGCCCGCGGTCCCTCCTCCAGCGTCTCCCAAACCGCTGCCTGCTCCCCGCCGGGCTGCTCCCCGCGCCTCCTTAGCTCCGCACCGATGACCGCCGCCAGGTCTGCTACCCTGGAGTGGTCGAAGACAGTGCGCACGGACAGCTCCACGCCGAACACTTCTCGTATGCGCGAGGTCAACCGCGTCGCCAATAACGAATGGCCGCCGAGGTCGAAGAAGGAGTCCGTGGCTCCGGCGCGGCTCACCTGCAGCAGCTGCGCCACCAGCCCGGCCAGGATCTCCTCCTCCGGCGTACGCGGCGCCACGAAGTCCCCACCCCATTCTCCCGCGTTGCCGTCCACCGCTGGCAGTGCCTGGCGGTCAACCTTGCCCGCCGGGGACAGGGGCAGAGCCTCCATCATCATGAAGGCCACCGGCACCATGTGCTCCGGCAGGGCCTCCCGCAGCTCCTGGCGCAGCGCCGCCGCCTCCAGCTGCCGGCCATCCTCCGCGACCACGTACGCCACCAGCCGCCTGCCCAGGGCACCGCCCTTCCGCGCCATCACCACCGCCTGCCGCACGCCAGGCAGCCTCGCCAGCGCAGCCTCGATTTCGCCCAGTTCCACACGGAAACCTCGCACCTTCACCTGGCCGTCTACCCGGCCGAGGAAGTCCAGGTTGCCATCCGGTAGCCACCGCACCATATCGCCCGTGCGGTAGACCCTGCGCGCCGGCTGCTCGGCGCCGGAGCCGGGAAATGCGATCTGGAGCTGTTGGGTGCCTGTGGTCGCCACGGGCGGCTCAGCCTCTAGCGTGCCAAAACGTTCTATGCTCAGCGCCGGCCGGTTGAGATAGCCCCGCGCGACCCCCACGCCCGCGATCAGCAGCTCCCCGGGCACGCCCACCGGCACCGGGTGCATGGCCCTGTCCACTACGTACACCTGCACATTGGGCTCGGGCTGCCCGATGGGCAGCCGGGTCAGCGCGGCCACGCTGGCCTCCGTCGCCTCCCACAGGTACGTGGTGGCCGCCACCGTCGCCTCCGTCGGGCCGTACGCATTGAGCACTGCCGACGGCCGGCCCAGCCGGCGCACCCACGCCCGCAGCCTGTCCATCGACGGTTCCTCGCCGCCGACGATCAGCAGCCGCACCGGCGCCTCCACCATCTGGTCGCCCGCCTCCAGGTCGTCCACCCACTGGTGCCAGGGCGCTGCCGGAAAATGCACGATGGTGATCCCGTGCCGCCGGCAAAACGCGCTCAGCTCCGCGCCCATGAGCTCGCGCGCTGGCCCCGGCATGACCAGCGTGGCGCCGCCCACCAGCGGCGTGTACAGCTCTTCGACTGCGGCGTCGAAGCTGTAGGAGATGAACTGCAGCATGCGGTCCGCCGGGACCAGGCCATAGCGCTCCACCAGGTAGGTGACGTGATTCACCAGGCCGCGGTGCTCTACCATTACCCCCTTAGGCACCCCCGTGGACCCCGACGTATAGATCACATAGGCGAGATTGCCGGCCCCCGCCAGGCTCTCCAGATTGCCGGCCGGCTGCCCCGCGATCGCCGGCCAATCCGCATCCAGCGCCAGCACCCGCACCGTGCCTGCCTCCAGCGGCGACCTGCCGTCCTGCTCCAGGCGGGACACCAGGTCGCGCTCGGTCACCAGCACCCGCGCACCCGAGTCCCTCAGCATCAGCGCCAATCGCTCCGCCGGATAGGCCGGATCCATAGGTACGTACGCGCCGCCAGCCTTCAGTATGCCCAGCAGCCCCACCAGCAAGTCGGGCGACCGCTCGACCATCAACCCGACCAGGGTCTCCGCCCCCACCCCCGCCCCGCGCAGGTGACGGGCCAGCTGGTTGGCCCGGGCGTTCAGCTCCCCGTAGGTAAGCGTTGCGGGCTCGCCGGCTCCCGCGGGTTCCGGCGCATACGCCAGGGCCGTGGCCTCGGGCGCGCGCGCCACCTGCTGCTCGAACAGCTGGTGTAGGCACAGCTCGGATGGATACGGCCGCGCTGTGGCGTTCCAGGCCACCACGGTCTCCTCGATCTCGGCCGCGGTCAGCATGGGCAGCGTCTCTACCGTAGCCATTGGGTGCCCGGCCATGCCCTGCAGTAGCTCGGTGAGGTGCC